>CANNKG010000014.1 GCA_947505105.1 Methylococcaceae bacterium | reverse complement strand
TGGTATCTTAGTGCTTGGGTTAACTGATGGTAGTCTTTCAAGTTCATTCTCGTCTTTAGTCGGATAGAAAAAAGCTTGGCACTATATCAGTTAGCCTTCCTTAATATCCTATTATTGGCGATTGCACTTCGGAGTTGAATCCGCCTATTTATTTGACACGAATTCAACTTTGGCCTTATTTTTTCTTTCCTATAATCATAAAAATATATATTGTTATCTTGCAAATACTGTAAATGACGAATTATTGAGGAGATTTACATCATGAAAAAACGCTTTAGCTTGAAGAGCTCTCACATCTCTTCGCAACATCATCTGTCTGAAAATGAAGAAGAGGCGGCATTGCCGGTCATAGACCCGACCGATTCTGATAGTCTGAGCGATGAAAGTATCGCCATCGAATCAGGCGGGCGCCGACGCTTCTTGCAGAACATGGTGATAGCGGGCGGTGCGCTGACTACCGTTGCAGAGCTTGCTCATGCTGAGCCAAAGGCGCTTATTCTTGATCGGCCTGCTGAAAATGCTGCTGTTGTAGCTGACAATTCCTCGCGTAATCCTTGGTATTATGGCCCGACACCCGGATATTATAGTTCATCACCTGGTGATAAATTCAAAGAGCTTTTGCAGTCAAAGCTGGATAAAACGCTATGGCCTCCAGAGGCTTTGCGCCCTGATTATACCGCGGCAGCTTATCCGCAGATCGTGGTTCCTTCCGATGGCATGATTTACGAGGATGCACGTCAGACCTTCAATACTCGTTACCAGCGCTATCCGGTCGCGATTTTTTATGCCTTGAACACCAGTCAAGTCCAAGCGGCAGTGCTTTCTGCCGCGCAATTGGGTCTCCAAGTCAGTGCTGCCGGTGGGCGTAACAGCTTCCTGAGTATGGCTACCCCCGATGGCTTTGTGGTCATCGACCTTTCGCATATGAAAAATCTCTCTTTAGACCTTCCTAATATGCTAGCCACGGCTGGTCCTGGCGCGACTGGGCCTATGATTAACGATGCAGTATTTGCGACCGGCATTCCGGGACTGACGATTGCATCGGGAGTTTGTGGCTTCGTCGGGGTGGTTCCGTTCACGCTTGGCGGGGGCTTGGGCTTTTTGGGGCATCGTTTGGGTCTTGGCTGTGACAATCTGGTCAGCTTGCAGATGGTCTTGGCGGACGGCAGTATCGTCCAAGCCGATCAGCAAAATAACTCTGATCTGTTTTGGGCATCGTGCGGCGGGGGAGGTGGTACTTTCGGCATCGTCACCTCGGTCACGGTCAAACTGCATATTCTTCCTAACCAAGGCAAGCTCAATGCTTACTCGCTCACCTACACAGGAAGAGAAGCTTTTATCAAGGGCTTTAGTGCATTTCAAGATGCATTTCCAATGGCAGGTGACTTATGGGGCTTCGACTTACCGGGTATGGCACCGGTTAAATCAGGTACGCCGAATCCCTCTTTTAACTTTTTAGCCTTTTATTTTGGACCTGGGGATGAAGCGGTCGCGCAATTAAAAGCAGCCGGGCTGTTGTTTGATGTGGGTGGCAGTGTCAACTTTGTCGAAATGGGGCAGTATGATAGTTATCATGCTTGGTACGCCGATACCCTGCTCACTACTTGGCTGGGCGGAGCTGGTAAGCCGGCAACGCCCAATGCCGTTATCAACGGTCTTTCATCGAATGCCTATGGCCAACCTTTAATGCTCCAGGCGATGCAGAATCAGGCGATAGGCGAGTCTTTGTACAATGGTCAAGTGAAGGTGAATGGCTTGCCATCTAGCCCATTTCTCGGTACTCAGGTCGTGGGCGGCAAGTACTACCATGGCAACTGGTATGTCAATAATCGCTTTTTGGATAAAATCCCGCTCCGCACAATCGAAAAAGTCGCCGACTTTTTCCTTGAGCTTTCCAGAGCCTGCATTGCAGGCAGTGCCGTGCATGGTCTGGTTTATGTCGGCGGTCACATGCTTGGCGGGGCTTATGCTCAGCGACGCCCAAGCGATACAGCTTTCTTCTGGCGCGATAAAATGTTTGTATTCTTTTTTGCGTTTCAACTCCCGCCTGGGTATAGGGAAATCCTCGACGACGACCAATACAAGTTGGGAAGAGCGCTTGCGGACCAATTGTTGCACCTGTTTTCGCCGCCCGAGACCCTCAATCAGGCGGCATACGTTAACTATCAGCAAGAAAACTTTCCAAATTGGCAGTACGGTTACTTCGGAGACAATTACAAGCGTTTGCAGCAGGTTAAGGCCAAGTATGATCCTAACGGACGTTTTGATAAAAAATTTACTGTAGAGCGCAGTTAACTCCTCAATGTGCTTATGTTTAGGAATGAAAATAAAATAACCTAAACAAAATATAGCGTGGACAGCATTTTTCCTGCCCACGCTGTGTTTTTGGTACAAGTTAATAATTTTTTCATTTTAAAAATTTAAAATATTGATGAGCACATAGGTTTGTTGTGATGAACAACAGTTTTACAAGTGACATTTCGGGTGGTGAAAATTGGCATTTAGGTTACTGCCTCAAATAGTCGATGCACCTGTCGAATACCTCCAGCATTTTTAAACTGATAGGGGATTTATGAAAATTGCATTGATAGGAATTAGTGGTCGGGTTGGCTCACGCTTAGCAGCGGAGCTGCTTATGCGCGGACATCAATTAACCGGTATCGCCCGCGACATTTCGAAGGTGGAAGCGAAGTCAGGCCTTAGTCTAAAGAAAGCCGACGCGAACCTGCGTGAATCGTTAACTCCTGTGCTTGCACAGCATGATGTGGTTATCAGTAGCACTAGTTTCACCTTTACGGAGCCAGCGGTGGTCATTGATGCGGTAAAAAAAGCGGGTACTCCTCGTCTTATGGTTGTCGGTGGTGCTGGTGGTCTTGAAGTTGCGCCGGGTATCGCTCTCATTAATGCCCCTGACTTTCCGGAAGCTTATATGCCGGAGGCGCTCGGAGGTATCGAGTTTTTAAAGGTGTTAAATTCAGAAACAGAGCTGGATTGGACGTTTATTGCCCCGTCGGCTGAGTTTGATCCAGGAGTCCGGACCGGCAACTATCGCCTTGGCCGTGACCAATTGCTGATTGATAGCGCAGGACGCAGTTGGATATCAATGGAAGACTATGCGATCGCTTTTGCCGATGAATTGGAAAATCCGCAGCATTCGCGTCAACGTTTCACTGTGGGTTACTAAGCCACATACACAAAAAGCTCCCTCTCCCGTTGGGAGAGGGTTGGGGTGAGGGTATTTAATCGCCCAGATTTTTCGTGCAAATTACTAAATTATTCGTTATTTCTTATTCCCCTCAGTCCATCAAAAGTTCACAACGCTATGAATACATCAAGACGTTACTTATAGCGTTTGAGTTCACCCTTTAAGTGTGTTCATCGATCCATAGCTTTATTGCTATCGATATAAATCCATAGTTACAAGTTTTTCGCCGAATCGTCTAATAAATTTGCTTCGATAAATAATTGCTGATATGCTTTCTACCGAACGTTCGTTAGGTAAGAGATTATTTTGAACACAAAAGAAAAAATTCTAAGCAAAGCGATTGTGCTGTTTGCTGATAAAGGCTATTCAGGTCTGTCGATGCGCATGCTTGCAACGGCTGTCAATATGAGTGTCGCCTCGATTTATCACCATTTTCCCGATAAAGATGCTCTGTATCTTGAGGCGGTGAGTTATGCTTTTTCAGGCAAGGAGCTTATCTTTAGTCAGGTATGGGAATCTGATAGCACACCGGTTGAAAAGCTCGGCAAATTCGTCCGTTCGTTGATTGATGTTATTACGTTGGATCCGGACTTTCATCGCTTGATGCAACGAGAAATCATGGAAGCTGATGCTGAACGTATGCAGTTGTTGGCGCAAGGGGTGTTTCAAAAGCAATTCAGTTTATTGATGCAATTGGCTAGGGAACTCGCACCGGAACTGGATGCGCATTTGGTGGCAACGTCAATCATCGGTTTGGTGAAACATTATCTCGATAACAAACCGCTGCATCGACATTTTCCTGGCTGGAAGCCAGAGCATGAACAGCTTGAAGTCATTGCAGAACACATTACTACTTTATTGTTAAACGGTTTAAATATTCCCCAGGTCAGGCAATGAGTGTCTTATCTTTTACTATTAATCAATCAATAATGCGCAGGTCCCGAAAATTTATTTTGAGTGGGCTTTTGGCGGCACTGATTTCGGGCTGTACTTTAGGCCCGGATTTTAAGCGTCCTGTCACTGAATCCCCTGAACGATTGGTGACTGCGGAGCAAGTAACGCAAATTGCGAGCGACCAAGGGCAAAAGCTGGTGCTGGGACAGGATATTCCTGGGCAATGGTGGGAGCTGTTTAAATCCAAACCATTAAATGCTCTGATTGAACAAGCACTTAAGCGTAATCCCTCGCTGAAATCTGCACAGGCCGTGTTAGTGTCGGCGCAAGAAAATCGACTGGCAAAAGCCTCAGAACTTTTACCGGCGCTGGATGCGACTCTTTCGGTCCGGCATCAGAAAGTCTCAGGCGCGCAGTTCGGCAATCCTAATTTTACTGGCTCGGTATTTACGCTGTATAACGCTTCGGTCGGTGTGACTTATACGCTGGATGTGTTCGGCAAGTTGCAGCGCGAACTCGAAGGTATGGATGCGGAGATCGAATATCAGAAATTCCAGCTCGAAGGCGCATTTTTGACGTTGGCGGGCAATATTGTCACCGCAGCAATTCAAGAAGCTTCTTTGCGTGATCAGATCAAGGCGACCGAGGAAATTATCCAGGCTTATGAAGATGAGTTGGCGATTATGCAGCAACAATTGGATATTGGCAGCATTTCCAAAATCTCCTTACTTAACCAACAAACGCTATTGGAACAGATTCGTACCACTTTGCCGCCGTTGCATAAACAACTGGCCCAAATTCGGCATGAATTAAGCGCTCTGGTGGGCGACATTCCGGGGAGTAATGCGCTACTCGCCGAATTTACCCTTGATGATTTGCATTTACCCGAACAACTCCCCTTGAGCGTGCCGGGTAAGTTGCTTGAGCAACGTCCGGATATTCGGGCGCAGGAGGCCATTTTACATGCGGCCAGCGCTCAAGTTGGCGAAATGGCAACCAATATTTTTCCCGATTTAAGTATTAACGCCAACGTCAGTACTATTGCAGTCGCTGCTAGCAGCCTGTTTTCGCCGGGGTCGGCGGTATGGGCGTTAAATGGTGCCTTAGTGCAACCGATCTTTCATGGCGCGCAATTTTTGCATCAGAAAAAAGCCGCCATTGCGACCTTTGAACAAATGGCTGCCGAATACCGTTCTACTTTGCTCAAAGCCTTCCAAAATGTGGCCGATGTGTTGAGCGCACTCGAATACGATTATGCGGAGCTCAAAACGCAGAACGCCGCCAATGCCGCTGCCGCCGAAACGTTGGAATTGACGCGCGGCCAGATGCAAGTGGGTGCTGCGAGTATTTTGGATTTATTGGTGGCCGAACGTGCTTATCAGCAGACCCGGATCGGGCAGATCAGAGCTAAAACCTTGCGTTATGTGGATAGTGCGGCTTTGATGCAGGCGCTTGGTGGCGGCTGGTGGAATCGCGGTCCATTAAGTAAATTGGTCGCGTTTGAACCGACGCTCGACAGCAAATACACGACAATCTTTGAATTCCCCAGATTTAGGAAACTGAAATGATCAAGCGAATGTTTATCATGCTCATCGTCGTAGGCCTAGTCCTCGGCGGGGTGTTTTGGTTTATCGACTTTAAAGGCAAAATGATTAAACAGGCGATGACCGCCCAGGGCGAACCGGTTCAAACGGTCTCGACGATTACTGCCGGTTATTTGGAATGGTCGCCGTCACTCGAATCGGTAGCAAGTCTGCATGCCATGCAGGGAATTGATTTAAGTTCGGAAGTGGCGGGTATTGTCAGCGACATTCATTTCAAGCAGGGCGATGCTATTGTACCGAATACCCCGTTATTACAGCTACGTTTAAACGATGACAACGCCAAACTCGCCTCTTTAAATGCCACCGTGGAATTGGCTAAAGTGACTTATCAACGCGCCCAAGCGCAGTTCAACGTGCATGCGATCAGTCAGCAAAATGTCGATGTTGAAAAGGCTAATTTATTGGTCGCGCAAGCAAACGTTGCCCAGCAGCAGGCCTTGATTGCCAAGAAAACCGTGCGTGCGCCGTTTGCGGGGGTGATCGGAATTCGCCAAGTCGATGTCGGTCAATATTTGAAAGAAGGCGCAGCAATTGCGACCCTGCAAGCGCTCGATCCGATTTATGTCGACTTCTATGTTCCGCAGCAAAGTTTATCAGTCGTAAAACTTGGGCAGCAGGTCAGTATTCATATCGACACCTTTCCGGAGCAAAAATTTAGCGGCACGATCAGCGTCATTAATCCGAAAGTCGATCTTGACACGCGCAATGTGCTGATCCGGGCCATCATGAAAAATCCGGAGCATCGTTTGTTGCCCGGCATGTATGCGACAGTCAGTATCTCAACCGGCGCTGCGCTACGTTATATTACGCTGCCGCGTTCGGCGATTACTTTCAATCCGTTCGGATCGACTGTCTATATGGTGCATAAAGCCGAAGCCACCGCCGATGGCAAAGAAAAATTCATTGCCAAGCAAACTTTTGTGACGACTGGTGAAACCCGTGGCGACCAAATTGCGGTGTTGAACGGGGTTAAGGAGGGCGATGCCGTGGTGACTTCTGGGCAGCTCAAGCTGCATAACGGCTCGCCGGTCAAGATCAATAACAGCGTACAACCCACTAATGAAGCTGCGCCTAAACCTGAGGACCAGTAGACCGTTATGAATTTTACCGATATTTTTATTCGTCGTCCGGTCTTGGCGACTGTGGTTAGTATGTTATTACTGGTACTGGGACTGCGTTCGCTGAGCAGTTTGCCAGTCTTGCAATATCCGCGCACCGAAAACGCGGTGGTGACGGTCACGACCGCTTATTACGGCGCGGACCCGGATATTATTGCCGGCTTTATCACCACGCCGCTCGAAAACATTATTTCGCAGGCCAATGGGATCGATTACATCACCTCGGCCAGTCAAAGTGGTCTGAGTACGATCACCGCGAATTTACGCCTTAATTTCGATCCGAACAAAGCACTGACCGAGATCAATTCGAAAATCAATTCGATTTTGAATCAACTGCCGCCCGAATCACAACGACCGGTGTTGAATATTGCGATTGGACAGACCATCGATTCGATGTATATCGGCTTTTCGAGCGACGCACTACCGCCGAACAAGATCACCGATTATCTGATTCGAAGCGTCCAGCCCAAGTTGCAATCGGTCGACGGTATTCAATTGGCGGAATTGCTCGGTAGTAAGTATTTCTCGCTGCGCGCCTGGCTTGATCCGAACAAATTGCGCGCGTACTCATTGACCGCCGCCGATATCAGCGCGGCCCTGGCGAATAATAACTTTATCGCCGGTTTAGGTCGCACCAAGGGCTTAATGGTGCAGGTCAACCTGACCGCATCGACCAATCTACATTCGGTTGAAGAATTTGAAAATCTGATTATCAAGCAGCAAGAAGGCGCGATTATTCGACTCAAAGACGTTGCGAAAGTGACGCTCGGTTCGGATGATTACGAGTCGACGGTGTCTTTCGATGGCGATAAGGCCGTGTATATTGGTCTCCAGGTCGCGCCGAGTGCGAATTTGCTGGAAGTGATTGGGCGAGTCAAAGAAGTGTTCCCGGACATTCAAAAGCATTTGCCGGAAGGGATGCATGCCAAAATCGTTTACGATTCGACTAAATTCGTCGATAGTTCGATTCATGAAGTTGTGCATACCCTATTCGAAGCCTTGATCATTGTGACCTTGGTGGTGTTTGCCTTTCTGGGTTCGCCGCATTCGGTGCTGATTCCGGTGATTGCGATTCCGCTGTCGTTGATCGGCACGTTTACGATGATGTTGATGTTCGGTTTCTCGATCAATCTCCTGACCTTACTGGCCTTGGTGCTCTCGATTGGCTTGGTGGTGGATGATGCGATTATCGTCGTCGAGAACGTCAATCGCCATCTCGAAGATGGCATGCATCCGATTCCGGCGGCGCTGCAAGCGGCGCGTGAATTGACTGGGCCAATTATCGCGATGACGATTGTGTTGATTGCAGTGTATATTCCAGTCGGTTTTCAGGGTGGCTTGACCGGCGCCTTATTTTCAGAATTTGCCTTCACCTTGGTTGGCGCGGTGACGGTTTCAGCGATTGTGGCCTTGACGCTTTCGCCAATGATGTGTTCACGCTTGTTGAAGGAGCATACGGGTGATCGGAGCGGCCTCGAAGAACGAGTGGTCGACTGGATCGATAAAACTTTTAATCGTTTGAGTGGATGGTACGGTAGAACCTTGCATGGCTCGCTAAATTATTTGCCGGTGACCGCGGTGTTCGCACTGATTATTTTGTGCAGCATTTATTTTCTGTACGGCAGCGCGAATAATGAACTCGCTCCGCAAGAAGATCAGGGCATTATTATTACCATGTCGACCTCAGCGCCCGATTCGACGCTGCAGCAACGGCAAATGTATTCGCGGCAGGTTTTCGAACAATTTATGACCCACCCGGAAACCGATCATGTGTTTCAGCTCGATACGCCGGGGCGTTCGGTGTCGGGGATGGTTTTGAAGCCTTGGGATCAGCGCACCCAAACTGCCGATCAATTACAGCCGATCGTGCAAAAGGAAATGAACAATATCGCGGGCGCGCGCCTCGCGGCATTTCAGCCGCCACCATTACCGGGCAGCAGCGGTATGCCGGTGCAATTCGTAATCAGCTCGACCGAATCGTTTGAACAATTGAATGAACTTACTCAGCTATTTATGCGTGAAGCGCAAAAAAGCGGGATGTTTATGTTTACCGACAGTGATTTAAAATACGATCAACCCCAATCGCAAGTCGAAATTGATCGCGATAAGGCTTCCTTGTTGGGTTTGAACATGCAGGATATCGGCTCGTCGCTGGCGTCGATGCTAGGCGGCGGTTACGTTAATTATTTCAGTTTGGCCGGGCGCTCCTACAAAGTGATTCCGCAAGTGCAACAGGGCTTTCGCTTGAATGTCGAACAATTGCGCGATTATCCGATTCGCACCGCCAGCGGCAAAACTGTGCCGTTAGCGTCAATTGCGACGATCAGCACCAAAACCGTTCCGCAGTCGCTGAATCATTTTCAGCAACTTAACGCCGCGACCGTTTCAGGGGTGCCGTTTCCGGGGGTGACGCTTGGCAATGCGCTGGTAACCTTGCAGGACATCGCCAAGCGCGTGCTACCGTCGAGTTATACGATTGAATATGCCGGCCAGTCACGGCAATTGGTTAAGGAATCGAGCGGCTTTGTCTATACATTTTTGTTTGCGTTGATTATCATCTTCTTGGCGCTCGCGGCCCAGTTCGAAAGCTTTCGCGACCCCTTAATCATCCTGGTTTCGGTGCCGATGTCGATTGCCGGGGCGTTAATTTTTATCGCGCTCGGCATCGGCAATGCGACCCTCAACATTTATACCGAAGTGGGTTTAGTGACCTTGATGGGTTTGATCAGCAAACATGGAATTTTGATTGTCGAATTCGCCAATAATCTGCAAAAGGAAGGACAGACCAAGCGTGAAGCGATTGAGCATGCGGCGAGCATTCGATTACGCCCGATTTTGATGACCACCGCCGCGATGGTCTTAGGGGTTATGCCCTTAATTATGGCGACCGGCGCAGGTGCCGTGTCGCGCTTCAATATGGGCTTGGTGATTGCAACGGGTATTGCGATTGGGACTTTATTTACCTTGTTTGTCGTGCCGGCGGTGTATATGATGCTGGGCGCTCACCATCATAAGGCTATTGATAATGCCGATTGATGGTTGTGATAATAAAAGGCATCCTTCGACAGGCTCAGGACGAACGGTTAATCCTTGTTTGAGTGATTGCTCCACCTTAAGTTAGTAGCCTAATAAAGGTATAAATAATCGCTAATTCTATATAAATCATAGAGATAAATTATGCGCATCTATCAGCTTTTATCGATTACCGCTTGCTTGATCTGCACCCTGACTAGCACATCTGCCATGGCCATCGATTTTGTGAGCAATATCACCCCGACCCACAGCAGTGATGCTTTTCAATTCAACCTAGCCAACGACAGCGAAGTAACGCTGATTTCAAGCCTAAACGGTACTTTGAATGGTGGAAACTCTGGTTTTGGTATTACGTCGGCAGATGGAAGCGCCGAGATCGTTCGTTCTAGCTGGGCGCATCCTGGCGATATTGAAGGACCGTGGGCATTGAAAGCCGGGACCTATGTCCTTAAAATATGGAATAATGCGAGTAATAGCGGCAGCTACAAAACTACTATCGACATTAAAGCTGCATCGCTTGCCAATGATAATGAACCGAACGATGATATTCAATCGGCGCTCCCCGTTGTAATTGAGCAAGAATTTACCGGGCATTTGGGATATTACGGTGGTGTCCGTCTTGATCATGATTGGACTGACTATTATCAAGTGACCACCTTGGAAGCGGGTATGCTCAAAATTCTGACCGATACCGAAAAAACGCTTTCCAGTTCTGGAGCTTTCGGCGCTTATCTCTATCTTGCTGATGGCGATACCTTGATCCGGGATCCCGATACAATGCTTCCGGCTGGCAAATATTATCTGCGGATATGGGTCAATAATGCCTGGGCATACGGCGGGTATAGCGCCCGGCTTATATTTACGCCAACCGCAAAAACTAACGCCACGCTGGAATTCAGCAGCAAAAATCTGGCGTTCGGTCATCAGGAAGTCGGTAGTGTGGCTTCGCAATCGATCACCCTGAACAATGTCGGTACTAGTGCCGCTAATATCTCCGGCATTAATCTCAATGGAGATTTTCGGGTACAAAATCTCTGCCCGACCTTACTGCAACCCCGGCAGAGCTGTCAGCTCAATGTTGGTTTTACGCCATCTACTACCGGCGAACACCTCGGAACACTTAGGGTTAATTTTGATGCCACCCATGCAGAAGTTGCACTAAGCGGCACGGGGTTTGTCACGCTTCAGGCTAAGCCATGGTCAATTTCCGCTACTAATCTGGGATCTGGAGCAAGCCAAGTGAACTTGCAACTGATCTTCGCCCCGCCGGTTGATGAGCGTAATGGTAGCTATAACTTATACATTGCAGGTTGGTATCAGGGACAACTTTTTTTCGCTACGCTAAACAACGGTAATCTCGTTATCGTGCCTTATCTTGGCGGAGAATTTCCAGTCTATGCGATCGCCAACGGTACCGATTTGTATCAGCCAGACACTGCCAATAGCTTCAATGCTCAAACGTGGTCAATAAGATTAGGTGATCTGAGTCCTTTTCATGGCCTGAATATTTATGCCGGTTTTGGTAGAAGTGCAAGCGACATGCTCAACAAGGGCCAATTTAAAAATATTTTTAGTATTGAATAATTAATTATCAGTAGCAATCCACCCCAACGAAACACTGATGTTTCGTTGGGGTGGATTGCTTAAGCGAAGATACTTGGTTCTACGAGAAAATGGATTGAGGTTAGCCTTGATGGCTATTGTTCTCAAGCACTATGACCGTATACGGCTGGATATTGAAGGTCAATTGATCGACCATTGGCTGGTCCTGAAATTCAAAAATTTCATGCGGAGAGTTCGACGCGGTGTTGATTGCTAAACGCCAATATTTGCCTTCGATTCCCGGTAATTGGAGGGTCAAAGTCTGGTCGGACATGTTCATCGCGATATATAAATCCGACTCGTGGGGTTGGACACCTGCCAGAGTATAAGCAATCAGTCGAGCCTCTGGGTCATTCCAGAATGGTTTATTAAGTTCTGTCCCATGCCAAGAGATGTCGGGGATATCTCTTCCTTCAAGGATTTTTCCGGTCAGGAAGCGGCGGCGCATCAGGGATGGATGGCGTTTGCGGAAGGCGATGACCATTTTGACAAAACGCAACATATCGGCATTTTGATCTACTTTATGCCAGTTAATCCAGGTGAGGGCATTGTCCTGGCAGTAACAGTTATTATTGCCTTGTTGTGTTTGTAATAGTTCATCACCAGCCAGAATCATTGGGACACCCTGGCTTAACATGAGTATTGCAAAAACATTTTTGGCTTTGCGTTTGCGGAGCGCAAGAATCTCCAGGTTATCCGTAGGTCCCTCAACGCCACAGTTATAGCTGATGTTGTTATTACAACCGTCCCTATTTTCTTCACCATTGGCGTCATTATGCTTTTGGTTGTAACTGAATAAATCATAGAGGGTGAAACCATCATGGCAGGTTACAAAGTTAACACTGCTGATCGGCAGGCGGCCTTGATGTTCATAGAGGTCGCTACTGCCGCTAATCCGCGTGGCAAATTCACTGATTAATCCTTTATCGCCGCGCAAAAACTCACGCACCGTATCACGATATTTACCATTCCATTCGGCCCAGCGATAACCGGGGAAACTGCCCACTTGATAGAGGCCGGAAGCATCCCAGGCTTCGGCGATCAGTTTGGTCTTGGCGAGTTGTTTGGATAACTCGATGCCCCATAGTACGGGAGGATCTTGTAATACCACGCCGCCATCGCCTCTGGCCATTGCGCTGGCCAAGTCAAAGCGAAAACCGTCAACATGCATTTCTTTGACCCAATATTCCAGGCAACTGATAATAAAATCAGCAACTAACGGATGATTGGCATTAACGGTGTTGCCACAACCGGTGTAGTCATGGAAAATATTTTGGTCGTATTTGTCCAGATGGTAAAAAATATTACCACCGAGGCCCTTGAAATTAATGATTGGACCTTTGTCGCCCGATTCGGAGGTGTGATTGAACACCACATCCATGATAACGCCGATTCCGGCTTTATGCAGGGCTTTAACCAAGTCGCGGAATTCTCTAATGTGTGTGCCAAGTTCCGGTGTAACACAATAGCCAGGATGTGGGCTAAAAAAACTATGAGTGCTATAGCCCCAATAGTTTTTTAGGCCTAGAGCAGATGTTCCTCTTGGTACGTCCTGTTCATCAAAAGCCATGACCGGAAGTAATTCGACGTGAGAAATACCCAAATCCTTAAGGTAGGGAATTTTTTCGATGAGCCCGACGAACGTTCCTGGATGAGTGACTTGAGAGGAAGGATCTCGGGTAAAACCGCCCACATGTAGTTCATAAATAATCGCTTTTTCACTGCTAATGCGCAAGGGAGTATCGCCCTCCCAGTCATAATGCTCATCGGCAACAACACAGCGCATTGCAGTTTTGCCGTTATTGCCCGGCCGACAGGCGGCTTCACGGCTCCAACGCTTATCGCTGATCGCATGTGCGCACGGGTCGATTAATTGTTTTTCGCTATCAAAGCGCAGACCCAATTCATGAGGCTGATTGGGGCCATCCATGCGCCAGGTATACCAAGTGCCTACTGGTAAACCGATGACATAGACATGCCACGAAAAAAAAGTTCGATCAGTCTCTTTTTGGAGGGTAATCGTCTGAAATGGTTCTTCACATTCAGATGATTCAAACAGGAGCAGTTCAACATGGGTCGCATAACGACTAAAAATTGAAAAATTTACGCCCCCGGAATTGGCTTTTGATCCGGGAGGATAAGGATTTCCGTGTTTGGTTTTATATTCTTTTTTTTGCATATTTTTGTCTCGTGTCAGTCAAACACTACTCATTTAATTGATTCCAGAGCAGGTTCAGGCTTTTATCCGGCTTAAATCAAGAATGGCAAGAACACGTCGTTATTAATCTTCAACATTAAAGTATTATTCGAAAACAGCGCCCATTATCCAAAGTCTACTGTAGTAAAGCAAAGCAATTTATTTTATTTAGTGAAAAAAATTCAGGTCAGACGTCGATTGGCAATCCCCGTGCTACTTAAAAAACCCAAAAACACAAGCTGGCAAAAGAGAATTGAGAGCATCATTTTGAGATTGCTGTCCCTAAGTGTGGATTTATCAAAGCACCAAGTGAAAAAACGGTTGTCACATTATTGTCATAATATATTAATATAGTTGACACGTTAAGTATCTACACTGTTTATACATTTTACATTTCGAGAAAAAATTATGAATTTGAGTTCAAAATCATTGAAGGCAGGTATCGGATTCGTTACGCTGGCATTAATATCAGACTATGCGCTTGCTGTTGAAAAAGTTTTAAAAGTTGATCCTGCACTGTCAGCCTATCAAAAAATTGAAGGCGTTTCCGGAAATATTTCTAGTGTCGGTTCAGACACGCTGGCTAACTTGATGACACTTTGGGCGGAAACGTTTAATAAAAATTATCCGAACGTCAATGTTCAAATTCAAGCGGCAGGTTCTTCGACCGCGCCGCCTGCGTTAACGGAAGGTACTTCTAATTTGGGGCCGATGAGTCGTGAAATGAAAGATGACGAATTGGAAGCCTTCGAAGGCAAGTTCGGCTATAAACCGACCGCTATTCCTGTTGCCATTGACGCGCTCGCGGTATTTGTACATAAAGACAATCCAATTACAGGTTTAACTGTAGCTCAGGTTGATGCGATTATGTCATCGACGCGCAAATGTGGTCATGAAGCCGACATTGAAACTTGGGGACAGGCCGGTTTGACGGGCGCTTGGCAAAGTAAACCGATTCAGCTCTATGGCCGTAACTCGGTATCGGGAACCTATGGTTATTTTAAAGAATACGCCTTGTGTAAGGGTGATTTCAAAAGTAACGTGAATGAACAGCCAGGTTCTGCATCGGTCGTGCAGTCGGTCACTTCATCAGTAAATGGTATCGGCTATTCAGGCGTGGGTTACAAAACTTCTGGTGTCAAGGCAGTGCCTTTGGCTAAAAAAGAAGGTCAACCCTTCAAAGAAGCTACTGCAGAAAATGCACTCTCCGGCGAATATCCTTTGGCGCGTTATTTGTATATCTATGTTAATAAAGCGCCAAATAAGCCATTAGCTCCACTTGAAGCTGAGTTCCTAAATATGGTGTTGTCTAAAGAAGGTCAAGAAGTCGTTATTAAAGACGGCTATATTCCATTGACAGCGGCTATTGCTCAAAAATCAAAAGCTTTAATCAAATAGACTTTGGTTAATTTGCTTACATAATGTGTAAGGATGCACAACAGGGATGTTTTTCAAACTTGCCGAGATCTTATCAAACATCGATCGGTGAGTTTGTGACTGATAGTAAACTGGGGATCATCCTAAGTGATCCCTCAGTATGCTATTTGTCCAAGATGTCTCTACCTGAAATCACTCTAAAATCATAATTAGCAAGTTTATCAAGCCGGCGTCTATGACCGAAATCATCACACCAAAATCATTAAAATCAGAACTCGAGATAGCCTCTGCAAGCTATTACCAACGTTGGCGCCTCATCAAGGATAGTTTGGCGCGTTATGCTATCGTTGTGGGCGGCTGGGCCATTATTGTCGCTATAGTCCTTATTTTTTTCTATCTACTTTACGTTGTTATTCCGCTGTTCATACCGGCTAGTGCTCAATCGATTGCCAATTACAGTGTGCCAGGTGGTGACAAGGGTAAAACGATGTTGCTAGCGATGGAAGAGCAGAATGAAATAGGCGTTAGATTTACTGATCGAGGAGGGGCGTTATTTTTTAATGTCAAAACCGGTCAGACCATTCTTGATCAAACTTTAGCAATTCCAGCCGACACTAAAATCGTCAGTTTTTCTGCCCAGAGTGGTGGCGAAGGTGCAATTGCCTATGGCCTAGCTGATGGACGGATGTTAGTTGCCAAGCAACACTACGAAATCACCTATCCGGATAATGTGCGCACGATTACGCCATCTATCACTTACCCTCTCGAAGAACCGGTTGTAGTTATTGATCCTCAAGGAGTTGCTTTAGACAAGGTGGCTGTAGGAATTGCGAAAGATGAAACTACCTTAGTGGCGGCGACTGCACATAAACTTTTTGTAGTAGGCTTGATCCGAACAAAATCGTTATTTGGCGAGGGAAAATTGGAACGAACCGTCGCAGAGTTGGAGTTACCCGTTGAAAATATTGCCCATGTCTTGATCGATCAAGAACTGAATAATCTCTATCTCGCGAGTGAACGTGGTGAATTGACTCAGTATGATATTCGGGATAAATCAGCGCCGGTGTTAAAGCAGCAATTGACCTTAATACCGGAGGGCCAAAAGATTACAAGCTTAGCCTTGTTGAACGGCGGGCTTTCTCTTTTGGTCGGCGATTCTTCCGGGGTAGTTTCACAGTGGAGTAAAGTTCGCAATGAGCAAAATTTAAGCAGCATTATAAAATTACGCAGTTTTAAAGTTTCTGACCAACAAATTAATTTTCTAGTCCATGAACAACGTAGAAAAGGTTTTCTGACCGTTGATCAACAAGGTGGGGTCGGTATCTATAACACCACGGCAGAGCGTGAATTGCTCAAATTGCCTCATGTAGTGCATCAACCGGTAGCATTTACAGTGGCGCCCCGTGCTAATGCTTTTCTTATTCAATCGGCTGATGGTCAATTACATTTCTGGAAAGTCGATAATGAACACCCAGAAGTTTCATTCAAATCAATGTGGAGCAAGGTCTGGTATGAAAGTTATCCCAAGCCCGATTTTATTTGGCAATCTTCTTCTTCCAGCAGCGATTTTGAGCCGAAATATAGTTTGACGCCTCTGGTTTTCGGAACCTTGAAAGCGGCATTCTACGCAATGTTATTTGCAATTCCGATGTCGTTGATGGGCGCCATGTATGCCGCTTACTTTATGGCGCCGGGAATGCGTAATTATGTGAAACCGACCATTGAATTAATGGGAGCGCTGCCAACCGTTATTTTAGGATTCCTCGCGGGACTTTGGTTGGCGCCTTTTTTGGAAGAAAATCTATTAGGTATCTTCCTGACCTTATTAGTATTACCGCTAAGCGTAATGGCGACTGCCTTGGCGTGGCAGTATTTACCTAAAAGTGTCCGTGTCAATGTGCCTGACGGTATGGAGGCGTTGATTTTAATTCCGGTGATCATCACTATCGTATGGTTGACTTTTGCCTTGAGTCCAGGCTTGGAGCGTCTGTTTTTTAATGGTGATTTAAAGGCATGGCTTAATAACGAATATGGTATTAGCTATGATCAACGAAATTCTCTCGTGGTAGGTATTGCGATGGGTTTTGCGGTGATTCCGACCATCTTTACCATTGCCGAAGATGCCATCTTTAGTGTGCCTAAGCACCTGACGGTCGGCTCCTTGGCGCTAGGGGCAACGCCCTGGCAAACAATGACCCGTGTCGTATTGTTAACCGCCAGTCCGGGCATTTTTTCTGCCGTGATGATCGGTTTGGGCAGGGCGATTGGTGAAACCATGATTGTGCTAATGGCGACCGGTAATACCCCGGTCATGGATATGAGCGTCTTTGAAGGTATGCGCACACTGGCGGCGAATGTTGCGGTCGAGATGCCCGAATCGGAGGTTAACAGCACTCACTACCGGGTCCTGTTTTTGGCGGCATTGGTGCTATTTATGTTTACCTTTATTTTTAATACTCTCGCTGAAGTGATTCGGCAGCGTTTACGTGAAAAATACAGTTCATTATGATTAAACAATGGTTTAAGAGTGGTTCGCCGTGGATATGGCTCAATGCCTCGGCAGTCAGTATGTCGCTGATTTTGGTCGTCGGCATTTTAGGCTTGATTGCGGTGCGAGGTCTTGGGCATTACTGGCCTTCGAATGTCGCTCACCTGCAGTATCGAGATAAAGATGGCCAAATGCAGGATATTACGGGGGAATTTGTCGATAGCAATGAGGTCTCGGCCCAGCGCGCTAAAGATGCGGGATATGCTGCGACAGATATCGGTGATGATTTAGAAGTTGAACAAAAGCTGGTTAAAATCGGCAATCGTGAACTCAATGCAATGGATTTTCGCTGGTTACTGGCCAAAAATATCCAGAAGGAGGAATATCCTGAAGCCTTGGTGGTGGTTGAGCGGCGTGAATATGGTAACTTCTACGGTTTTTTAGTGGCGCTTAAGGCGTCAGGACAAATCGTTGCGAATGGTCCGAATGTCTGGGAGGCGGCACAAAAAAGTATTGCCGACACAGCTCAAGTGTTCAAAGAAATTAAGCAGCTCGAAAAGAAGGAAATCGGCGCAATCAATTATGCACTGGAACGTTTGCGTTTAAAACAGCGTAGCCTGGAGTTGAAAAATCAATGGACTGATGAAGCCAAAAAGGAGATAGCGGCTGAAAAATCGACTTTGCAAACGGAGTATCAATCCTATCAAAGTCGTTTGAAACAGTTATACGCGAAGGGCAATGAGCAAAGTTTGGTCTTTAAAACCGGCGATGGTCATGAAGTTGCTATTCCGGTCGGCAAAGTGGTTAATGCATTTCAGCCGAACGCGATGAGCGTGTTTACCAAAATTGGTCATTACTTTGCCAAACTGGGTGAGTTTTTGAGTGATGATCCTCGCGAAGCCAATACTGAGGGCGGAATTTTTCCGGCGATCTACGGAACAGTATTAATGGTGATACTGATGGCGATTATGGTGACGCCGTTCGGTGTTGTTGCCGCGGTTTATCTACGCGAATATGCGAAACAGGGGTTTACGACACGTTTGATCAGAATTGCAGTCAACAATCTGGCCGGCGTTCCCTCCATTGTTTATGGGGTGTTTGGCTTGGGTTTTTTTGTGTACATTCTGGGAGGAAATATTGATCAATTATTTTATCCCGAATCTGCGCCATCACCCGTGTTTGGTACACCGGGTTTGATGTGGGCATCGATTACCCTGGCGCTGTTAACTTTGCCGGTCGTGATTGTCGCAACCGAAGAAGGTTTATCCCGAATCCCTAAATCGATTCGAGAAGGAAGCTTGGCTTTAGGCGCTACCAAGTTTGAGACTTTATGGCTCACTGTTTTACCGATGGCAAGTCCTGCGATGATGACCGGATTGATTCTGGCGGTGGCGCGAGCGGCTGGCGAGGTCGCACCGTTAATGCTGGTGGGTGTGGTAAAATTAGCACCCGCATTGCCTCTTGATGGTAATTTCCCCTTTTTACATCTGGATCGAAAATTTATGCACTTGGGCTTTCATATCTACGATGTGGGTTTCCAGAGTCCAAATGTTGAAGCCGCAAGACCGCTTGTTTATGCGACTTCATTGTTATTAGTGATTGTCATTGTCGGGCTCAATTTAGCCGCAGTCACGATCAGAAATCATTTGCGCGAAAAATATCGTGCTTTAGAAGGTTAATCGAATGGAAAATCAAGCAGAACGTAGACACGCGATTGATATCAGTTCAATCCGAACCATTTCGCACAATCCGGGTAAAGAAGATCCCTGTTTACACGTTGAAAATTTGAATTTGTTTTATGGGCAAAAACAGGCATTATTCAATATCAACATGGTCATGCCCAAGCAGCGCGTCACGGCCTATATTGGCCCGAGCGGCTGTGGCAAATCGACTTTGTTGCGTTGTATCAATCGTATGAATGATTTGATTGATGGGGTACGTATCGAAGGTAAGATCAATTTAGATGATCAAGATATCTATGCTAAATCGGTTAATGTGGCTGCTTTGAGGCGGCGAGTTGGGATGGTGTTCCAAAAACCCAATCCGTTTCCAAAATCTATTTACGAAAATGTTGCTTACGGCTTGCGTATTCAGGGAATCAACGATAGACACACCCTTGATGAAGCAGTCGAGCAATCGCTGCAAGGCGCCGCTCTGTGGGGCGAGGTTAAGGACCGGTTGAACGATAATGCCTTTGGCCTATCGGGTGGTCAACAGCAGCGTCTGGTGATTGCGCGGGCCATTGCGATAGAGCCTGAGGTATTATTACTGGACGAACCGGCTTCGGCTTTGGATCCGATTTCAACGCTCAAAATTGAAGAGCTGATCAATGAACTCAAAGAAAAGTATACGATTGTGATTGTGACCCATAATATGCAGCAGGCCGCCCGCGTTTCTGATTACACGGCATTTATGTATATGGGTGAACTGATCGAATTTGGTCGTACGACCGAATTATTTACTAATCCGGTTAAGCAGCAAACTGAAGACTACATCACCGGACGCTATGGTTAATTTCGATTTAGTTTGGCAATCAAATCAATCGATGACATTTTTATTTTGAGACAGCGTAGGAATACCCATGGATAAAAAACATATTGGTCAGCACATTTCCAAGCAATTTAATGAAGAGCTTGAAGATATTCGTCATAAAGTATTAACTATGGGAGGCCTAGTCGAACAACAACTTGAAATGGCCATGAAGGCTTTCAAATTGGGTGATATCGATTTGGCCGAACAGATTATTCAGAATGATGAGCAGATTAATGAGCTTGAGTTGATCATCGACAAGGAATGTATGCAAATTCTGGCACTTCGGCAGCCGGCTGCCTTTGATTTACGTTTATTGATTTCCTGTATCAAAATGATTCCCGAACTTGAACGGATCGGCGATAAAGCGACGCGCGTTGCGCACATGACGGTCCAGTTATTCAACAACGATACCGGTAAACGTGATGATTATTACGAAGTTCAACATCTTTCTGAACTGGTCATTTTGATGTTGCATGATTCGCTCGATGCTTTTGCGAGAATGTCGCTGGATGGCATTCTGGCGATTACCGAGCAGGAAAAAGTTGTCAACCGTGAGTATTCGGCGATAGTGCGTCAGTTGATTACTCAAATGTTTGAAGATCCACGCAATATTACGCGCTCTCTGGATGTGCTGACCGTTTCAAAGGCGCTGGAACGTGTTGCTGATATGTCCTGCAATGTGTGTGAATATGTGACTTATATGATTTTGGGTGAAGATGTGCGGCATATCTCACATGAGGAGTTCGTTGCGGTGGTGAGCGGACGCAAAGGTAAGGAATAATCGCTGCTCTTTCGGTTGTTTGCCTGTAGCTTAAGTGGTCACTGGCTACAGGTAGCTGATCCATGGACGTATATAGGACCAACGTTAGTTCGTCTTCATCAAACCATCCAAGGTCAGACCACAGCTTGGAACGAAGGCCTGCATGAAAAAAATCACTTCTGCTTGTTCTGTTTCAGCAATGGTTTGCGCTAATTGCTCAGCGGCCGTTTCAAATTCCTTATTGCCTGCCTTTAGCTCCGCTTGGCATTTCAAGTAAGCCGATATTTTGTCGGCCGCTTTAATAATTTTTACTTGTTCGATCGGAAGACGTTCATGTTGAATCAAGTCTTCAAAGTCAGCACGCAATTGATCCGGAAGCAGATTCAGTAATTCCATTTCCGCTTGCTGCTCGATTTGTTTATAGGCGCGATTGATTTCCGGCGAATGATACTTAATCGGGGTCGGCAGATCGCCGGTAATGACTTCGGTGATATCGTGGTACAGCGCTGCGGTTGCTACCGCGTTGGCGTCAATATTGCCCCCATAGTAGCGATTTTTAATCAAGGCCAGGGTATGTGCAATCACCGCAACTTCCCAGCTATGTTCCATAACGTTTTCTTCATGAGCGTTGCGCTTGAGTCCCCAGCGTTTAATCCATCTGAGTTTGGATAAATAGGCATAAAAACTACTGCTGATTGTGATGCTAGACATTGAACTTGTGATCCTTGTAACGGACGGTGAAAGGATTGCACATATTAACAATTTCAAGCTTGGCGCAAAATATATGGATTAAAATTTTAAGAGAATGGCGAGGGGATTTAGCTTGATAGTCGGCTGAAAAGATTGCTGCGAAAGATAAAAAATGCCGAGCTTATTGCCATTGGCTTTGCATAGACTGATGCTATACAAAGCCCGGCTTTTAATTGATTAACAACGATTTCTCGATTCTGAGGAGCGCCCTGAGGAATGATTGGTATTTTTTGAACTACAACTTTGTTTGAAGCCATCGGAGAGTGTTTCTAAAAATGCAACGAGTGCATCTTCTTCCATAGCCGTCAATCCTAAGTTGCCCATTTCACTGATATTTAAATTATCGGTAACTTCAGGTATTGGCCAACAATTTAGTGCCAAAGCTTCTTGTTCACTCGCAAACGGATTTGCGCAGCGTGGTTTGGTATCGCGGGTGTTGTAAAAATTCACAATACTCTTCAGACTTTTGAAATAACCGTTATGTCCATAGGCTTTGACAAATTCGGGATACGGTTTTTTCGCAACATTACGCAAGGTTGGAACCTTATGCTTTCCAATATTTTCTTTAGCATAAGCAGTATATCCTGAATTAGGATTCGCTAAAAATGCCCCTAAACCTTGGTCTATCCAGGTATTGTTTTCGGCATAAAATGGATTTTCGGGGTTACGCGGAATTCCTAAGTTATCGAAAGTGTAATCCGTGAATAATGGTTGTGGACCTGCTGAGCTATGACAGGCAGAACATAGTGCTTTTCCGTTAAAAAGCGTTGAACCCTGCTGCTCTTGCTTGGTCAGATTAATTTTTCCCTTGAGGAACGCGTCAAATTTTGAACTAAAAGCATTGACTTGTGCTGAATTTTCATAAGCTGCAATCGAGAGTGCTATCTTGTCGTAAGCAAGCAAGACTTTGCCGGATTTACAGATATCTTTTCCCCACACTTTTTTGAAAAGTTTACTGTAATCAGAATTACACACTTCGTTTACGACATCCGCCGGTCCACTTAACGCCTGCTCTGCGGGATTAAGGAAAGGTCCTTGGGCTTGATCGGCGGCTGGGTTGCCTAATTTGTCGCCTGTAGCACGGCCATCCCAAAAATTCCCCCCCATAAATAACGGAGTGGTATTGACCCATGTCATATGAAAAACCGGACTGAGAGTCGCATAGGCAGCACTTGGTGGCTTTCGATTGCCGAATTTACCGCTGATCGAGCCCTCATAAACCGCTCCGGCCTGATTGAAATGTTCATCGGGACCGGTCCAGCCGGCAACCGGGTCATGACAAGAGGCACAGGATTGATTTTTAAAATAGGATAAATTTTCATCAAAAAAGATCTGTTCACCCAGTATCACCGTATTATTTGATGCAATATTTTCACCTGCATACAGATGAGAGGACATGAAAAGCATAATCAAACAAACAACGGTGCTGGAAATTCTATTTATTTTTAGCATAAATCACCCTTTGAAAAAAGTTGACAAGACTGAGTTATGAAACTAGTTCATAAGACTAGCTTATGTTATCAGTTTTTTATTGGAAATACATTAATTTTATCACTAGAAGTAGGGTTTTAATTTGTAAGGCGCATCTAAGTTGAAGTCTTTGCTAACTCTAATTCTATTGGGTTAGTTATTTCTGTTAAGAAAAGTCGGCAATAACATTGGTATCATTCGAATTGTGTTTTTTGACTTGCTCGATTTTTAAATTTCATCGTAAAATGATCGTTTGTGCTAATTTAAAGGGGATTTTAAATGTCAGAGAGTATTTGGTTTAGAACGGGGGAGGCGACCGTTTTTTCAAGTAATGGCCAAGGCACTGATGCAATGCCGGAGATATTAATTGGTGACGTAAAGGGACCCGCTGGGCATGCTTTCGCTAATTTAATGGGGCAAACAGAAGGTCATACACGAATGTTTGCTATTCGGGCTTGTAATCAACAAGTCAGACCTGCGACGATCATGGTGCCCAAGGTCACAATAAAATCAGCAGCTTATGTCAATCTTTTTGGCGGCCCTGTTCAGTCGGCTGTTGCTGATGCCGTTTTGGATAGCGTGATTGCTGGCGTTATTCCGCGTGATTTAGCCAATGATTTATGCATTATTGCTATGATTTGGATTGCACCGGAATGTGCTACTAATCCTGATCTTGATCGTAAAGATCTTTATCGGACCAATTATGAAGCGATGAAGTTGGCTATTCAGCGCGCGATGACTAATTCGCCAAGTATCGATAAGTTAATTGCGAATCGTAATAAAATTGTACATGAAATGTATGATCCTGAGACTGGCGAGTCTCAATGGTAGATTTTGACGCTTAGACAGTGTACAGTGGATTAACTTTTTTTTAATAATATGGAGGGTGTTGTTTTGTTTGTAAAAGTCGGAGTGGTGGTTGCAGCAGGAATATTATTATCGGCATGCCAGACAGTTCCAGAAAAAATGCCGGTTCAAGAAATAGTAAAAGTTGAAAGTCCGATTATCTATAAAAAACAGGATGTTCCTGTTAAAAAGCAAGGCTTCGAAGCATTTTTAGAAGAGGCGGAAAATCAGGCGACTCCTGAAGGACGTGCTGTTCTAAAAACCGGTCGCAGCATGGTATTACAAGAAAAATCAGTGATTCGGGGAAGTTGTTGGGATTATGCAAATGCTATCTACAATCGGGCAGGTTTTCATAATCCTAAAACCGATCGTCAAGTGGTATTCACTGGTTCAAATCACGGTCCATTTGCAAGACCCGAATGGATAAAACCTGGTGATTTTTTGTCGCATGTGAATCACTCGCATCACGAAAGTGTCCACAGCGCGATCTTTGTGGGTTGGCACGATTTTGCTCAACAGCAAGCTATCATGTTGAGCTATGCTGGTGAGCGTAAAGCACAGCCGGCTCGCTATAAAGTGTATGATCTTTCGAATGTTTATCAAATCGTTCGACCCAAAGATACCCAGTCTTAAATTGTAATGAAAAGATTTCTTAATAAAAGTTTTGTTACCAACTTTATATCGGTAGTGTTGATTGTTGTCGGTTATATCAGTCCGGTACAGCAAGCGTTGATTAAGAATATCGGTTATTTTGCGTTATCGGGGGCGATTACTAACTGGTTAGCTATTTACATGTTGTTTGAGAAGGTGCCTTTTTTGTATGGATCAGGGGTTATCCCGAATCGATTTCAAGAATTTAAGGCTTCAATCAAGAATTTGATGATGCAGCAGTTTTTTACGCCTCAGAATATCGAGCAATTTATTGAGATTGAAGAACAACAAGGATCCAGAGTTTTAAACCTGGATCCATTGTTGAACGCTATCGATTACGACAAAATCTACACCAGTTTAGTGGCGTCGATTATGGAATCTTCCTTTGCCGGGATGCTATTAATGGTGGGTGGAGAGCAAGCGTTAGCGCCCATCAAAGAGCCTTTTACCGCCAAGATGAAATTGACGTTGACTGAAATCGCAGGCTCCGAACAGTTCACTTCAGCCTTGCATCATGGTCTGGACGCACACAAAATAAGTGTTGATTTGGTCGATAAAATTGAAACTGTTATCGACAAACGCTTGAGCGAATTAACGCCACAGATGGTCAAAGAAATGGTTGAAGCCATCATTCAGGAACATCTGGGTTGGTTAGTCGTATGGGGCGGCATCTTCGGTGGCCTGATCGGTGGTTTAGTTGTGTTTGCTTAATGCAGACAGTTTCCTTACATTTTGAAGAATACGGTACAGATAATGAGTTTCCGCTGATTATTCTGCACGGTTTTTTTGCTTCCAACCGTAATTGGCGCTTTATTGCCAAACAATTATCGGATCGTTACCATGTTTTCAACGTTGATCTGCGCAATCACGGTTCTTCTCTGCATCATGAGCTGATGGACTATCCGTCCATGGCTCACGACTTAAAAGCCTTTATCGATGCTCATGGTTTGGCCCCGGCACATATCTTGGGGCATAGCATGGGCGGAAAAGTCGCAATGTGGTTTGCATTGCATTTCCCGGCAATGCTTCAAAAATTGATCGTTGTTGATGTTGCGCCGATGTCGTATGAACACAGTTTCGACCCGCTTATTGACGCATTGAAGGCGCTGCCGCTCAATCAGTTGTTAAATCGTAAACAAGCTGATGAATGGTTGAGTCCTGCCATTGAAAATGCCGAATTTAGACAGTTCTTATTACAAAATCTCGTCTTACAGGAAGGAAGCTTTCAATGGCGAATTAACCTGGATTATTTTAAGACTGCAGGTCCCTTCATCGTGGGATTTCCTGACCTACCCGAATCTCTTCAGTTAAAAGCGTCGACCTTGTTTATCAAAGGCGAACAATCCAATTATGTTCACGAAACACAGGTCTATAGATTCTTTCCCCATGCGATTGTAGCGACGATTGCCAATGCCGGACATTGGCTGCATGTCGAAGCCCCCGAAGCTTTTTTGACATCGGTGAATGATTTTCTCAACGAAGTACATAGCAATTAGTTAAATAATCTCCTCATCCGAAAAAGGTGATAACCATGCTTGAAGATGACACCAAAAAAGCAAAACGAATAGCGGCCGTCGTCTATGTGCTGTTTATGAGTTTCATTATGCTCGGAACTTATCTATCACAACAACAGCATTCAGATTCCCAACCAACAGAAACCGATCAGACGATTTCTGCACAAATCAACTCAAAATAAAATATTACTATCTCAAAAAGTTAATTCAGGCTAGACTTAAGCCTGAAATAAAAAACCGTATTTTTAGATTAATATAGGTTTTAGGTAAGTAGCAAACAAACTTCATGTTAAATATGAGGTCTGTTGAATGTTTGAAGAGGGCTTCGACATGAGAAAATTTTATGTAATAGGGTTAAGCGTATGTTTAGCGATTTTTTTTTCAACCACAAGCTCGGTTGCCTTAGCGGCAGCCAAAAAGAAGCATAAAAAACCACCGATAGAACAAGTCAGCCAACAGGAGAGCATTGCACAAACTGCGAATGTCGAAGATCCTGTTATCACCTCAAATCCTCTGGATTTATCCCTGCCGTTTAAAGCTGATCATGGCTCAAATATAGAGCTGGATACCCAAATGAGAAACGAAGCGAAAGATTCGTTGTTGTTTTCTTCAGGAAATAAAGCTAAAAAACGTAATGTTCAATTAGGCGGGCGAGTTCTGATGTCTCAAGAACAAGAAGCAGAGAAACTTAAAACAGTCGACGGGGCGGGAATCGTAATCAACGTTCAACGCTAACCAACCGTCACCTTGTAGCTCACGCTCGACAATTACCCGTCAAAATTTGACAATTGTCGAGTCCCGCATATATTCGAAAGAATATGCTTTTCTCTGGTGACTTTACAGGTGTATTCGATGGAAAAACCAATCCCTTCTTTGAATAATAAATGTGCAAACACCTTGCATGCAGTCGTTGCTGAACTGGATCGTGATACCGAACGTGGTGAAGATGTGCTGATGTTTGGCTTTTGTGTGGTGATGTTATCATCCTCGTTTGCGCCAATTTTACCGCCGCATATTTTGCTTCCCTGTGTCGCAATAGTGTTTGCGATTACGGGTGGTCTGGCGCGTATGAATTATCATGGCATGGAGCGCAAACTGGGCAAGTCTATGTCACAGCTTGAAGGCCACGAACAAAAGATTCTGGCACCCATTTCGGAAGTTTTTGTTAAAAATCCGATGCCGCCGCTATCGGAGTCTTATAATCCCCTCAAAGATCCCAAACGTACCCTTAAAAGTATTTTGGGTGGAATTTTGATCAATCCGTTATGGATGCCCATTTTCTATATGATGGGTATCCATATGAAAGAAGAGCGAAATCTATATTGGCTGAATCGCGCAATTATTGGCGTCGAGAAAAAAATATTACCGCCATCTTCATCATCATTTGAGTAGATTAGTTTTTGGAATAGGAGCTGTGGTTGAATCTCTAGGATTACAACGTGATAATAATCATGGCTCGAAATCGCAATCTATGCCTTTGAATAACGAGTTTAAAACATACCTTTGTCGAACAAATTTACAGTTTTGAACTGAAGATAAAAAAACGATCATGATGACAAGCATATCTGTCGGCCTGGAACCATAGTACCTTGGTGTCGTTTCCTCGGCGTTTTGTCATAAATAATGCGCCGTCTCTTAATTTACAACTCCTTCCCGACGTCAGACTGTCCAAATTGAGAATTGCTGCTATAGAATATCTCTACATGACAAGCACGATAAACGTGCATAGTCAAACCACACCATCTTACCTGCCCTTGCTTTAAGCATACTCGACTGTATCGAAGCAACCAAGGTCATTGTTGCCTTGTTAAGTTTCATATCATAAAAGCAGTGTAGAATTACCATCTCTTCAAAGCTTTTGAAATTATGGAATGTATATGGTTTGCCTTAGTGGTAAATGTTTCCGATTATTTCTTTATTCTGTGCGGCTAGGTTGATGAGTGGGTTATTACATTTTTATCACTACGAGTGGATTTAATGTTTGGTAAGATAAACTCATAGGAGGATTGTTTAATGTTTAAAAAAATTGTAAATAAAATACTAACTTTTATTTTCCGAGTGGAAATTATCGGGTTAGACAACTATCATCAAGCTGGCAAACGGGTATTGATCATTGCCAATCACACTTCATTTCTGGATCCAGTTTTGCTCTGGGTGTTTTTGCCCGATGATATTACTTTTGCGATTAATACCCAAATCGCCGATCGTTGGTGGCTAAAACCCTTTTTAGGGCTATCGCATGTATTTCGGATGGATCCGACCCATCCGCTCTCGTTAAAAGAGTTAATTCATTATTTACAACAAGATATAAAAACCGTGATCTTTCCGGAAGGCCGCATTACGGTGACCGGTTCGTTAATGAAAGTGTATGATGGTCCGGGCATGGTCGCCGATAAGGCCAACGCTAAAATTCTTCCGATTCGGATTTCAGGCGCCGAATATACCCATTTTTCAAAACTACATAAGATTGTTCGGTTGCGCTTGTTTCCGAAGATTACCCTGCATATTCTGCCGGCAATCGATATTAATGCACCTCAGGAACTCCACGGCAAAATGCGCCGACATTTTAGCGGTCAGGTGTTGACACACATTATGACCGAGATGATGTTCGTTACCAGTAATTATCAACAAACCGTTTTTACTGCCTTGCTCGAAGCTCGAAGCATTCATGGTGGTAGTTATCGGATTATCGAAGACATCGCCCGGAAACGCTTGTCGTATAACGAGGTGATTACTCGCTCTATTGCGCTGGGCAATGAACTGACTAAAATCACTGGCGTAGGTGAAAATGTCGGAATTTTTCTGCCTAACGCTTGCGCGACGCTGTGCACAATTTTAGGCTTGCAATACGCCGGCAGAGTTCCGGCGATGCTGAATTTTTCAACCGGTTCCGCGGGGATGATTTCCGCATGTAAAACCGCTCAAGTTAAAACGGTGCTAACTTCGCGTACCTTCATTGAAAAAGCGGCGCTTGCCGAAGAAGCCGCTCAATTAAGTCAAAGAGTGCAGTTGATTTATCTTGAAGATCTTGCCCAAAATATCACGCTGCTCGATAAAGTTCAGGCGTTTGTGAGTAGTCAATGGTATCGTTTTTACTATCAACCCATTCAAGGCGATCCGGATACTCCGGCGGTTGTGCTATTTACGTCTGGATCGGAAGGTGAACCTAAAGGCGTGGTGCTTTCGCATTCCAATATTATTGCCAACCATAAGCAAGTCAAAGCCGTTATTAACTTTAACGCGCAAGATGTCGTATTGAACTTCCTGCCGATGTTTCATTCGTTTGGCTTTAGTGTCGGCTCGTTATTGCCTTTATTGAACGGCATGCAGACTTTTTATTATCCAACGCCGCTGCATTTTGCGGTGATTCCGGAAATGGCCTATGAAGTCAATGCGACGATTATGTTCGGAACCAATACCTTCTTTGCCGCTTACGGCAAGAAAGCCCATCCTTATGATTTCTTCAAGCTGCGTTACGTCGTCGCCGGTGCGGAAAAGTTACAAGAGAACACCAAACAATTATGGCTCGACAAATTTGGGATTCGAATTTTAGAAGGCTACGGAGCAACTGAAACCGCCCCGGTCGCAGCGGTGAATACCCCTATGGCTAATCAAGCCGGGTCGGTCGGTCGTCTGTTGCCGGCCATGGATTATCGCTTAGAACCGGTGGATGGTATCGAAGACGCCGGTCGTTTGCATCTAACTGGCCCTAATATCATGCAAGGTTATTTACTGCCCGATAATCCGGGTCAATTAGTGCCGCCTGCCTCGATTTACGGACCCGGTTGGTACGATACCGGCGATATCGTCAAAGTTGATACCGAAGGCTTTGTCAGCATTCAGGGACGCAGTAAACGCTTTGCCAAAATTAGCGGCGAAATGGTGTCGTTGACCGTGGTTGAGCAAATAGCGACTACGGCTTGGCCTGAAGCGCATCATGCCGCGATCAGCCTGCCGGATCCAAAGAAAGGCGAGCAGATTATTTTGATGACCACCCACAAAGGTGCGACCGTCAAAGAACTTAGCGATAGTGCTGAAGGGATTGCAACGATCTGCCTGCCGCGCAAAATTTTGATCGTGGAGCAAATACCGGCCTTCGCAACCGGTAAAACCAATTACCCGGCAGTGACAGAGTTGGTAAAGGAAAAATTAAAAAACTAAAGCATCACCTATCAAGTTGTTTAGAAATAGATTTCAAAGGCTGCGACCTAAAACATTGACGGTCGCAGTCGACATTGCTTAGTCTGTTTACAATGATTAATTAATCGGTCGGTAGTGCTTGCTCTAGCAAAAATTGTTGATAAGACAAATATTTGAAACTTCCCTTGCGGATGTTGACAAACATCAGCTCCGGTAGGCTCATTAAGGTTCCCATCGCGCCGGATTTTAGGTGCGGTTCGCTATCGAACGGCCAGCTAAACAAACCATACACACTTTCGCTGATTCCGGCGAAGGTATTAAACACGCCAAAAACCGGTCGGAGCAAGACGAGATCTTCCGTAAAAAAAATAAACAAAGAGTCATCCGGATTTTGGGTATACAGACTGCTCGTAAAGGTGTTGGATTCACGGAGCAGGTTTAGCCAAGCATCGTCTTGCTGGGCAAGTTTTTTGAGCTGATGGGTTCTAAATGAATCGAGAACGGCGCTCCGTTCGACCGGATAATGCTGCTTAACTGATTCAAATGATAAAAACGGAATAAAGTTATATTCCGCAGAAATCATCTCGCCGGGTATGCCGGATAATGGTTCGGTGGATTTTGAATGTGGCTGTTTGCTGACGTTTTGTGCCGAGTGCGTTTGGGCAATGGTTCTAAAGATTTCGGTGGCACAGTTACGGGTCAGTAAGTCATATTGGTAGTGTTGGTTCAGTTCGTCAAGCAAATGTTGTTGATATTGATCAAGTGCGCTCAGGGCCTCATTAAGCTCTCGTTGTGTCAAATCGGGCAGCGGTGCGGTTGAAAGGGTCAGCGTTTTTGTAGGTAGGGCTTTTTCACCAATAAATCGTACTGCTTGCTGTTGTTTACCTTTCAATAATTCGAAATAATGGTTTGCGGACATTTCCAGCTTGCTGTAGCCAGATTCCAAAAAATTCTGATAATGGGGTAGAGCTTTTCGAGCCTGCTCAAAATTATGTTGAGCATCGATAATTTGGGTGTTCATTGCGTCTGCAAAAGCCGCAAATTGTGCTGCGCTCACCCATTCGCTCTCTGCCGCAAAATCGTCGACAAACACCCAACGGCCTAGTTTCAAGCTTTGCTCGATAGCATACAAACGCGCGGTGTCGATGATGACCGCATACCCCCAATCGGGTCGGTTGGCGCTAAAAGCTTGGACCAAACTATCTTGTAATTGAGCCTGGAACTTTTCTAACATCCGTCGCTCATCCGCGCTCAACAGTTCCTGCGTGATCAGCAAGGCGTTCGGTTGAAGGGTTTTATGTTCTTGCAAAATGGTAATGGCAAGTAAACCGGTTAAATAATCGGAGTAATCCTCGGCAAGTGAATTGAGGACGGGCGGAAATTTATCCTCCGATAGAATAGGTCTGGAGCTAGGAAGGATATAAGGTTTTAAGGCTGTTAAAGCGTGCTCAATTTGAGTATAACGCGTTGTTAAATAATCCTGACCGTATTGAGCTGCTATAAGCCTGGTCAGTTTGGTTGCGGTTGTCGCTTTCGGTTGGGTGGGGAGCGCTATGGGGTGTTCCGGGTAAAAAAGCCCGGCGCCTTTTAATTTAACAAAATTCGAAAAATCCCGGCTTTTACCCGAAGCGCGCAAGCTTTGTTGTTCAATGAACTCTAACAGTAAACGATCTTGCTGCAAATTATTGAGCAATTTGAATTGTTGCTCCTGAGCGAGAAATTGCAATTTAAAATGGCTGTTCAGCGCTTGGTAAGTTCTCTCAGGCACCTTGATTAGACTGGTGTGAATTTGCCGGTTTTGTAGATAGCGATAGAGAAAATGAAAATCCGCTTGATTCTGCTTAAGTAAACGAATTAAGCCGGAGTCATGATGTTGGAAATGAAAGACATCATCGCCAAATTGAATAGCGGTATGCCCGCCGCTGGAATTGCCTTCATTAGCTTCAATATAGAGATATTCAAACGAACTTGAAAATACCGCGAGCGGCAACAGTAACAATAGCGCTCCGATAAACATAGGCTTCAGACGAGAGTGCATCAGGAGCGCAGTCATGCTGAAGCCTAGGTGGATAATTAAATTTATATCAAATTCGCCGGATGTTATTCTCCAGCTTCATAACCTTTTTGAATATTATCCATTTTGGTGTAGTCGTTATTGCCGAAGTTCTTGCGGTAGGTTTCGTAGGCAACGCCCTCAACGCCAGTTCTTTTGAGTCCTAAACCGATACCCATGTAGGTTAATGGATCCTGATCCCAGTTGGCAATACCCGATTTGGCAGCAATTTCGCTGATACCTTTGAAATAACTACTATAACCGACATCGGATTTTGAAGATTTGACATAGGCAACGGTGTAGTCGGCGATTTCATTTCGATACTTTTTACTTTCACCTGAAATTGATGAAGGGCTACTGATAATCGAACTTGTTGAGTCGGAAATACTGACTGAGCTGTCGGAAAATGAACAGGCGGCAAGCGCCAGAATGTTGGTAAGGAGTATTAAATAACGGCAGACCTTGTTTACGTGAGCGAATCCTAAATGCATAAATGAAATCCCAAAAAATTGAAAAAAGTTAAGAATAAAATTAGATGAAATCGGCAGTAAATAATTTCAAATCATCCGGTTTAGCTCTTGCCGAAATTATTTTATCGTTGATTTATAGTAACGGTCAAACCTTACTCTGGAGCCATTTTTAATGATTACATCAGGTTGTTATGACTCTGGCGTGAGTAAGCGATAAATGGTATAGCCATTCAGCAGCATCGCGACGGATTCAGCCAATAAAGCAGGCCAAGCCTGCCAGTACAAGTCGTTGACGATCCAGGCGACACTTGAAAGGAGGAGTATCATACGCATTGAGCGATTTTCGAGATAAAACAGTGCGAGCGTAGTATTGATAACCGCAAATGCCGGAAGTAAGGAAACCAAGCCTTGCCAGGAACTTAGCGTCAGTAGAGCAAACAACGCGACAAAGCCAATGGCAGAGACATGCTTAAGGGCGCCACTTGCCAAGTTATCGGACACTAAGGTGCGTAATGCGGTGCTGGCCATGGTTAAACCGGCGGTGTGGGCATTGAGTAAAAAATATTGGATGGCCCAAAAAATAGCTCCTGCCGCCGACCAGCGTCGAAAGGCAATTCCGCAGGTAAGCAGATAGGCGCGCCATTCGATAAGAATGCCGATGCTGCCGACACCATAAGCTGTCCAGTGCTGGATCGGCAACTCAGGTAGCAGGTTCAACAGCTTATCCAGCAGAATTCCCTGGCAATTGAAAATTAATGTACACAGTTGGCATCATTGTGTGCCGGGTTATTGACCCAAGGACTCACCGGCTTCAATGTCATACCGGCATAATCGTTGGTGCTGAGCAGATGTTGTAAATTAACGCCGGATTCTCCGCTATTTAACCACTGCGGATAATGTTCTCTGGCAATAATAATCGGCATGCGTTCATGAATGGGCTGAATCAGGGCATTAGCCGCCGTAGTGATGATAGTACACGAATATAGCGCCGTTCCTTCACGTTCCCAATATTCCCATAAGCCGGCGAAGGCAAATACTTGTTGATCCTCCCGGAAAATATGATAAGCCTGCTTACCTTGTGCGCTGGATGCCCATTCGTAAAATCCGCTTGCCGGAATCAAGCAGCGGCGCTTTTGGTAGGCAGATCTAAATGACGGTTTCTCGGAAAGCGTCTCAACCCGCGCATTAATCAGGTGGCTACTCATTTTGGGATCTTTAGCCCAGGACGGCACCAGTCCCCAATGCGTATAAGCCGCTTGATAGCTATTATCGGGTAAGCAGGTAATGTTGAGAATCGTTTGGCCGGGAGGAATATTAAAACACGGTTGATAGGCGGGCAGGACGGCCAGTTGAAAGGCTTCGCACAGTTGCTCCGGGGTGGCTAGCAGGTTAAATCGACCGCACATAGGAATAATAATCGCTCGTTAATGATCCAACATTTGGGCAAAGGCCTCGGCGGTCATTGGTTTGGCAAAATGATAGCCTTGCGCTTCATCGCAATGACAACTTAGAAGATGGGTCAGCATTTCTTCATTTTCCACGCCTTCCGCGATGACCTTGAGATTTAGGGCATGGGCCATTTGGACAATGGCCAGAATAATTGCGGCATCATTGGGATTGTTTGCGATATCGCGCACGAAAGATTGATCAATTTTCAGTTTATCGATCCGAAATTTTTTCAGATAGGCGAGGCTTGAATAGCCAGTCCCGAAATCGTCAATGGCCAGTTTAATCCCCAGATCTTTAAGCTCTTTCAACATGATGAGGGTTTGGTCAATACTATCGAGCAGGATGGATTCGGTCAGTTCTATTTCGAGAAATTCGGCAGCTAAACCGGTTTCGCGCAAAATATTTTGGATCAAAGCTTTGATATTGCCTCTACGCAGTTGTAACACCGAGACATTCACCGCCATGACCATCGGAGGATAACCGGCCCGCTGCCACGCTACCGCCTGCCGACACGCTTCTTTCAGGACCCACTCGCCGATTTCGACGATCAGGCCGGTTTTTTCGGCAATATCAATGAATCGACCTGGGAAAATCAAGCCTTCCTCTGGATGTTGCCAACGAATCAAGGCTTCGGCACCTATTAACGTGCCTGAGTTTAGATCGTATTGCGGTTGATAATGCAGAACAAAATGTTCATGCTTAATAGCATTACGTAATCCATGTGAAAAATGCAGAAATTCCAAGCTGTTGGAATTAAGTTTCTCAGTGTAGTAATGATAGGTGTTCCGACCATTTTTTTTGGCCTGTTGCATTGCAACATTTGCTTGCTTCAACAGGGTATCAAAGTTGTCTCCATCATCGGGATACAAGGCAATTCCGATCGAACTCGATAAGGATATTGGACTTTGGGTGAGTAAGATCGGTTGGGAAATTTGTTCAAAAATTTGATCGACGCTACTTCGGATCGATTCAATATCCGCCATATTTGTCAAGGCGAGTAAAAACTCATCGCCACCATGGCGGCAAAGGGTATCGGTATCGGTAATACCTTGACTCAATCGCTTGGCGAGGTCGCACAACAGCTTATCAGCGATCGTATGTCCCAAGGAATCATTAATAAGCTGAAAATTGTCGATATCAATATTGAGCAGCGCAACTTTTCGACCGTTTGAGTTGGCTATTTTAAAGGTATGGTCGAGTCGATCTTTGAATAACATCAAGTTAGGCAGACCGGTCAAAGCATCATGCGAAGAGAGAAATTGAATCTGTTCTTCCGCAGTTTTGATGTCACTGATATCACTTAAAATCCCGATATAGTGGGAGAGATTGCCGTTTTGATCGTACACTGCCGAGATGCTGAGCCATTCCGGAAAAATTTCGCCATTTTTGCGCCGATTCCAGATTTCTCCGCGCCAGAGTCCAAAGGTATTAATACTTTTCCACATGTTTGCGTAGAAATGCTCGTCGTGTTGACCCGAGGACAACATTTTGGGCGTTTGTCCCTGCAAATCTTCCAGGGTATAGCCCAGGATTTTAGTGAAGGTATTATTTACGGATAAGATAAATTTATTGGGATCGGTAATCATGATCCCTTCCTCGCTGCCTTCAAAGACTTTTTCAAAAAGTCTTACCGACGCTTCCGATTTATTTCTATCCAGGACGATGCCGATAATTGATGCGCCAATATCCAGTAAGCGGTGATGAAAAGTTGTCGGTGAGCGATGTTCGAAGCTGGAAAGTGCGAAGGTACCGATGACTTTTTTAACGCTCGAATAGATAGGGACCGACCAACAGGAGCAGATATTGAAGTCGTAGGCCAGATTGCGCAAATCCTGCCAGCGTGGGTCAGTGAAGGTATTGCTTACGAATTGAGGTTCAAGACGATAAATGACATTGCCGCAGGAACCGCCTCCAGGTCCCGGTTTTAAACCATTCAGTCTTGAAATACCCTGAGCTGGAATGCTGGGAGCCGCATAAACGTTGAGATATTCATACGCACCGTCCATCAGCATGACTGAGCCGACCGAATTCGGCAGAAGTTGTTCTTCGAGTTGGCAAATATTGTTGATCACCGCCATGTGATCTTCGCCATGGGCAACGGATTCTAAAATTGCCTGCTGAAGTTGAAGAATTTTTTCCTGTTCTTCATGTGAGAGCTGAAAATTCTCTATCTCAGCGGGGTTTAAATTGGCGTTCAACATTGTGAGAGTTCAAGATGGTTGCAGGCTTGTAATATAAAAAATATCATAAACTATTTTGACATAACTCTTCCATTGTTTATAAATTTCCGCATGAAAAACGTTGTAATTTTTTGACTGTCTATTCAGAACTAAATTAAGCTTAATCTGTGTTTTGCTTGTTATTTTTGATGTGTAACTTACTTTGAACACCTCATTTCGCTGGGAAGTTTGCGTTAAGGTACATGACTAGGGCAATGTCCATATTCGTTACATGCAATCCAAACCATTGCGGCAGGCGCTCTCGGACAAATGACCGACCAAAGGTAATCATGCCTTTATCAACCCGTGTCCTAAATTGTTTGAATTCGGCGAGTACTCGCTGATGCTCGCTTTTATGCTCAAGTTCGCCCGGATAGGAAAATTGCTGCATCAACTGGTTTTCCCGTTCAAAATGTTGTTCAGTATGCACCTGCAATTGCTGAAACAAGGCCGGAAAATCGGCATTACTGGCAGTATCCAGCTGGTTTAATAGCGTAATAAATTCATCATGATCACGATCAATCAGATCATAGCCAACTGTCAAATTTTTGCTTGGTTCAATCAAAGGCATTGATACCTCCTAATGGGTCAATATAGTTGCGTTTTTAGAGTTGAATTCCTTTAACCCACCCGATATCCTTCTTCAATTAAAACGCGCTTTACCACTGGCCGTGTCAGCATCAACTGATAATGCTTTAAACAATTATCTGGCAAGGTTAGCCCAATTTTGTCGGCCCAAAACTCGACATAAAATAACGCCGCATCGGCAATGCAGAAATTTCCCATCACATAGCCTGATGAAGATAACTTAGCGTTAACAATGGCAAAGCTTCGAGTCACAATTTCCATGCCTTGGGCCTTCACCGCCTCGTAATCAGCGGGGTTGGGGGTAAATTTTTCGGTCGTAAAAATTCGGGTAAAGCCTTGTCCATGAATCGTGCCGACCACATAATCCATCCATTCAATGACCTTAGCGTCACCGTCCGGGTCGCCGGGTAGCAATTTGGCTTTCGGATAACTGCGCGCCAGCCAATAGGCGATAGCTTGAAATTCCGTTAACGCCGTTCCGTCATCACGGACCAGGGTCGGAATAGTTGCCTTTGGATTTATGGCTAAATACTCAGGTGTCTGTTGCGTGCCGCTTAACAGGTTGACGAGATGTGCTTCAAAGACCAGATCGAGTTCTTCCAATAAAATATGGATGCCTGTCGAACAGGAGCCGGGGGTAAAATAAAATTTCATCATAGCTTGTGATTAGGTGACTTTAAGAGGAACCCAAAAAATGGGCATTAACATCAATAGCGAAGTTTTGCCAAAGTTCAGCAATGGCATGTCTTACCTCATTTACATAAGTTTTATCCGGCTTATGTTCATCCGGAAAATTGGAGAGTGCGCAGGAGGTACGATGCTTATCGACCACAAACAGTAAAAACTCATCCACAAAACCTTCGAAAACCTGTAATACTTGTGGAGTCAATGCCGATAAGCCTCGATTGACGGGACTGGTACTGGTATCGAAGGGTAGGCTTTTAACCTGCGCCAGAGCTTCGGCGTAAAACTGTTCCAATGCAATTAATATATTGCGTTGAAAGCAACCATCCCATTGCTGCTGCGAAAGGTCTTGCGCAAGCAAACGTTCATAGTGTTTTTTTAATTCGGGCTTTCGTTCGACAATGGTCTGCTTAAGTTCGGCAATGAAGTCCGTGTTGTCCTGTTCGATGCTCATATTGGCTGTACTATTTAAAAATATCATAAGGGAATTTGTCCCACCCGTTCAACATGGATCAGTTCAGGGGGTGCCGCTAATGTTAAGGCAGACAAGTGTATTTGCGCCGGTAAAGGAAAAATCCCCGGAAACGCTTCGTCCTGAAAACCGGCATCGTCAGCAAAAATAATATTCAGCTGGGTGGTCAAGCGCTCTGACAACCGATACCACGGCACTAAATCTGCGGATTGTGAAGTAATTGAACCGCTGGTATAGAAATCCAGCTTGCCTTGCGGAGTGCAATATTTCATCAGGGTAAAAGCATTGGTGATGAAACGCAGACGTTTCCAGCCGCGCAGTTTGGCATGCCAACGTGATTGGTCTGGCGTCAGATTTTCAAGCAATAACTTAGCATTACCCTGCGAGATGACCGACTCGACTTCGTAGGCAAAAGTTAATGCTTGGCTAAAGCTCCATTCAGCAGGAATACCCGCATGCACCAGAGTAAAGTTGAGTGTGGCATCGTGATGAAGCAGTGGCCTGCTGCGTAGCCATTTTAGAAGCTCATCACAATCCGGGGCATTCAATAACTCATTCAAAGCATCACCGACTTCCGGCTGAATATGCCCATCGGCTAACTGCAATAAATGCAATTCCTGATTACCCAGCACCATAACTGCCTGTTTTCCCAGTCCTTTGACCAATCTTAATACCGCCAGTGAATCAGGCCCTTCATTCACTAAATTACCGGCAAACCATAGGCAGTCGGTTTCTGAATCGAAGGCTATTTTTTCCAGTAAGTGTACAAGGGTTTGATAACAGCCTTTGACACTGCCGATGGCGTAAGTGGTCATTGTTTGGGATTCCCGGTCAGTATCGCTATGGTTGTAATGTTAGGGCTTGTCTAAAGCTAACAATTTTGATGCCAGATTGATGGGTTAGCGGCTATGGGTTGGAAAAAGTGACCGCATATTAAGCTTGTTGATGCTTAAAAGATTGATATAAAGAATAAAATAAAAATTGAGTTATGCAGGGTAAAGCGGAGAGTTTTCTTTATAAACGAGACTTAGAACTGTGTATAAAGGTAAATTTTCGTCAGCAAGCAAACTTTTTTTCCTGCCGATTGTTGCTTACGCGACCTAAGTAAGAACCAAATTGTGCGACACAACCCATAAAGTGAATATTCAATTTTGTGTGTGTGATTTATCTCACGGAAATGCCGATGAATTATCGATATTCTGTACCTACCTTTTGCTCGTGGATTGGATCCGGATCAAGATATGCCTACAACTTTTTCCACTTTAAACAGAAAAGGTTATACCTTCCCAATCGGCGTGGTACCTATTACAGTGAGTCCGCAAAATATCGTCTGGGCTGAAGGCCGAAACAGTAAGCTAGGAGTCGCTCTTTATTCTATTGATCCAGTTAAACACGATACTCGTATTAGCTCGGTCTGGACAACGAATCCCGCTGTTATTTTATCCCCAACCTGTGGTCAGGCATTAAATTATGCTGATGATTCTATAAACTGAGCATTTGACGTGGGTACGCTGAAGGCTGGCGAAAAACAAGTTTTTTCATACAGATACATATTTAGACAAGTGACTAAAGTAGATAATATAACGACTATACCACCGGGTTAATGATCACGGCGATGTTTCCGTTTCCAATGAGGGATTCGCCGAAACTCAATAAGATTCGATAATAGGATGTGCTGAGGAACGAAGCGCATCGATCGAGTTACCGTCAATATTAAATTTCCAGGAATATCCCTAAATATTTTGATATTTCTCGTGAATGATGCGCTTCGCTGTCGCTCAGCACATCCTATGGTTCTGGATAAAGTCAGTATCTACAACAGCCAATCAATCGGCGTTTGACCATGCTGAGCTAAATACTGATTAATCTTAGAAAACTGGTGGTTGCCAAAAAATCCTCGATGCGCTGACAGGGGTGAAGGGTGGGGCGACTTTAGCACCAGATGTTTGTTCGCATCAATAAACGCGCCTTTTTTCTGCGCATAACTGCCCCATAACACAAATACCAAACCTTCGCGGTGTGCGTTTAATGCCGCAATTGCCGCATCGGTAAAGGTTTCCCAGCCGCGTCCTTGGTGGGAACCTGCGTTGGCTTGCGCCACGGTAAGCGTGGCATTGAGTAGCAATACTCCCTGAGTGGCCCACGGGGTTAAATCACCATTTCCGCTCATCTGAATATTTAAATCAGCGGCAATCTCTTTAAAAATATTCTGCAATGAGGGCGGCAGGGCGATCCCGTGCGGCACCGAAAAACTTAAGCCATGCGCCTGATCCGGGCTGTGATAAGGGTCTTGTCCAATGATCACCACTTTAACCTGCTCAAAGGGTGTGTGATTAAAGGCATTAAAAATCAATGAACCTGATGGGTAAATGCTTTTTCCGGCAGCTTTTTCTTGGCGTAAAAAAGCCCGTAAAGCTTGCATGTAAGGCTTATTAAACTCATCGCCAATCACTGCTTGCCAGGATGGATGGATTTGACCAGGTTTTTCTTGGGACATAGTGGAGGATAGTAAATAATGAGGCCTTATTATAAATCCATAACGAGTGTTTGGGGGAGTGCTTGCCTAGCACCTTTATTTGGCTTCAAATTGAGAATTGCTGAGTGAAAGTAAGCATCATAGAAGAATGGTCAAAAATGCGCTATTCTATTGGCGGCTAGTTTACGGTAACTATTCATCAAGGCCTCTCTCGGACTGAAGGGCATCAACGGAAGGATACTGAATAGTTACGATGGACACCGCCTAAGAACAATCCAGAACGTTTTTTTCGACTTTATTATCACCAAAAAGTACCTTAATTAATGCTAAACCAAAAAAAATCATTTTCACTGATGCTTGCTACTCTGTTGTTGAGTGCGTGTGCGAGCGATCCTGAGGTTACGTTTTCCGACCGACCCTCGACTCAAATTCCGACGATAACAAAGTCTGTCGATCACTCTCAAGGTAATTTGCCAAAGTCCCAGACGACACAGCAAACTGTAGTCGCGAACGCGTGGATGCCGAGTGAGCCAGATAATTTGCCGCCTGCCAATTATCATCGATATCCTGAAGTGCAAAGCTTTATTCAACAAATGGTATCGAAACATGGTTTTTCTCAGACGTATTTGGAAAACTTGTTTGCTGAGGCTAGTCGCCTGGAGTCGGTTATTCATTCAGAAATGGGGGATACTAAACCTTCCGGGCCACCGAAGCCGCATGTGGGAAGTTGGTCGCGTTATCGCGCGGTTTATTTGACCGAAGAACATATTCAAGATGGTGTGCAATTTTGGCGTGCCAATGCGAATGTATTACAAAAAGCCAGTGTCACTTATGGTGTCGATCCGGAATATATTGTCGGTATTATTGGCGTTGAAACCTATTTTGGGAAGAATCTGGGTAAAGTACGGGTGTTTGATTCCCTGACAACCTTGGCATTTGATACACCTCGACGTGCTAAATATTTTAAAACGGAACTTGAAAATTTTCTGTTGATGACGCGTGAAGAAAGCTATGCACCAAGAAGTCTGGTCGGTTCCTGGGCCGGGGCAATGGGACTTGGGCAATTTATGCCGAGTAGTTTTAGACGTCTGGCGATTGATTTTGATCATAACGGGCGCCGCGATCTTTGGCAACCTCATGATGCCATCGGCAGTGTTGCGCATTATTTTTCACGGAGCGGCTGGGAATATAACAGTCCGGTCGCTGATCAAGTTAACGGTCCCCAAGGTGATTCCGTGATCGATTTGAGTACCTATGAAGGCGATGAGTATTGGCAAACCTATCATAACTTCAAGGTTATCAAACGCTATAACAATAGCAAAAAGTATGCGATGGCGGTGCATCAGTTGGCGCAAGCAATCAAGCAACGCATATAGGTCAAGCAAAAGTTAAATAAATAACAATCAACAGCGTCAAGGGTTTAGTCAGTATTCACAAGGGATTGTTGAGCGTAATAGTAATGATCCAGGGTTTGCTGAAAATGTAAAAAAGTGGTTTTTGCCATCACGATTGTGGTGGCTTCATCACATGATTCGGCTGAATTTTCGACAAACTGCTTGAAGTTTTCCCACATTGGCGCTGTCGATTCACCATAGGCAGAGAAAAAACGTCCACCCGATTCAGGGCCAATTCCAAGTCGTGACTGTAATTGTTTGGCGAGCACTTGTCCGCCTTGAGTAGAGCCTTCGATCACATAGAGGATCGCGATGAACTCACTTAAGTCATTGATGTTACTTAATGCTAGATCAAGAGTTGGCGTCCGGGTGGGGTTAATACCAAAAAAAATCAAATCCTGTTCAAGCCAAGGCAATTTTGTTCTTGACGCATAATCAAACTCAATATTTAAACGCTGGATGGACGCGACAAGTTGCGCTTCTATTCGGCGATAGAGATCGTAATAAGCGCATAATAAACACTGGTATAGCTCAAGGCTTGAGGTATGGCTCAATAGATTAAGCATTAACGGATGTTGGTGCATCCCCTGATGTAATAGTTTGGTTTCCTGTTTTACCTTGTCAAGAATCGACTTAGACGGTTCGCAGTTATTAGATGTTAAGTCTTCTTGGGCAACCGGTATCAAAATTTATTCCTCGAAATTAATTTAAACAAAACATTAGATTTAAAAATGTATATTCCCCTAGTGTAAGCAAGTCAAATTGGATTTGCACGACTATACTTTCTCTATGGATGATTAGATGGGGTGAAAAAAGTCAAGATCAGCCAACTGTGTTGAAATTATAGCGTAAATCAGTGAGTAGGATTTAAAGCTCATACAATCCAGCACGGCTCGAGCTAAACCTTGACTGAACATCATCGTGGCAGAAGCGGGCAAGAAATGTTGGCCAAGAGGGGGATTTTGCGCAATTCGGAATGGGTCAGATGCCGTTTTTTATTTAGGTCGTTGGTTTCAGTAGATAATATAACCAATTTATTAAGTAATTAAGAATCAATGATAACTCATCAAATATCATCCTAAAGTATTGAAATTTTTATGAATCAGTTAAAGCTAGATCCTGAGATTTGATTTATTTTCAGTAGATTAGGGATGCTAACGTGGATCGATATTTTTTGGAACATCTGACACAACTTGGTGAGGTTCAATCCGTTCGTGCTTTTGAAGACATTAAAAGTGCTCAGGGCATAAAATTGATTGCTCGAGGTACTGAAATTAATCGGAGTCATCTTGAGCGTTTGTTACAGCATAAACTGCTTAAACCGATTGATAACTCGTTGATAATTGCAGATCAACTGAGTGTGACTCAATTAAAATATTATGCCTTGAAATCTTTGGATGATTCGCCCAATCTCCGCTTGTTGATTCATGGTTTGTCAGATATTTCCATGATAATGGATTACTTTAGCAGTTTGTTGCTGAGTAGGTTCTTGGCCAACAAGATGACGATTATGCAAAAGTGTTTGCCCAATCAATTTACTCATTCGCTGTGGGTTGCTTTGATGAATCTACTGATTGGCAATATTTGTCGAATGTCCCTGACCGATATGCATTACTTGGCGAGTATTGGATTATTTCATGATCTGGGAACCTTGCATATTGATCCACACATCTTCGATGAATCCAAATGCCTGAGTTTTATGCAATGGAAACAAGTGTATGCACATCCAATTATTGGTTGTTTAATTTTGAAGGAGCAGCAAGAGTTACCACCCGCGATCAGTCGAGCGGTACTCGAACACCATGAACGAATTGACGGCAGTGGTTATCCACGACAGCTGAAAGCACCTCATCTCAGTCGTCTGGGGCGTATTACTGCTATTGCAGAAACCATTATGGGCATCAGTCGGAAAGGGTCATGTGAATATTTGATCACCATTTTGAAATCGGACATAAATAAACTAGATAAGGAAATTGTAGAGTTACTGTGTCATGCCTTCTATCAAATTAACTTGATCGGTTTGGCGGGACGTATTCATCACACCTTCTCTCCGGTTCCTATGAACGAAATGAAACAGACGCTCAAGATGGCTGAAACCATCAGCCTTATTTTTGTGGGGTGGGACAGTTTACTGAATGAGGGGCTTCAGCAAAATTTCGATCAGCTGATCAACACTATTGACGATCTTCATCATATCCTAGATCGAGCAGGAATTTCGGTGCTAGATACGACGACTTCGGTTCGTCAATATGAACAGGATTTACCGGCTTTTATAGAAGCCAGTATGTTACTTCGGGAAACGATTTATCACTTAAATCGCATCATCAGAATCACGAGTAGATCGATGATCGATCAAAGCATTTCATATCCAGGATTGACCGATTGGTTGCAGAATTCTCTGCAACGGTTGACGCTGTTTAATGAGTATTCATAGCTTTGATTCAGATTCTCCGTGGGTTTGACACCACCTTGGTATTTTTGACCGACATGTATATTAATTGAATTTTACTATGGCTATTTCGGATAAAACGCTTAAGACATTTGGTTGGGTTAAACAAGTTATCATTTTGGCACTGGGTTATTTTATAACCGGAAAACTTGGCCTTTTTCTGGCAATTCCTCCGGGTTTTGCAACTGCAATCTGGCCGCCTTCAGGATTGGCCTTGGCGGCATTGTTGATTTACGGTTATCGAATTTGGCCTGGAATCACCATCGGGTCCTTTTTGATCAATCTATTGGTCGGTCTGGACACTGATCCTACTGCGAATATGTTCACTTCGGTCATTGTGTCGTTATTGATTGGTATCTGGGCCGCCTTACAGGCTATCGCAGGAGCGTTTTTGATTAGGCGCTTTGCGGGTTTTCCAAATACACTCTCTTCAGAGAAAGAAGTTTTTTTGTTTTTGCTCTTTGGTGGTGTTTTTAGCACTCTGATCAATTCAAGCTGCTCGGTGATGACTTTGTTTTGGGCGGGCCGATTAGATATGGTTCATTTTTCGATGAATTGGGCAACTTGGTGGCTGGGCGATGCCATCGGCATTTTTATTTTCACCCCGGTGATTTTGGTTTGGATGCATCGTCCCATAGAACCCTGGTTTAAGCGGCGCCTGTTGATTACCATTCCAATTTTGGTGACGTTCGTTCTAACCATATTTATGGTCATGAATGAAATCGATAAAGAGCGGGAGCGAATCAACCTGCAATTCGAGCAAGATTCGATGGCATTCAGTGCCAGTTTTGAGAAGACGCTCAATGCTCATCTAAATGCTCTTTATTCGTTGAAAAGTTTTTATCTTGCTTCAGATCATGTCGACAGGAAAGAATTCACTACTTTTGTCGAGCATACGCTTATTAACTTAAGTGGATTTCAAGCCTTTGAGTGGAGTCCAAAAATTACTTTGACTGAGCGAGAAGCGTTTGAAGCTCAGGTTAGACGGGAAGGATTTAGTAATTTTCAAATCACTGAACGAAATGAGCGTAAACAATTTGTTCCTGCGGGCATCCGCCCTGAATATGTGCCGGTGAGTTATGTGGTTCCGTTTAAAGGTAACGAAACGGCGCTTGGCTTCGATTTATATTCAAATTCCGTCCGTCGGGAGGCGATTGAGCGCGCTCGAGATACCGGAGCCATGTCGACTTCGGGGCGTATTTTCTTGGTTCAAGAACAGGGCTATCAGGAACAGTATGGCGTATTAGCCTTTTTACCAATCTATCGCAAGGATATGCCGAATGAAACTGTCGAACAACGTCGTGTGAACTTGATAGGTTATGTGCTGGGTGTGTTTCGAGGCAGTGATATCGTCAATTCCGCTTTGAAAGATATCAAGCAGAGGCAATTTTTTTATCGGTTAACCGATGAATCGGCGCCGATTGATCAGCAATTATTGTTTACAAGCAGCATGGAACAAAATCGATGGCCTATGGTATATCGACGCTTCAGCATTTATGGTACGAATAAAACCCTCGTTGCAAATAGTATTTTTTCGGTCGGTGGACGGCGCTGGCAATTCCAGATAGCGCCGACGCAGGAATATTTCAATCGTTACGATTCAGATCGAGCTTGGTTGATCTTACTGGCCGGATTACTAATGACCAGTTTAGTAGGTTTCTTCGCTCTGGTGTTTTCAGGACGTGAAAATATTTTGAGAGCTTTGGTGGACCAGCGAACGGCTGCATTACTGGCCAGTGAAAATTCACTGCAACACGCGTTGGAAGACAGTAATAAAGCCAAAGAAGTATTAGAAAATGTCTTATCTGCCGCAACCGGCATCGCAATTATTGTCACTAATGCCGACGGTCTGATTATGATGTTTAATCAAGGCGCTGAGAACATGCTTGGCTATAGCGCCGAAGAGGTGGTCGGAAAGCAAACCCCAATACTTTTTTATCTTCCCGAAGAAATTCAGGCACGCAGTGAAAAACTGACATCTGTCTTAGGACATCCGGTTACAGGGGTTGAAATATTTATCCAGTATGCACGGATTGCTGAGCCTGATGCCTTTGAATGGACCTATGTTCGCAAAAATGGTTCACGGTTGACGGTAAATTTGGTGGTTGCTTTTATTCGTGATCGCAATGGTACGACTACCGGTCATCTGAGTATCGCTCAAGATATTACTTTTCAATATTTTGCCCTGAAATCGTTGGAGAAAAGCGAGGCCAAATTACGCACATTGTTTGATTTATCGCCCTTGGGCATCGCAATGACCGACATGGCTGGTCATTTTGTCGAATTCAACGAGGCATATCGCAAAATTTGCGGTTATTCGACGGATGAGCTTAATGCCTTGGATTATTGGGCATTGACGCCGCATAAATACGCCGAATTGGAACAGAACCAGCTTGATTCACTGACTTTGAATGGCCGTTACGGTCCTTATGAAAAAGAGTACCAGCATAAAAATGGTGCGCTGATTCCGGTGCGATTGAATGGGGTGATTGTCAAAGGACCTGATAATCAGGACTATATATGGTCAATCGTTGAAGATATTTCAGAATCCAAGAGTATCGAAGAAGTGTTGCGTCAGGCAAAACAAGCCGCCGATAATGCTAATCGCGCCAAAAGTGAATTTTTAGCCAATATGAGTCATGAAATTCGGACTCCGATGAATGCGATTCTAGGCCTGTCGCATTTGGCTCTGAATAAAACCCTGCCGCCGGTTATTCGAGATTATCTTGAAAAAATAAACAGTGCCTCCAATAGCTTATTGAGCATTCTCAATGATATCCTGGATTTCTCTAAACTCGAAGCCGGGCGCTTGTTCATTGAAGCAAGTCCATTCGATTTGGATTCCATCATTCTCAATTTGCGGAATTTATTTGGTCATCGAGCGCTGGAAAAGTTTCTTGATTTTCATATTGAGTTGGATGGGCAGATTCCGCGTGGTTTGGTTGGCGATGCAATGCGTTTGCAACAAATATTGATTAATTTACTTGGTAATGCCTTCAAATTTACCGAGCATGGTCAAGTAATCTTGAACATTTCTCTGCAACATCAGGATAGTTCCCAAGTCAGATTGTTATTCAGCGTGACCGATACCGGCATTGGTATGTCAGCCAAAGATTGCGAGCGCTTATTTCAACCATTTTGTCAGGCCGATGGCTCGATTAGTCGACGTTTTGGTGGAACCGGTTTGGGGCTTGCGATCAGTCGAAATTTATTGGAATTGATGGGAAGTGAATTTAGCGTGACCAGCACCCTGGGTGTAGGTAGCTGCTTTAGTTTTTCGCTTAATTTCGGTATTGCTTCGTTGGCTGCTCGTGAGAGCGGTCCTTTAGGTGTTGCGCACCGAAGCGCGGTATTTAATGAGCAGTGGGTTTTTCAAGGCGTCCGGGTATTGGTGGCAGAAGACAATGTCATCAATCAGCAGGTGGTCGAAGAATTTCTCAAGCTTTCGGGTATCGAGGTGACCATTGCCGAAAATGGCAAAGAAGCGTTGAGGCTGTTGCAAGACGCTAGCTTTGATCTGGTCCTGATGGATGTACACATGCCAATCATCAATGGTTATGAAGCGACTCGGAAAATCAGAGCGCAGGCCGAATTTGATCAACTTCCCATCATTGCGTTAACCGCCGGAGTGACTCATGAAGAACGCGAAAAATGCATCCAATCAGGGATGAACGATTTTATCGCCAAACCTATCGACCCTGATCAACTTATGATGATGCTGGATAAGTGGCTTAAAGCTCCTGCCAAGCATTTTGAACAAATTCATCGAGTAAGCGATGTTTCTGGAGGCGTGTTAAGTGACTTACCCGGATTCAATCTTCGTAACCTTTTGAAGATGTTTGGTAATAATCAAAAAAACGCAATACGAATGTTGTTTACTTTTCAGGATAATATGAGCGATTTAGCCGAGCAACTTACCTTGTCGCTTGACGCTGGAGACTTTACTGCCGCTATTGAATTAGTGCATAAACTTAAAGGTGCAGCCGGCAATGTCGGCGCCGTAGTGTTAAATGGCGTTGCGCAACAACTGGAAAATGAATTAAATCAAGGCATCCATCCATCACTTAAAAAATTTCAGGTGGCTTATGATCAGGCGATGGCAGTGATTACCCATTTACGTGAGTCCAGTCAACCCGTAACGTCTCAACATGACGGCGCTCAGTTAGATGCGAATGCCTTGCTTCAGGCGGTTAAGCAATTGGAATTGTTACTCGACGAGCATGAATTTATTACCGAAGCGACACTTGACGAGGTTAGAGTGCAATTGCCTGCCGATCAACTTCAGGACTTTGCTCAGTTGAGCAAGTTGATTGCTAATTTAAAGTATGATGATGCTCGCCAAGTAATAAATAAGCTACGCGATGCAATCGGCATCAAAACAAACTAATAGATATCCGCCCGCAAAGATTAATTGTTCTCATCAGGCTAGTACTCAGTCAATTTTGTTTTGTCGAGTACATATAAATAGAGTTTGCTCAGTATATCAGCCACTGGAATGCTGTAGCCGTGCGGACAGTTTGAAATCGGCACACAGGATTACAAAGCACTGCTCAAGGACTCGTCCGAATGCTTGCATCAAACCAGCAGGCCTGAATTTACTGAAGGCAAAAAAGATCCTTTCCAGGATCAACAGGTTCATGACCAGGAAGATGGTGTTGATCCAGGCGAATGAGGTGTTGGCGCGCTTGGCGCGGATGTAGTTCAGCCGGTAACCATTT
>CANNKG010000013.1 GCA_947505105.1 Methylococcaceae bacterium | reverse complement strand
GGCAATCGTCAGTTGTTTTGAGCTACAGTATCGGATCATTGGTGCACGGTTTTTGAGGGTTACGGCTCATTTTTCGTGCACAATTATACCCAAAAAATGCTATTTATTCAATAAATATCAATAAGTTGTATTAATTGAGCGGACTCTAATTACGATAGTACCTGATTTTACCAAAAGATCCTTACAGAAAAACCGAACCAACAATTCTCTCTTCTAACAATAATAAAGAACAGGGGAGTTATAAAATCCCCCCTACCTCGACTGGCAATGGAAAACTACTTGATCACCATTTCATTTTTGACTTTTGGAGTGACAAAGATCAGCAATTCTTTTTTCTGATCCGATGTCAGACTGTTACGAAACAAAAAACCGATACCGGGGATATCTGAGAAAAACGGTATACTATTACCCTGCTCGGTTTTATTTTCTTCAAACACCCCTCCTAACACCAAGGTTTCTCCATCAGAAACCGTAACGGTAGTGTTGACCTGCCGAGTGTTTATCGCAACGTTTCCGTCACTATTCGCAGTTCCTCGTTGATCTTTTTTGATATTCAAATTCATAATGACATTGCCGTTAGGAGTTATTTGAGGTATGACAGATAACTCCAACAGAGCGTCTTTAAATTGGGTATTCGCTATAGCGGCGCCATTTGAAGCGGCACTGAGAACAGTATAAGGTATCTGTTCCCCTTGAGTGATCACCGCCTTACAGCGATCAGAGGTCAAAACCCTCGGATTAGACAATACTTCACCATCTCCAACGTTTTGCAAAGCTTGTAATTCTAAATTTAATACATAATCGGCACCTCGGGCGAGCGTCATGCCCAATGCTCCAGGTGGAAAACCAGCCAGCGCCGCAGCCCCCAGATCAACCAAGGTATCATTGACTTGCAGACCACCCGCAATATTTCCCTGGGTTCCTTTACCGCCGACACCAAAAGTTTTACCACTCCCCACATCGGCTGCCTTAGCGGTCCCAAATTTCACTCCCAAAGATTCCGCAAAGTCTTTAGTGGCAATGACAATTCTGGACTCAATCATAACCTGCCGCACGGGTTTATCAAGCAAATTGACCAGCTTTCTGATTTCCAGCAACTTATCATTAGTATCTTTAACAATCAGGGTATTAGTACGACCATCAACTACCGCACTGCCTCTTTGCGACAATAGTCGATAAACATCCTGCTGACCATTTTGGCTATTACCTTGGTTCATTTGATCCATACCACTATTGCCGGCACCTGAAGAACCACCACCTGCCCCTGAAGAGCCTTGTGCACTAATCTCCTGTTTGGATACTGCGCAACCATCAATGCTACCGGTTGATCTCCCTGTGACTAACAGACGAAAATTTTCAGCTTTAGCATAATTAACCTGGATATATTCAGTCTTTAATGGCTCCAACTGCTGTTGAACATTAGTAGCCTTTAACTCATCTTCTTCCATTTTGTTAATATCAGTAGTTGGCGCGACCATAATCACTCCACCACTCTGACGTTTAGATAAACCTTTTGATTTAAGTATCAAATCTAACGCCTGATCCCAAGGCACATCATTCATTTGCAGGGTAATTTTTCCAGTCACGTTATCGGCGGCCACGATATTAAGCTTGGTAAAATCCGCTAAAATCTGTAAAACCGAGCGAATTTCAATATCCTGAAAATTGAGCGATAATTTTTCGCCCAAGTAAGTGAATTTTGCTTTTTCCTGCGCCACTTTTTCTTCGGGCGTCAATGGACGAAATTCCAGCGTCAAAAAACCTTCCGACTGAAAAGAAGAATATTCGTAGTTACCATTGACTGGTGTAATAGTCATTGAAGTATTATTGCCACGCGCCTGAGTGTCTATCATTTTAACTGGCGTCGCAAAATCCGACACATCAAGGCTTTTAGAGAGATTATCCGGCAAGCTAGTATTGGTAAAATTGACTAGCACTTTACCACCCTGTTCTTTGGTATCAACCACGGTATTTGGGTTAGCCAAAGCAACAATGATACGCCCTTCACCCTTTTCGCCGCGTTTAAAATCGATATTGGCAATTCCCTGCTTAGGTAAAGTGCGCATATAGTCAATAGCCTTGCTCTCAATGGGTGCAGCAACCGGCATAGACTGAGAACTCGGAATAACTTGCGTCGCTTCCAAGGTCAGTAAAACTTGATTACCGTTCACTTGAGTCTGATAGGGAACCGATTTCAATAAATTCACAATCACCCGGGTACGATCATTAGTCTCCATGACAAATAAATTTGAAACGACACCCGCGTTAATGTCGACAATCTTCTTATTCAGGCCATTGCGAACCTTGGTAAAATCCAGAGAAATTCGCGCCGGATTATCAGTTTTGAATACCAGAGGAGCTTCAACAGCCCCATCCATCTGAAACTGAATTTGGAGCTTGTTACCCGCTAATGTTGCCACATCAACCCCCTGCAAATTTATATCGGTCGCCCAAGCGACACTGATTTGCAAAGCCCATAAAAGCAAACACACACCCAAGTGTCTTATATTAGTATGAGGACGGAATATGCACCGCAGACTGCCTTGTTTTATACTCATAGTTCTATAACCTTAAAATCATTGAGCTAATACTAATGGTAATGCTTGCTCTTGTTCACGCCAAGTACCTGGCTTATCGGGTACAATTTCCATCAATTCGATTTTATCTTCGGTAATTCGAATAATTTTTCCATAATTGCTCCCCATATAGTTACCAACCCGAACTCTATAAATTGTACCCAAGGTTTTTTCCTTGGCATTTTCAGTGACCTCGCCAACCAGCACAAGACCCCAAAGTTCCGAATTGATAGTGACCGTCCCTACCATCTTCAACGCATCCAGAGGAAATTGCTCCAGAAGCTCCTTTTGGTGCAACGGGTCAGGCCTGATCCCGGAAGCGGCCCTATTCGCACTTTCTGTATCTTGTAGACTTTGCGTCGCTGCAACAAAAGGATCGCGCAAGGTTTCCGGATTAAACAAAAAAGGCTCCACAACCTTAATTTCCGGCAAAGGTTCAATCGCAGTTTTAGGTCTAGCCTTCACCTCAGCAATAAATTTTTGTAAATCAGACATGTCACCTTCAGTACAGCTTAATAAACAAACACTAAGACTTAGACTAATGACGTTACGAGTTACCTGAAACACTGGGGCAGATTTAATCATTGAACACTTAGACCTCGCTGATCCTGTCATTACCATTAGCGCAGCAGACTGATTTATCAGCGTCTTTATATCAACACCGGAAGCCAAGAGTCGCCGTAACAAAATTCGAAGCGAAGCTAAGAATTTACAGACAGGATATTTTTGAACTAGCGAGTTTCCAATCATTATTTGGCACTCATTCTACTAACTTTAGAAGAACTGCCCGCGTCGGAAACTTGCTCATTATAAGTTTTAACGGTTGCCGTCATTCGTAAACGCCCTTCTTCAACGGGTTTAATTTGTACGTCATGCACGGTTACGACTCTTGGCAAAGAAGCCAGACCGCTCACAAAAGATCCCAATTGCAGATATTTACCTTCAACTTCAATGTTGATAGGTAATTCATTATAAAACTCCCGCTGAATTTCCTCACTCGGCTTGAAAAGCTTAAACTCAAGGCCATTCGCTAACCCCGTTTGTGAAATATCAATCAGCAAACTGGCAACTTCAGCTTTAGTAGGCATTTGCTTAATCATTTCCCCCAAATTCGCCTCAATTTCGGTTAATTGATTCAAATAATCATCAAGGTTGATTGCTTTTCTTTGTTTCACTTCAAATGTTTGCTTAAGCTCTTGCTCCTTTTTTTCAAGTACTTCAAGCTCATCCCACTGCGGCAATGTGAAATAATAAATACCTGCTCCAGCTGTCAACAAGGAAATAATGACAATCGTCGCGATTTTGATTGGCAACGGCCAATTGCCGGCCGCATTAAAATCCCAATTAATGTCTGATAAATTCATGGTGACTTCCTAACATTCGCCTTGTTATCAGGCATACTCTGCTTGGCAAACAAAATAAAATCACTCGCCTGTCCAGCAAGGTCACTAGTCTTAGACTTCTTATCTAATTTGTCCTGCCCTCTGATAATACTCAACTTTGGCATATTCAACCAATCAGAGCTCTCCACTTCTCGCATAAATGCAGAAACCCGAGCATTTGATTGAGCTTTACCTTCAATCGTTAAATCGCCACCCACCTGTTTGAATTGGGTTAAAAACACACCCTCAGGTGTTCTTTTCGCAAGCTCTTCAAATAAATGTACAATTTGAGGACGGCTTTGCTGTAAGCCCTGAATCAGTTGGATTTTGACTAATAATTTATTTTTTTTAGCTTCAATATTGTCGACTTCGGCAATTTTTTTATCAACCTCCGCTATCTCACTTTCTATCAAGTTGTTACGCGAAATCTGAAAATCTTTTAAACCTTCGACATGCAAATGCCCAAGCATGAGAACCGCAATGACAAAGAGAACGCCAAGACCTATTGCGGTCAAAAAATCGCGTTGCCGTTGTTTTCTAAGTTCTTCTCGCCAAGGCAATAAATTGATTTTGACCATTAATCAAAACTCCTCAAAGCCAATCCGCATGCAACCATCAATGCCGGAGCGTCATTACTCAAACTTTGGGGCCTGATTCGGTGGGATAATGCCATATTGACAAAGGGATTGGCGACAAATGCCGGAATACCTAATTCGTGTTCAACGAGCTTCTCCATCCCACCAATAGAAGCACATCCCCCAGCTAATACAATCGCACTAACTCCACGACTAGAACTGGACGATACAAAAAACTGTAGCGAACGCGCAATTTGTTGCACCATAGACTTCTTAAACGGTAACAACACATCACTTTCATAATTATCAGGCAAACCACCATGTCGCTTAGCCATCCCTGCCTCTTCATAAGATAATCCATAGCGTCGCTGAATCTCCTCCGTTAACTGTTTTCCGCCAAAACTTTGCTCCCGAGTATAGACAGTTCTACTATTATTTAACACATTCAGCGTTGCCATCGTCGCGCCGATATCGGCAATGGCTACGGTCTGATCCACCAAATTTTCCGGCAACTGATCAAAAAGTAATCCAAAAGCATTTTCCATTGCGAATGCTTCGACATCAACAATTTTGGTTTTTAAACCCGCCATACTCAAAGCCTCAACCCTATCCTCAACATTTTCGCGCCTCGAAGCTGCTAAGAGCACATCAACTAAATCCTGATTATTGGCATTAACCCCTTGGACCTCGAAATCGAGATTAACCTCATCTAATGAAAACGGTACATATTGATCAGCTTCCACCAGAATCTGTTCGGACATATCCTCATCGTTTAACGACGCAGGCATCGTAATAATTTTGGTCATCACCGATGACCCAGCAACCGCAACACAGGCGTGTCTAAGTTTAGTATCAGACTGCTTGACCGCTTTTTTTACGGCTTCGGCAATTACTTCAATGTTGGTAATATTCTTATCGACAACAGCGTCTTGTGGTAAGGGCGCAACCGAATAACATTCAACACGATAACGAGCACCTTCCCTGCTCAATTCCAAAAGTTTGATCGCAGCGGTGCTAATATCAATACCCAAAACAGATGTCTGTTTCCGACTAAACCAAACCATGTATAGTTCCTTCAAAAATCTGATACTTATATTTATCCATAGAATACAATGCGGTTAACATATGCTATACCACTTACAATATCGATGCTATGCCACTGAAGTATAGTAGCCTTTTTGATTTTTTATAATAAAAACGTTTTTTTATTCACAACATTTTTTTATTTGAGTTGTGACGCACTGTAAAAAAGATTATTTTACACACACTGACTGTTTGTTGCCTCCTTACAAGGCAACGCAATTTATCAATGTCGATTGACAACAAAATGCTTGAGGACTTTTGTGACTAAAAAATCTCTGCGGTATAGCATATTCAAAGTATTAATATTACTTTGTTTTTCTATTATTGTTTGTTCAGCAATAGCAGCTTATTTGTTTATCAAGCCAATTTTTGACAACCTGCCGGATGTTCATTCACTCCAAAACGTCCAGTATCAAATACCTCTAAAAGTCTATAGTCACGATAATTTATTGATTGCACGCTTTGGAGAAAAAAAACGCACCCCGATTAAGATTGAGGACGTCCCCCCGCAATTAATCAACGCTTTTTTGGCAGCTGAAGATGATCGCTTTTTTGAACATCCAGGCGTTGATTATCAGGGGTTAGCGCGCGCATTTATTCAATTGGTGATGACGGGAAAAAAGAGACAGGGTGGAAGCACCATCACCATGCAAGTGACCCGTAATTTTTTACTCTCTTCGGAAAAGACCTATATTCGTAAACTTAAAGAAATTATCCTTGCGCTAAAAATTGAAGCAGCATTCACCAAACGCCAAATTCTTGAGCTGTATCTAAACAAGATCTATCTAGGTCAACGCTCCTATGGGGTTATTGCGGCCGCTGAAACTTATTTCGGCCGACCGCTCAACGACCTTAATCTCGCAGAATATGCGTTAATCGCTGGCCTCCCGAAGGGACCATCACTCTATAACCCAATTACCGACGCTGATCGCGCGCAACAGCGTCGCGATTACGTATTGCGCAGAATGCATGAACTCGCTTACATTGATCAAGAACAACTTGATACAGCGCTGATTCAACCTGTGACCGCCGCCACAACTATCGCACCGGAACAACGTATTGAACTCAATGCCCCTTACATTGCAGAAATGGCTCGCCAGTACGTGATAGAACATTATGGCGAGGAAGCGGCCTACGGTGATGGATTATCCGTCTACACCACGATTACCCAACCATTGCAAGTGAGCGCTACCCAAGCACTTCAAGAAGCGCTGCACGATTATGATCAACGCCACGGCTATCGAAAACCCTCCAGACAACCAGGATATTCCACAAACTTGGCCGACTCCAACAACATTGGTGATACCGTTCCTGCGCGAGTCATTGCCATTAGCGATGGTTCCATAACCGCTGAACTCGCCGACCACCTTCAGGTCAACATTTCCTGGAAACATTTAAAATGGGCGACTCGGTCACAAACACCGTCTGACACGGCAATCAACAATATACTTAATTTGAATGACATTATTCGGATTCGTCAACTTGACAATGGTGAATGGGCGCTCTGCCAAGTTCCTCAAGTTGAAGGCGCCTTCGTCGCCTTAGACCCCAACACTGGCGCTATCATGGCATTAGAAGGCGGCTTCGATTTTTTCAACAACAAATATAACCGAGCAACCCAATCGAAACGTCAACCAGGCTCCGGATTTAAGCCAATCATCTATACTACTGCTCTTGAAAATGGCTTTACGCCGGCAACTATGATCAACGATGCGCCAATCGTCATTGAAGACCCTTCTCTTAAAGATGGCTGGCGCCCTGAAAATTTTGGCGGTGATTTTAATGGGCCAACGTCGGTTAGAAACGCCTTAAAAAAATCTCGCAATATCGTCGCAATCAAACTACTCATGGCTGTAGGAATCAATAAAGCCGTTGAAACCGCAACCCGTTTTGGCTTTAAACCTGAAACAGTTCCTCATTCTTTTTCCATGGCGCTTGGAAGTGGCGAAGCCGCGCCACTTGACATGGCGCGGATGTATGCCGTTTTTGCCAATGGCGGCTCACTCATCAACCCTTATTTTATCGAACGCATTGAATCGCATGAGGGCAAAGTTTTATTTCAAGCTAATCCCGAGCCCCCCAAGCGAATCATTAGTCCGGCAGTCAATTTCCTGATGAATTCGATGCTAAGAGACGTCGTGCAACACGGTACCGCGACTCGCGCCAAGGTCCTCGGTCGTAACGATTTAGCCGGCAAGACCGGCACAACCAATGACCAGAAAGATGCGTGGTTCAACGGCTTTACCAAAACGGTCGCCGCAAGCGCCTGGGTTGGTTTTGACAATCCAACACCACTTGGCAACAAAGAAACCGGCGGAGAAGCCGCATTACCGATGTGGATCGATTTTATGCGTACGGCGCTCAAAGATCAGCCTGAATCACCTCTTGAACCACCTGAAGGCATTGTGCGCAGCTACATCAACCCGTATAGCGGACAACGAGCAGCGGCAGACAGCGGCGAGGGAATTTGGGAGTATTTTGACAGCTCTGTGAAACCTCGCGCCTCTGAAGTGTCCGCGCCTAGACCCAGACCTGAAGCTGAAGTGAAAGAATTAAGACAAACGATTGAAAGCTTGTTCTAATAAACAGAGAGGAATGGAGATTGGCGGCTTGATAGCTCAAAACCGCCATACCCTTATATTATCAATTACTTGCCATAGCCTAAAATTATGACCGCTACACAAGTAAAATCTAAAGATGTGGCTATTTAGCGTATTTTTTACGGAATTTATCAACACGACCCGCAGTATCTACTACCCGTTGCTTACCGGTATAGAATGGGTGACAAGCTGAACAAACCTCGATCGTTAAATCACGCGCCAATACGGAACCGGTTTGAAAAGTATTACCACAACCGCAAGTAACCGTGATTTGTTTGTATACTGGATGAATTTCTGGTTTCATAAGCTTTCTTTCTTGCCCTCATCGGAGCAGGCTAATTATTGGAGAACTGCGTATAATACGTGGTACTTCAAAAAACTGCAAGACTCTGTTAACCATGCGTATTATTACCCTCAATACCAACGGAATCCGAGCGGCCGAACGCAAAGGCTTATTTAGCTGGTTAGCGACACAAAATGCTGATGTGATCTGCCTCCAGGAGCTTAAAGCCCACCCCGACCAACTCGTCAATCCGACCTTCTGGCCACCGAATTATCACTGTTTTTATCATCCAGCCCAAAAAAAGGGCTATAGTGGCGTTGCGATCTTTACCACTCGGGCCCCGAATAAGGTTTCCTACGGCATTGGCTGGGAAGATATCGACCAAGAAGGTCGATTTATTGAAGCTGAATTCGGCAATATAAGCCTAATCTCGATCTACTTACCCTCCGGTTCCTCCGGCGAAGCGCGACAAGCCGTCAAATTCAACTTTCTTGAACGTTTCGAACCCTACCTAAAACAGCGCGCCCAACAAAAACGCGACATGATTATCTGCGGCGACTGGAATATCGCTCACCGGGAAATCGATTTGAAAAATTGGCGCGGCAATCTACACAAGCCCGGTTTTCTCCCGGAAGAACGTGCCTGGCTTGATCGCCTGTTCGAAACCGGACAATGGCTCGATGCGTTCAGAATCATTGACCCCTCGGCGGGTCAATATACATGGTGGTCAAGCAGAGGCCAAGCCTGGGCAAACAATGCCGGCTGGCGCATTGATTATCAAATCATCAGCGCCTCACTGATCAATACCATTAAATCCGCATCAATTTTCAAAACTGCGCGATTTTCCGATCACGCACCACTCATTATTGATTACGATTACCCCTTTTAAATTTCAACTACTTCAACGACTCATATCGACCATGCCATGGGGCAACTTTAAATAACAACAACATCCCTGGAATTGCCAGCGCAAAACATAGCAAAAAAAACATTTCCCAACCCAACCAACTCACCAGATACCCGGTCGCCGCATTCGCGAAGGTTCTAGGTACCGCAGCTAAACTGGTAAACAGCGCAAATTGCGTCGCAGTATATAAAGGATGAGTAGTTTGGGCGATAAACGCCACAAAAGCAGCCGTTCCCAGCCCCACACCTAACGCTTCAACGCCGATAACGACCGCTAACCAAACCAAATCCTTTCCCAGCCAAGCAAGCCCTGCAAATCCAAGAATTGCGACCATTTGCACGAGACCAAACAACCACAAGGCGCGATTAACACCCAATTTAACCATCCACAACCCACCCAATAAGCCGCCAACCACACTGGGCCATAACCCGGCATTTTTAGCCACTAGGCCAATTTCGGTTTTAGTAAAGCCCAAATCAAGATAAAACGGCGTCGCCAGAGCGGTCGCCATACTGTCGCCTAATTTATAAAAGAAAATAAAACTAAGCGTCCATAACGCCGACTGCCAGCCATGACGCTGCATAAATTCACGAAAGGGTTCCACAACCGCAGCCCTGAGTGATTTCGGCGCACCGTTTTTCAAAACCGGCTCACTAATCCAAAGAGTCATGAGCAATCCGGGCAACATAAACAGTGCGGTAATTGAATAAACCGATTGCCACGGCAAATAATCCGCCAGGATAAGAGATAGCGATCCAGGCACCAACCCGGCAATTTTATAAGCATTAACATGAATCGCATTGCCCAGCCCCAGTTCTTCATCCAGCAATAATTCACGTCGATAAGCATCCAACACAATATCCTGTGAAGCGCTAAAAAAGGCCATGATCCCTGCCAACAAGGCAATCATACTTAAATCCAGCTTAGGATTTAACACACCGAATATCGGAATGGTTGCCAATAAAGCCACTTGGGTCAGTATTAACCAACCTCGCCGCCGTCCTAACGGTGGCGTAAATCGGTCGAATATCGGTGCCCACAAAAATTTCCAAGTAAAGGGTAATTGAATCAGTGCAAATAAACCGATGGCTTTTAAATCAACGCCTTCAGAGCGCAACCAAGCAGGCACAAGACTGATCAAAATGTACAAGGGCAAACCCGAACTAAAACCTGTCAATATGCATATCAACATGGCTTTATTCAGCAAAACCTGCTTTAAGGTCAAATCATTTGACATTTCTTTCCTCGAAACTGTTTTTAACTACACACCACCCCAAAAACAAAAAAGGCCGAAGCCACATGGGCATCGACCTTAATTGAGTAACTTGCCGCGCCAAGACACGGCAATGTTTGGACAAACTAGCCGTTAATCATGTAATGCACAATAATACTGCCTGCATAACCTGCTGCAATGACGGGCGTCCATTTCAAATGGCTAAAGAAGGTATATTTGTGATTGGATTGGCCCATCAATGCAACACCTGCCGCTGAACCAACCGATAACAATGAACCACCCACTCCAGCGGTCAACGTAACCAATAACCATTGGTATAAGTCCATATCCAGACCCATATTCAATACCGCAAACATTACTGGGATGTTATCCACAATCGCAGAAATCAAACCAACCAAAATGTTCGCAGTGGTTGCGCCTAAGCCGTCATACATGGCGCCTGACAACAACTCCAGATAACCGATATAGCCTAAACCGCCCACACCGAATACTACTCCAAAGAAGAATAACAAGGTATCCCACTCAGCATGACGCACTTTATTGAAAATATCAAAGCCCGCTTCACCCTCTACGGTAAACTTAACTTTGAGGTAGTAACCGTAAAGCATCAAGATCGACAAACCAACCATCATGCCCATGAATGGCGGCAAATGAAGAATCTGTTTGAAACTGACCGCTGTAGCAATTGTGAATAAAAACATGACACAGATCGTGACCGCGCCTGGTTTCAACTTGACTGCTTCTTCATCACTGGCAGCCGGTTGCTCATCCGGAATAGCCAAGTACATGAAAGTTGCCGGAATCGCATAGTTCACAAACGAAGGGACAAACAATCTAAAAAAATCGAAAAATTCGGCATAACCGGCTTGCCATACCATTAAAGTGGTGATGTCACCGAATGGGCAAAAAGCGCCACCCGCGTTTGCCGCAATTACCAAGTTCACGAAACCAATGCTGATAAATTTCTCATTAGTTCCGCCTACGGCTAATACAACAGCACCTACCAATAAAGCCGCGGTCAAATTGTCCGCAACCGCTGATAAAAAGAACGTAACGACACCGGTAATTAAAAACAATTTACGATACCCGAATTGCTTTCTAACCATCCATGAACGCAGCGCTTCAAACACATTACGCTCAGCCATTGAATTGATGTAGGTCATCGCAACCAACAAAAACAACATTAGTTCAGCGTATTCGGTCAGATTATATTCGAAAGCCGCGTGTAAATCGTCAGTTGAAACGCCCGCCTCTTGCGCCAAAATAGCCGCATGAGCCCAGATAATACCTGCTGCCAAAATAACCGGTTTGGATTTTCGAAGATGCGTAAACTCCTCGGCCATCACAAAGCCATAGGCTATTATAAAAATCAAAACCGTGTAAATACCACGTTCAGTCCCTGTTAAGCCCAGATTTTCAAAGCTCCCGGCAAAAGCATAACCCGGCAACAGCACCAGTGTTAATAGTAAAAATAGTAAGCGCACCAAAACATCCTCCTCAAAAATTATCAAACTGCTTTATTAAAATTAAAAATTACCCTCAATCATAGCATCTAATAATAAGCTTTGTCATTTTATGGTGTGCAGTATAATATTGACTAAATTACTCATGATTTAGTCTTTCTAACCTAGCGCTTAACCCATGTATAAGTATAATCAAACTGATCAAACCATTATTGACGAACGCGTCGCCCAATTTAAGGGTCAGACCGAACGTTTTTTAAACGGCGAAATTCCTGAAGATCACTTCCGCACCTTAAGGCTGATGAATGGGCTGTATGTCCAAACCCATGCACCGATGCTGCGCGTAGCCGGCCCTTATGGCTTATTATCTTCAAAACAATTACGTAAACTCGCGCATATCGCCCGAACCTACGATAAAGGCTATTGCCATTTTACGACCCGCCAAAATATCCAATACAACTGGCCTGAACTTTCCAAAGTTCCGGAAATTCTCGCAGAATTGGCAACTGTACAAATGCATGCGATTCAAACCAGCGGCAACTGCATGCGCAACACCACCACCGACCATTTGGCCGGGATTTGCACCGATGAGATTGCAGACCCTCGTCCTTATTGCGAAATCATCCGTCAATGGACCAGTTTTCATCCTGAATTTGCCTATTTGCCGCGCAAATTTAAAATTGCGGTCACCGGCGCGACACGCGACCGAGCCGCTACGCAGTTCCATGACATCGGCCTGCATCTGATCAAAAACTCTGCCGGAGAATTAGGCTTTAAAGTCTTTGTGGGCGGGGGCCTTGGCAGAACCCCTGTCATTGGCCAAGTCATCAAAGAATTTTTAGAACTTAAGCACATTCTGTCTTATTTGGAAGCAATCGTCAGAATCTACAATTTATACGGACGTCGAGACAATAAATATAAAGCCCGGATCAAAATCCTTGTTAAAGAAGAAGGTCTTGCCAAAATTACCGAACAAGTTGAAGCGGAATGGCTCAAGATTAAAGATGAACTTGAAGTCAGCAATGAACGCATTCAAGAAATCAAAGCGCATTTCATTCCCCCTGCGTACGAAGCCAACGCAAAAAATGATCAAAGCTACGCCGAACACTTAAGCGCTAATGCTGAATTCGCCGCCTGGGCAAAACACAATACCGTCGAACACAAAATTCCCGGATATCGTGCTGTCTTTGTTTCATTAAAAGCTCCGGAAATTCCACCCGGCGATATCACAGATGCTCAGCTTGACGCGGTAGCCGATCTTGCCGACCAATATAGCTTTGGCTTGATTCGCAGCACTCATCGACAAAACATACTGCTGGCCGATGTCAAACAAAGTGATATTTTTCCACTTTGGCAAGCACTTAGCGCTTTAAATCTGGCCACCCCGAATATGGGCACCGTCACCGACATCATCTGCTGTCCGGGCCTTGATTTCTGTTCACTGGCCAACGCCAGCTCAATCGACGTGACCAAAGAAATCAACTTGGCATTAGATAATCTGGACTACATTCACGATCTCGGCGACATTAAAGTTAATTTCTCCGGCTGCATGAACGGCTGCGCCCATCAAAGCGTTGGCCACATCGGTATCTTGGGCGTCGATAAAAAAGGCGTGGAATGGTATCAGATTACACTTGGGGGATCTTCTGAAAACGAAGCCGCCATTGGTGAGCGCTTAGGTCCATCGGTTGCGAAGCATGAAATCACTTCGGCAATTTTGAATATTCTGGATGTTTATATCAAGCGACGCCTTGATCCAGACGAAACTTTTTTGAACACCGTAAAACGGATTGGCTTGGAACCATTTAAAGAGCAGGTTTATGCAACTCATTAAAGATCAACAAATAATTAACGATCGGCTGCAATTTATTGCCGACGATCAAACCCTGCCAACGAGTGGCGACATTTCAGTAACCCTGAACCGCTGGCAAAAAGAACGGGAAACGTTACTTCAGCATACCGGTAAGGTTGGCGTGCGTTTAGCGCCAGCGGATAATTCAGCCGATTTAGCGACGGATTTGGATAAAATTAGCTTAGTGGAAGTCGATTTCCCGGTTTATACCGATGGGCGCGCGTTCAGTCACGCCCGAATGTTACGCCATCACTACAAATACCAGGGCGAAATCCGCGCCGTGGGCAATTTTATGGTGGATCAGGTGTTTTATCTGTCACGGGTTGGCGTAAACGCATTTCAATTACCCAATCCAATGCAACTCCCTTTAGCGCTTGAAACCTTGCGTGATTTTACGGTGAACTACCAACCCTCGACGCAATAAGCTTCCAAAATTAACCAATGATGACTAATCCAACCTGAAGCCAATATACGGCCTCAGGAAGGGGTAAGCGAAATGTCTGCAGCATGGATACCGCCGTACCCCCCCATCCATTGATGAGTTTACGGCGTTCTTCGGCCAAGGGGCGCCAGACTGTGCAAATTTAGAATTGCTGTTATTTACCTGAAACTTGCACACCTTGACACGCTTTGGAGTATTATTTATCGCTTAAATAATAATGCCAGATACGCACAGTGTGCTCTACGTTTTTTTGCACTAGCAAGTGAACTTGCGTTCTAAATTGACTCCGACGACTAGTTTAGTAAGGCACTTTTTCACTCACTTTAATCAAGTTAAAAGCCATGGAAATAACCTCTGACAATCATCAGCGTAAAATTCTGATTGTCGATGACAGCACTACGATCCGCTATTTATTGCGCCTAACGCTTTCCGACCCACGTTTTATATTGTTTGAAGCAGATAGCTCAGAAAAGGCACTGCCAATTATCAAAAATGAAAGCCCTGAATTAATTGTTCTCGATGTGATGATGCCTGGGGATATGAATGGCTTTCAACTGTGCCAAATGATCAAAGCGTGGCCAAATGCTCAACAGTACAAGATTATTCTACTAACCGCATGCACACAACAGGACGATCTTGAACAAGGCCAACAAGCGGGAGCTGATTATTACTTAACCAAGCCATTCAGCCCGATCGATTTAATGGGAATTATTCATCAAATATTGCCAAATCAGTAACTTGGCTTGACGCGAATTACGTCACATGCAAGAATGACCCGCATCATTACTGATGACGGGTCGATTAATTAATGCTCAGATATAACTCTATATACTTTAAAAAAACGAGTTAACGCTTATTTAATCGCTTTAATATCGGCAATCACTTTATCTAACTCAGCCTGATTCAAAGATGCCTTTTTAGGATCAATAATGGCTTCCCGCCAGGTTCTTATCTCATTTTTAAGATACTCCTGTTCCATTTCCGCCATTAATTCAGCTTTAACAACTGCAAACTCTTGTTGCTTTGAAGGCGTGTAGACATCTAATTGAATTAAATGAAATCCGAATTGAGTTTCGACAATATTACTCAATTGTCCCGGTTTTTTGAGTGCAAAAGCTCCATCTTCAAACGGCTTTACCATTTGCTTGCGTTGAAAAGCACCTAATTCTCCACCCTTAATTGCACTTGCTTTATCTTCAGAATACTGTTTTGCAAGTTCAGCAAAACTCTCACCTTTTTCTATTCGTTTTTTCAAAGATTCTATAAGCTTTAATTTATCAGCTTTATTGGTACCATCGAATTTAATGAGAATATGTTTTGCTTGAACAAACTCAGGGTCTACAAATTTTTCAGGATGAGCTTCATATTCTGCTAATGCCAACGGTTCCATTTCCGGAATCACGATAGACTGTTTTTTTTGCGCCACAAATTCATCAATCAAAACTTTTCTAATTGCTATCTGTATTTTTTGAGCAACTTTAGGATTATCCTTTAAATTCAATTTATTTAATTCGTATTCAAAGGCAAACTCGTTATACAAAGCATCGATAAATTTTTTTAATTCCATTTCATTTTCTTTCAACTTATCTTGTACATCCTGTGACTGCGCTGCAAATTCGGTTAATATTCTTTGCCTAGTCAAATCAACATTCTGGCTGTGAATAACCACATCTTCTGCCAAAACCAAAGATGAGACTAACAAACTTAAACAAAGAACCTTAAGACAAAAAAATATTTTCATAAATAACTTCAAATATATATTAATTAATAACTGGCGTATTCTTGATTGACAACTGCAAAACTCGATTATAAGCAGTCAGAACATGAGAAACTTTATGACATTATTAACGGCAATAGTCCATGTTGAAAGGAAATATTGCCATTAACAAGATTTAATTATAGCCAGCCAATATCACTTAAGATGGCTGACTGAGGCTGGATTACACATAAGGCAATCCAGCCAAAGACACACTATTATTTATAAACGTGAGGGAAGTTTGCAAATACTTCTACTCGACATTCTCCGTTGGGATTAGTCAACTGACCATTTACATAGGCTTTACAACCGGGATTTTCTGGACGAACGTTTACATAGTACTCTTGATTTTTATCTAAAACACACACTTTGCCGTTTTGATAATCTTGTAAATTACGTTCTGCTATATTGACTGCCATGCTTTTTTATTAGCTTCATCAACTAATTCAATATTTGTCAAGAAAGGAAAAATTGCCATTAACAAGATTTAATTGTAGCCAGCCAATATCACTTAAGATGGCTGACTAAGGCTGGATTACACATAAGGCAATCCAGCCAAAGACACACTATTATTTAGAAACGTGGGGGAAATTTGCAAATACTTCTACTCGACATTCTCCGTTGGGATTAGTCAACTGACCATTTACATAGGCTTTACAACCAGGATTTTCTGGACGAACGTTTACATAGTACTCTTGATTTTTATCTAAAACACACACTTTGCCGTTTTGATAATCTTGTAAATTACGTTCTGCTATATTGACTGCCATGCTTTTTTTATTAGCTTCATCAACTAATTCAATATTTGTCAAGTTAGCGTATGCACTAGCCATTGCTTTATCACGAGCAGATCTAAGTGTAGTCAATATATTCATGTCAAATTCTCCCAGCATCACCGGAAGAGAAATTACGGCAGAACCAATATCTTGGCGACAAGCAGCATTCGCTGGAGAAAAATCACCTGGCGTTGTCGAAATTGCCATTACGAATGATCTATAAATCACATTCACATTTGGCATATCGTCATTGGTGATACCTCTGACAAAATACTGCTGCGAAGGATAATTAATCAAAGGTGTTTTATCCAGTCTAACCGCAAAATGTTCGTTACCAATAGAACCGTTCAATCGACATTCATTTGGCGACACTTTAGTCAAACCAGCACAACCTGGCAAATGAGTCTCACCATTCTGCTCAGGCTCAACGATTTTAAGATTTTTAGTGTCTACTACCGGAACAGGAACAACAGCAACTTCAATCGGGCCTAACACTAATGTAATTCGACCATTTAACGGTCCAATCACACCATTATTTTCATCGCCAAACATGCGTACAACATTTAATTTCGTTGGATTACCATCAATATCAACCAACAATGTCTTAATATCGGTACCGACTTGTTTACTAAAATCAGCCTTACTGTCTTCAATACAACTACTAGCAAGAAAGCCTTCCACGACAATCTGGTTAGAAACCACTTTTAAATTCTTGGCCGCACATACTTTTTTGAAATAATCGCCATATGCAACATCAAACTGCACGTCGGCAAGTACATTATTACTCAAAAAAGCCAACAATCCACCAATGACTAACTTTCCCAATTTTTTTTCATTACACATGACTTGTTTCCTAAAAACTAATTAACTCTCGACTTTTAAGATATGTCACACATCCTAAAATCGCATCCACATAATGTTAAGCACTATTCATGCCATATTTAAGAAAACCAAAAACCATCTTTTTATTCATAAAAATAACATTAGAGCAACTCCAACGTGCAATATTTGTTTCATATAGCCTACCTTAATTGCAGGGTATCTACAAAATATTCAGTATTCTCTAACTCTCAAACAGGGCTAAAGGTATTCAAAATTAAACACCGTAAAACCAAAAAAGGCCGAACGGTTAATAACCGTTCGACCTTATCAACTAAACGCAGCAGTTTTAGAAACTACTATTTAGCAAGGATACCTTTGGTATAACTTAAAGACTGTGAAGAAGCAATACCCGCACCTTCGTTCAACTCAAAACCAATAACCGGCATACCTGTGTAGGTAACTTTACCATCAACAGAACTAACCGCAACCGCTTTAGGGAAAGTCAATGCCATCCAGCCTTTCGCAAAACCCTGTCCAGAATCAGTGAATAAACCTGAAACTAACGAATTGTTGTTGCTGAAACCTACAACGTTAACTTCCCATGGCAGAACAACAGTTTTAGTCAATGCTGGCGAGAATTTAGTAGTAGTTACACTAGTTTCTTCTTCTTCATCGAAAGAAGCTTTTGCAATTGTGACTACTGAATCATTAAAAGGTTGAACAGCTGGAAACAACTGCATCAAAGATCTTTTAGTTGGGAAGTTTACAATCCAGTTGCTAGTTTGGCTGTTAGTAGTATCGTAAGTACCAACCACTTGGTTAGCCATAACGGTAGTTGATAACGCTCTTTGACCTTTATCTAAAGTACCAGTCGCTAAAGTAGCTGAACTGTCGATAAAGATGTCTGATTCTACATCAACAAAAGACTCATCTGGCTGCTCAACACTTGAAGAAGTGATGTTAGCACCGATGTTAAATGCGTTAGCAAATGTAGTTACAGGCACTTCAACAGCAGAACCTGCTTTCACGTCAACCAATGAAGAGGTAACACGTAGAACGCTTTCTGGAGTAGTAAACTGAGAAGCAACATCGTCTAAACGATTTGCAAATCCCCAATCGATTGAACCGCAATCTCTTGGAACGCCGTTAATATGCTTAGCCAAGTAGGGAACACTGTTCACAGTACCAATCGTAATATCTGGTCTGTTGATGCCCATTACCGCAACATATACATAACCTTCTTTGATTTCTTTAACTAAGCTGTTTTTGAAGCCAGTAATAACATTTTCAGACTCTACAGTTACGTTGCTTCCGAACAATGTATTGTCGAAATCTACAGAGTATGAACCGTCTGCTTCTTTAGTCCACTGATCTTTGTTAGGAATAGTACAAGTAGTGTCTTTAGTAACAACTTTAGCATTACCGTTAGCGGAAGGAACCACTTTAGCAACCCACTCATCAAATGGGCTCATAATAATGTTAAAGTCTCTTACTTCGCGAGAGTCAGTACCTCTACGAAAAACGATCTTAACAGCAACAGTCCGAGCTGAGGTGTTGACAAGCTTAATAAACTCTTCTTGACCTTTAGTGACTGAGTAGTATGGAATATAAGACAATTCACCAATACCATCGTTCGCAACATTCACCGCTTGTGCGCTTCCTGCAAATGCGCCCAAACCTAATGCAGCCGTTAAAGCAACAGCTAATTTACTTTTTCTAATATTTTCCATTTTAAATACCCCTAATTTTCTTTATTGAACAAAATATAAAGCTTGAAACACAGAGAATAAACAATCGAGTGCGATACTAAATCATTACACTACTTTAAGCAACTATTTTAATGCTTAATCTTAGAATAACACACTCCCCAAAAAACACCAAACCTTTAGAGCTTAGAATCATACCATAAAAACAACGTATTTCTACAAAAACACAACAATTCATTCACTGCTAACAATCCACCACTCATTTTCCTGCCTCATCCAGCGTTCTTTAAGGGGTTTATTACTATCAACAACCTGACCATCCGGCAGCGCAAACTGATAACTCACATTTACAGCCACATCCGCCAAACGACCGTCTTGCAATATTTCAACATTACCAATCTCAACCGTTTTCCACTGTATTTTCTGACCAAATTTTGCCTGATACTGCTTAATATCATGTGTATTACGATAGGCGGGCAATTCAAAGAGGTAGGCAGCTTCCCAATTTTTATTCATTAACATTTGCCAGCGCTCATTTGAACGGTCTTTAATCCACTCAACATCATCCGTTGCCAACCTTTTGAGCCCTGAACATCCAGAAAGCACAATTAACAACAACGCCATCCAAATCACATAGCCAAATCTTAGATTCCTCATATCACTCCATCATTACTATAATATTAGGTTCTTTCTATCATTCACTAGTCAGTGCAGCAATTCTCAATTTGAAGCCAATAAAAGTGTCGAGAAGGATTAAGCGAAGATGCCGGCGGCATGAATGCTACCGTCAAGCCCCCCCCCCACGAATGGGTTTACGACATTCTTCGATTATCCCTTCCCGACAACAGACGGTCCAAATTGAGAATTGTTGCTATCCAGTGATATGCAATCACTTTCAACAATTCCACCACGACAAATAACTGAACAGCTTGCATTACCAACCCAGTCAACAGTCACAGCAGGCAAAATCACACCTCATTTCCAATGAATACATTCAATCAACCTTCCTTAAGTAAGGTTCCAGGCATCAGCCCAAAACCTAAACTATTTTAACATATTCACCTGCTTGTATTTTACCCCCAACATATATAACAATGATATTTCACTCTTACAAGTTAAATAAAACGCACTTCAACCGCCGAGTCTGAGAAACTGGGCTTTCTGAATCAAATGATAGATGTTAAACTTCATCTCGACTCTTTATACTAAGTAACATGCACGGAATAACTTGAGCAACTTAAATCCTCTCACCCCACCCCATGGCAAAAACCAAACTTAGTATCATCTTTCTAAACTACAACCGCATCGCCGAAACACGACAAACAACCTTGCACCTGCTACAACAGTGCGCAGATCGTCCGGAATTTGAAATTATTGCGATTGATAACGGCTCAATTGACGGCACCGCTGATTTTTTGCAGCAACAAACTCGGATAAGATCTATTCTACTCCAAGACAACACTGGCATAGCAGGTTACCGACCAGGCTTCAGCGCTGCGACAGGTGAGTATATCTTGGTGCTCGATGACGACTCATGCCCCAAAGATATTTCTGGCATTGATGCCGCCCTACAACGCATGGACACTAATCCGTTAATTGGAATCACCGCTTGTCATATAGAAACACCCGACGGTACGCAACAATGGAGCTGGCATCTACCCAAAACCAAGCAACTTTCGTCGTCCCCGTTTTTCATTGGTTGCGGTTTCATTATCCGCCGCGACTTATTTCAAAAAATCGACTGGTATCCCGATGAGTTCTTTTTATATCAGAACGAGATCGATGTAAGTTTTAAAGTCAGGCAATTAGGCTTTTCTATCATCTACGACCCAAATTGCATAATAGTCCATCGAGGCACACCAAATCAGCGACCAGGCTGGCGGCGCGTGTTCTACCCAACACGTAACACGCTATGGTTGATTCGTCGATATTATCCAAAACCAATGGCTTGGTATTTGCTTATTTCAAGACTGATGATCGGACTCTATCGGGCCATTAGTTTCGGAGAAACCACCTGTTATTTTCAGGCAGTCAGGGAAGGACTCAGCCGCCCAGTTTCCCAAACGCCGTTATCACACAACTTATGCAAAGAGCTTTCAGCCTTTTGGAAGCAAAACAGTATTTTCCATCAAATTTTTAAACTTACTTAATTATGAATACCGCACACCCAAAGATCCTGATCATTATCGTGACCTGGAACAAAAAAGAGTATGTGATTAATTTGCTCAACTCGTTAAACAACATCAATTATGCCCGCGAAAGTTTGGATATTGTCGTTGTCGATAACGCCAGCACAGATGGTACAGTAAGCGCACTAGAACAGCATTTTCCAACCGTCAATCTAATTAAAAACTCCGAAAACATTGGCGGCACTGGCGGTTTTAATACCGGCCTAACCTGGGCATTTGAACAGCCTGAAACCCAATATGACTATCTCTGGCTACTCGATAATGATGTTGTAGTCCATAAAAATGCCTTGCGTGAATTAGTGACGGTACTGGATGAAAATGCAGACGCAGCAGTAGCCGGATCAACAATGCTACAATTAGATTATCCTTGGCAAATCAATGAAATGGGCGCATTTGTCAACTTAGAACTTGGTTCATTGGTTCTAAATCGACACTTTGAACCCATCCCAAGCTGGCGCAACAAAAAAATAGCCGAATTACTTCAAACCGACGAGGATTTAACCGAACTTCTGATTCATTGTCGCCCAACACTTGATGTCGACTATGTGGCCGCCGCATCATTATTAATTCGCGCTCCCATCGCTAAACAGGCCGGACTTTGGTTGGATTTTTTCATCCATTTCGACGATGTCGAATGGTGTTTGCGCATTGCAAGAATGGGACATCGTATTTTAGCTTCGGCGAAATCAATGATCTGGCACCTTTCCGCGGCAGCCAAGGTTCCAAGCTGGGTGCTATATTATGACAACCGCAATATTCTCTATTTATTAGCCGAACACAATAATCCTCAGGCGGTTAAACGCGTCACCCGCTGGATAGCCAAAAAAGCGCTCTATTATGCCCTGCTCGGCAAACAGGATTTGGCTCAGTTACATCTTGACGCAATTGAGGATTTTCAACACCAGATTACCGGCAAGAAGGCCATTCAATTAACGGGCAAAACTAGCTCGGTAACCTCGATTGAAACTATTTTCCAAGACCCGAACATCAAACGGGTACTGATTTCTTGCACTGTAAATTGCCAAGCAACCAAAATTCAGTCTGAAGTAGTCAAGGTTTTAAAACAACGCCCGGACCTACAGGTGTTTTATTTGCATCCACCAAAACAACTTAAAGCTTATCCTGGCATACAAATTCCGAGGACCAAGCCTGTTTACGTTTCAAACTCGAGACTGCTTCGTTATTGGGATTATTTTAAATTACGTCACTCGTTTGATCTGGTGTTTCAATCCGATTATCACCCCATCATTCCACTGTCGTGGCTTGGCAAACAAACGATTTTTATTAATGATGAAAACTTTTGCCTACGTCAAAAACCGACACTTAAAGCGATTATTGAGTTGCTGCCAACGCTATGGCGTTATTACAAAGGCTAATGAATATTTGAAAGCTTGTAGATTTTGATAGTGGTACGGAATACGATAATTTCGTACCACTTGAAGAACTCAGCGACCAATTTAACACGAGTCGCTGAGAAAGAACTCATTGAGCAGCGCCAATTTTTGTCGCTTCAGGCACTTCGATCAATCGTCCACTTTTAACGTCATAGATGTAACCATAGACCGGAATATTTCCAGGGACCAGCGGATGATTTTTAATCCGAGTAACGTCCTCAGCCACACTCTCTGCCTGATTTTTAATCGTCAACCATGAAATATGATTCGCTTCAGTAGAACCAGGACCAGCACCAACGTCATGCCAACCGCTCGCATCGACCGTTGCGGTTTCAAGACTGCTCGCCAGTAAACCGCGCATAATTTCATCACTAAAAGTTTCCATACCGCAATCGGTATGATGCACTACAAACCACTCACGCGTTCCGAGCAACTTATAAGAAATAACCAGCGAACGAATCGCGTCATCACTCGCTCGACCGCCTGCGTTACGAATGACATGCGCATCACCTTCGCTGAGTCCCGCATATTTAGCAGGATCAAGTCGCGCATCCATACAGGTTAAAATCGCAAAACGACGCCCCGGAGGCATAGGTAAATCGCCTTTATCAAAACTCGCGGCATAATCTCTATTAGCAATCAATACTTCATTTAAAACTGTAGACATCTATAAATCCCCATCTTGGATAGTTGTTAGTAGAGCGCCTAAACACTCAATTTATTATAAATTTTGTCCAAATAGAACCTATATCTCTCAACAGCATTGCACGCCTCAATAAAACTAGCCGCCAACAGCTTAATGAACTTTAAATACAGGTCCAACTTAAACAAAAGTACCAGTGACCGTTATGCCACTTGATCCGGAGTTTTACGACGTGCCTGATAAATCGTGTATAACTTGCCAAACAAGAAATAACCGGCAACACCAAAAATCAACCCATACACGAGTTGCCCCAAGCCACCCGAACTTTGAGTATTATTCGCAGCAGCAGGTGCAACCGGCGTCTTTACCGCAACTGCAGTTGCCTGAGTTTTGGTTACCGATTTTGCTTTAGGATCACCTTTAAGTTCAGGTAAGCCTAAACTACGCCAAGTGTCGTAATCCTGCCAAAGCGGGTAATTCTTTTGCCAAAATTCTTTGGTAAAGTAGGGCGCCAGACTCATTCCGTGGGCTTTAGGAATTCCACGTTCATCGACATAGTTTTTATAAACGACTAAGCTGATATCACCACCCTCACCCAAACCGTTCGTAGTAAAGGATTTTTCAACGTGATCGTGAAACATCCAGATACCCTCTCCGAAGCTATGTAGACCATCATCCTGTCCACTTAGTTCCAAATCCAAACGCTGAGCAGGTGTTAAACCATGCACGTCGCGCTGAATATAAGATCCAGGGCCATTATCCACCCCATCGTAATGGGTGACCGTTGGTTTATGTCCATGAATATGCATCGCAAACATATCGGTATGTCCATTCAGAACGCGCAACTTAACTTTTTCTTCCTTATCCATATGAATCAGCGATTCTCTTAAGGTATAAGGGAATGACTTACCATTCAACATGTAATAATCATCAGTCGCATCCGTGATGTCATAATCCATATTCAAATGCTTCGCTAAAAGCCGTGGATCATTCGCCGATCTGGCGACATTTTCATGCAATTCTTTATCTGCTGACTGATAATGCATGTCATATTCTCTGGCGTATTTCTCAAGTACCGCTGCTGATGGATGGCGTACTTGACCCGCCCCAACGTTCAAGGTTTGCGGCCAGTTGTTCGGACGATTTTCCTCGACAATGAACATCGCCTGCAAACCCATTGGAATGTGAACATGTGGCTGGACATGACAGTGATAATACATCGTGCCAGGCTGCCGTGGCTTGATCACATAAGTTTTGCTATCGCCGGGCATGGTATCCATATTACTGGTTTGACCAACACCATCGTTACCTTCACCGCCATGATCCATATAAGGATGGTCAACGCCATGCAAATGAATGGAGTGCGGCAAATAATGGGTATTTTCAAGCACTAACCAGACAACGTCATTTTGCTCAACCCGAATTGTCGGAGAAGGCAAACGTAACAACGGATTGGCACGCAAATCATATAGATTGACAGTAGACATATCGCGGGTCTTTGGCGTATATACCCAAAAAGTCGGTTGAATTCCCGGTGCGATATCGTATGTGGTAATCGGGTCTTTAACATCCGGAGAATGGCCATTCAGTTCGGCAATTTCAAGCTTGATAATAATATGATCAGGGTCACCATCATTATCGACATCATCAGACATGGTCACAGCATCAGCCGCTAAACCAGTTTTCATCAAGGTTTCCATCGAGATGTTATTGGTGCCTTTTACGAACGCGGCGACTTCGAATGGGTTATCCGGCTCACACAAACGTGATTCCTGAATTTTTACCCCGTCGATTTCCTGGGCGTCGCGCCAAGAAGCAGGATTAAAGTCGACACAAACTTCTTCAACCTGCCCCATTGGAATTTTTGCTGATGCAGGCAAATCAACAGCCGCCCTGGTTAAAGGGGACATCAATAGTAAACTACTACCGATAAAGGTGAGAACTTTTTTATGCATATTATTACCTTAAATATTTACGTATTGCCGCGCGAAAAAAACAAACTCTTCGTACCCCATCCGGACTGGAGAAAACCACTACATTAATTAACGGTAATATACCACGAATCTGTAATTTGGCTTTAGCGACAACACTATAAAAATTGACGAGTAGCTAATTAAACGTTATGTAAATTTTAGGCAAATGGAGAGTAACCGATCAATCAAAAGATCGGTCAGTAGCGGAATATATCCAAAGGAACAAGGAAATTAATCGGGATAGGGATCTAAACGTAAACGAAGTCTATACCACTAAATTAGAGTATCGGACGTTAATCGATTCAGTTCAGCAATCATAGCTTGACTCGCTTGATAATCGGTTCCGGACCAAGCAAACTGTCCATCAGACGTCAAAATTACAAAATAAGGCAAACCGATTTTTAGCTGGCGATGTTGTGGGTTATTGCGAAATTTTTCAAATTCCGGTTCCTGGTCGATCAATTTGACGGCAATCGCCTTCTCACGCAGCGCTCGATTAAGCTCTTGATTATTTGCTGTTTCGGCTTTAAATGCGACACAGTTGGCGCACCAACTGGCATAAAAGTCGATAAAAATGGGTAAGCCACTTGCTTTGGCCGCTTGCTGTGCAGCATCAAAATTTCTATACCAGGAAATACCGGCCTCTTGCTCCGTTAAAGAATCGGATTTAGCGACTTTTGCATCGCAAGCGGTTGCCGAAGAAACCAAGCTAGCATTTTTAATATGACTAAAAGCCGGAAGCTTACCTAAACTGTTAACCATTAACCATCCACCGATGATCAGTGCAATCACACCACAAAAATGATACATTTTTTGATTCGGCTGAGCTTCTGCCGACAAAGGCGTCAAGACATTAAACTGCACCACTGCGAACCATACAACAATTATTGCCAAGGCGAATGCTAAAATACTCTCAGGATCCAAGCCCAAAATCCCAAAGCCTTTCGCCAGATAGGTATAGGCAAAATACAAAATCACTAAGCCAAACGCGTATTTGATCTTATTCATCCAATAACCGGCTTTTGGCAATTTCTTGAATTTGACCACGCTAACCAGAAAAAACGGTATACCAACACCCAAACCAAAACCGCCCATCAAAATACTACCTTGAGCGGAAATGAGCAATTTATCCCCAAAACCGATATGCTGATTAACTAATGCCAGCGATTCTGCTTTAAGCGCAATATTATCGGCAATCTGTAACAACAGGGCAAAGACGATGGGGCCAACGCACGGCGAAATAACTAGTCCAGCAACCGTACCCATTAACCAAGTGCCCGTTAGCCCTTTAATTCGCGCCGATTGCTGATCGAGCGAATGCACTTCATTTTGCATAAAAGCCAGTTCATAGAAGCCTAATAATGAAACCGCAAAAAACGCAAAGAAGATCGCAAACCCCAAATTCACCCAAGCCGACTGCATGACGGCATTAAAGGCGCCTCCCGTTAAACCGGCAAGCAAACCCAGCGCCATATAAGTCCCGATCATCCCGAACAAATAAACCATGGCATGCTGCCGTTCCTTTGTTACATTACCCTGAGCACGATTCAGAATAAACATCGAGGTAATCGGCAACATAGGGTAAACACAAGGCGTTGCCACCGATAATAAACCGGCCAAAAACATCAAGCCAAAAATCAACAAAGTATTTTCCTGATGATTCTTGTACAGCGCTACCAGACTATCCATTAATCCGGCATTAGCCGGGGCTAAGGCTTTAGAAGATGTTGCCTCGCTTTTTAACAATGGAGGAAGCGCCAACTCGAATTGCGCCGCTTGTGGGCGAAAACAGACATTTGTTAATTCATTGCAAAGCTGATATTTAAGATCAAACATAACATTTTGAATTGTCGCTCCCTGTTCTCCTGCCTGATTTAAGGCGAGGATAAAATCGCCTTGATCTCGCAACACTCTAGCCTTGACATGGCTATCATAAATTCCTGCCGGTTTTTCCAGTTTTGACACCTCCAACCCGACCTCACTCAACTGCGAATTAGCGTTAATCGTGATCGGTAGATAGATATGTTCATCGCCATCATCCAGATAAGCATGATGATCTTTGGGTACTATCAACGTAATTTTGTACTGAGCAGGCCACCCTTGATTATTTAACGAATTGACATTCACGATGGCTTTAGGCGTTGCCGCCATCGCAATGCTGATATTCATCAAACAAAGGAGGCATATTAAACTAAAATTTTTCATGTTGTTAAACCGATAAACTATTAAAAATCTGCCCATTACTTTGGCAACATAAATAATCGACATGCAACTTTTCCAGCCACCTCAATCCAGATTGGGCTTTCAACATAGCAATAGTTGCCAAACTACCCGCGACAATACACTGACCCGCCACCACACTTACAGCCTGCAACCCGGTCACAGGCCACCCCGTCTTAGGGTTTAACAAATGGCTATAACGCACACCATCAATTAACTGATAACGCTCATAATCACCACTACTTGCCAACCCACCTCGTTGCAACGTAAATTCCAGAAGTTTCTGCTCAGGCTCGCGTGGATTGCGAATGGCAACCGGCCACCCTCGCCCATTCGGCATTGAACCAATTACGCAGACATCTCCACCCAATTCAATGATACCGGAACAAATACCTTGTTGCCGACATAAATCAGCCGCGCTATCAGCGGCATATTCTTTCACAATGCCACCAAAATCGAGCTCCATACCCGTAACAGGCAAGTAGACAGAATGGTAATTCCATTGCACTTTTTGCCATCCAATCAAGGGTAATAATTCTTTAATTTCGGCCTTGCTTGGTACGCGAGTTTGCTTAAAATTCCATATTTTTCGCAGTACACCCGAAGTGATATCAAATAATCGCCCACTTTCACGGTAGCATTGATCAGCATACTGTAACAGTGCAAAGGTTTGAGGATCCAGCGAGGTTTTAACGCCTGTGCCGGCACGGCGGTTAATCACGGAGATTAAACTATCATCCAAATAGCGAGAATATCGATTTTCCAGGAGAGCGATGTGTCGAGTCACTAAATCGAAAACCTGTTCGGAGTGTGCGACTGACGCCGCATAAAATTGCAAATGACAAGGCGAGCCCATTGCTTTGAATTCGAAATAAAAAACCTGTAGCGACATAAAATCACCCTTGACTGAAAAGCTGATCCGACGAGAATCCCTGCAACAGATGCATCAAATTCAACGCTTATTAGTGTACGTATTTCATACCCGCCTTACCCCATCAAAAACAAGGACAAGAATACGAGATGCATAAATTACTTAACCACATTCCCAAGGTATCAATTTCACATCTTTAAAATTTTAGATTGAATGAAGCAGTTACTAAAAAATAACTAAAGTCATCGAAGTTCCCACTACCTGTTCCGCCCAATTGATAATTTGCCTTACGATCAAAATATTCAAATCCCGTTTGAAACTTTAACTGATTTAATGTCTTGATCTGCGTTATTTCCTTACTGAACTTGATGCCTCCCGAAATAGTACCAAACCCCGCCAAGCGATAATCACTGGAATAGCTACTTACCTGACTGACATTATCAAAAACAGCCTGATAAAAATCCGCTCGATCCTGAGAATAATATCTAAATCGAGGAATCACCTGCCAGCCAGCCATAATCGGTTGGTGCCAACTCAATTCGACTGTGTGAGCATTAATCCCCCAATCATCGGTATAAAATCGATAATCCGCATGCAAAGCAGCGCTATTAAGTTCTTTAAAATGACGCACATATTGCGTCAACCAAGCCCACTGAAATTTTTCTCGCGGGCGAGTATCAAATAAAAGCCCGTCTTCATTGGAATACACCAATTTATAAGGATCTGAAAGATAGCCCTGGTGATAACCAAAGGTTATATTGCTTTGAAGCACCGAATCTTTATCCAGTACCTGGGAAACTCCCAGCAGATATTGCTGGCTGGTTTTATTGCATTTTGTACCGCAATCATCGTTCCGAATCGATCCAGAAGAGGTTGGAGTCGGCTCGACTTCATCAAATGCTACCGAGGCGCCAAAATTAAGCGTGGTCAGCTTTTTATTCAAATCAAGACTGACATTGGTGTTAGCGTAACGTGAGGTATAGTCGTTTTCGCGCGAAAAACCACCGCCAAGCCCCACCGCGACCGTATCAAAAAAATACGTCAAATTGGAACTAATCGCATCTCGCTGTTCAACGATACTTGCGCCACTTAAAATTTGCTTGACCTGTCCCTTTACCGATTGATTGAATCTAGGTGAAGCGCCGGAAATAACATCCCGCACCAAGTTCACGGAGGCGGTCATCGAGCGACCTATCGGTGTAGAAATAACGCCTTCGAAAATATCCACCGACATCCGTTGATTATTTTCTGAATAATGGCCATATTGAAAATCGCCGTTATAGGTTTCCTCAATACGACCAGCCTGAGTCTCTTGCATCATTCCCGGCAAGGAGAGTGCCGCCAACGTTAAACGACTGACCAACGCATGAGATTTAGGTTTTTTCACACGCAACCTCGGTACCTCAAAATAAGCATAATAATCCTTGATAAATCGCAGAACGCCTAATTACAACCGCAGCCGCCGCCGCCACCGCCATAACCGCCTGAGGCAGCTTCTTTACTGAACGAAGTATGTTGTCTGAGACCAAACTCAAGAGCATCAGTTGTCAGCGCCATTTGAGGAAGCGCTAAATTGCCTCGCTGCCTTGGTAATACCTCGGTACAGGCAACTATTTCAAGCATTAAACCGAGCATCCAGCAAATTCTCAACAACTTCATCATCATGATGTCTACTTAAGCGCCAATAATTCGGTAATTTTAGCTTCCAACTCTTTTACGTCATCGCTGCTGAAACCACTATGGATTTTTTGAACAACGCCATGCTTATCAATAATGAAAGAAGTCGGCATGGATTCAACCGCAAACTTGTCGGCCCATCCGCCTTCGGCATCTCTTAACACGGTAAATTCGACCGGATAGTCCTTTAAGAATTGCTCCGCCTTACTTGCATCTTCATCCAGATTAATCGCAATCACTTCAAAGCCCTGAGCTTTTAATTTCTGATGTAATTTATTCAATAATGGAAATGACACGCGACAAGGTGCACACCAAGAAGCCCAAAAATCGAGATAAATCACCTTGCCGGCAAATTGTTGCAAAGTTGTGGCTTGATTACCTTTCAACGTTGGCAAACTAAAAGCAGGCACGGTTTGCCCGACCTCTAGCGCTTCAACACTCGCCCCCCCTATGAGCATCAGAAACATAAGCCCCAAAGACAACTGTTTTAACTTCATTCAAAACTCTCCCATTCAAAAAACTGACGTATTGTGCAACTAAAATCGGAATCTCATGTCGGATCAAAGTGATTTTAAATACTCAGCGATCACTTGCAAATCGGTGTCGGTGACATCTCTCAAAATCCCCATCAATCCACCTTTGTCACTTCTAATAGCGCTCCGGATTTTTAGAGGATCTCGACCTTTCATCACATTATTTTGATCGGCTTTTGCGTTAGAACCATGACAGCTGGCACAAACTTTTCGATACAAATCTTTACCGAGAGCAGTACGTTGCGCTGCTAAGGTGGCATTGGTAGTTGAGCCAACCAATGAACTCGAATCCTGTGTTGTCGCTGTCCCAACGACAGTTTTACAATCACTCGAGTAGGATTCATCGTCCGAATCGCTCCCATCCTCGCCACCAATTTTATCTCTAGCAATAATGAGTTTGGTGATTCGACTCTGAATCTTTAAGACAATACAATCACTAGTGGATGAAGATACTAGATCCTGAGGTGGAGAAGGGCTAGCAGACGTAGCCACTGAATCGGTAGGCTTATCAACAATATTGATTCTGAAATTTAGAGTGCTTAATCCCCCCAATCCACCAATCCAATTACTAAAATTAAGCGGGTCACCATCAGGAATGGTCACCACTTGATAAAGTGGATAAACACCGGAAGGCACCCCATCACTCGAAACGGTCAGCACTTGCAATGTTTTACTAAAACTTGCATTTCGAATAAACGGCGTCACTTTAGTCGAGGTCGTTCCCAGATTGTTATAAAAATAGAGCTGTCCGTTTAAGTTAAACGCCAAGTACAAATCCCCTTTGATCTCTGCAGGAAAGACCACCGAAACAATAGCTTTTCCAGTACTTGTATTCACATCTGTCCGATCTGCACGCAGTTCTGCCCACGCGGATGTTCCGATCAGACAAAAACAAACCAAAGTAAAAAACGCTCTTAACATCAACATAACCATCTCAACCTGGGAATCATCTTTAAATTAAACATGTCGATTATACAAACGATACTCATCTTTATGTATTAAATTAAAGTCGAATTTCAATATCCCGACTCATTAACCTTCTAAATAGCTAGCAACTGCTGGCTGTTCGACAACTACTTAAATAATCAGCAATGGCCTGTAAATCGGCATCGCTAGTGGTGCTCAAAAAACCCATATCGGTAGGATTCTTTCGTATTGCTGATCGCAAGGAAACAACAGTATCTCCCGACAACACCCTATCTTTATTAAGCTTAGGATTGATGCCATGACAAGAACTGCTTGAACACGTCAAACTTTTATATAAAGACTTTCCAAGCGCTACATTAGAAACAGGGGTAACAACAGCGGGTGGCGCACTTACCGTTAAGGTTATTTGACTTAAACCACCATTCCAATTGGTGATATCGAACACATTGGAACCTGCATTCGCAACTACTTGATAAAAAGTATAGGTTCCTTGCAAAGCTGCAGGGACCGCCATGTCTAATACCGTCACCGCTTGGGAAAAACTACCATTTGCGATAAAAGGTACGGGGCTACCTGAAATCCCGCCCTGCTCAGTAAAAAACAAATATTGTCCGCCAAAATCCACTGCAAAATACAAATCACCCTTTGTGGCACTCGGAAAACTTGCCGTAATAATCGCTTTATCGCCATTCGTGACATTGATATCCAACTTAGGTGCATTTAATTGCGCAAAAGCGCTAAAACTTCCACAGCTCAAAGTTAAAAGTAAGGCGAGTGTTTTTGTGTTTATTTTTACCATTTTTATTTTACCTTTTTTGATTTTATATACAAAAATAATCAGTCATCGATTATTTATCAAAAAGTTTTCAAGTAATCTGCAATTGCTTGCAATTGAGCATCAGTACTGCCATTTAAATCCCCCATATCACCGGGATTATTTCTGATGGCCTGACGAATTGCGGCCACTGAAGTGCCTTTCAAAATCTTATTTCGATTTTGTGCAGGATCAGCCTTATGACACCCCCCCCCTGAACAGGTAAGGTCGACATATAATTTTTTGCCGACAGAATTATCGGTTGCTGATGAGGTAGTAGATGCAGTCGATGCAACAGGGGTTACGGGGGTTACAGTAGATGGAGGATTAGTGCTTGTTTGTGATGGAGTTTTATTATTAGTAGCAGTGGAACCACAATTGGTATTGTTAGTATTAGTAGTTGTTACACGATTATCGGTTCCATGATCATCATTCAGATCATCATCATCATCATCATCGTCATCGTCATCACCCTTTTTGCGAGCATTGACGCTATCATCACAGCTACTTGAACTACTATCACTCAGGCCGTCATGATCGGAATCATCATCTAAAAAGCCATCACCATTCTTATCATTGTTAGCAGAAGAAGATAAACCAATCTTAAAATGGAGCTGTTTTAACCCTCCTAATCCGCCAATCCAGTTCATAAAATTTAATGGATCGGTACCTTTCGCAACTACCACTTCATAAAGCGGGTAATTACCAGGATTAATTCCTAAGGCCACCACATCCAATAATTTTATCAGGCCATCGAAGGTGCCGGTTTGGAATGGTGTTGGAACCGTCGTAAGCTTAGTGCCCTGCTCGGTAACAAAATATAATTTTCCATCCATTACCGTTGCGACATATAAATCACCGGATAAGGGGGGTTGAAATTTTACAGTTACGGTAGCGCGATCATTTTTTTGTAAGACTGTTTTATTAGTTTCAATTGAGTGTGCAAAAACGTTTGCACTCAACAAAGCAAAACTAACCGCCATCAATAAAGGTTTAAAGGTAATATTTGGCATTGATATTTTCCTGATTAAATTGTTTAAGTCACATAACACGACAAAAGCACACACCATGCCAACGCCAACCATCATATATAATTAAATGATTTTAAACAAAAAATATGAATCCATCTGTACCATAACCTAAAAATAAACGATTTCTCTCCGCATAATTTTTAGCACCCCTACGGAATTTGCAGAGGGTAATCTACGAAAATTGCAGAGCTGTTTACAAGAAATCAAAGCCAACACAAACTATATTGAGAAACATCACTACGCCATTTGACAGGCCGAGTTTTTGACTGGCCAAGTTGACGATTAATTGAACTTTAAGATAAATACATGATGAAGGGAGACAGTCGGAAGCTACCCAGTAACGATCCGACAGTCAAAATTGAGGAAACTAATCGATTCTAAAGCTTCAAATTCAAATAATTCACAGAGAAACAAATATTACACATGAAAAAACTAATACCTGGATACTCGGACTGAACTAACCTGCTCGACCATAAAGCCGTACCCAATGCGCAAAACGCCCGACTTTATCCGATGTCAATTGACTCCAGTCAAAACGCCAATGCCAGTTACCTTCAGTCGTTCCCGGCCGATTCATGCGATGCTCTCCACCCAATTCAAGAATATCTTGCATCGGGATAATCGCCAGATTCGCAATAGATGCCAAGGCTTCACACACTAAGGCGGCAGGCATCGGTAAATCAGAGAAACCTAAAAACTCATTGATACGATGTCGCTCACCATCATTTAATTCATAATACCAACCTAAGGTCGTATTATTGTCATGGGTTCCAGTGTAGGCAACGCAATTTTTCACGTAATTGTAGGGCAAATAGGGATTGTTAGAACTGCCGTCAAAAGCGAATTGAAGAATTTTCATACCCGGCAAATTAAAATGATCGCGCAATTTTTCAACATTTTGAGTAATAATACCCAAGTCCTCTGCGATAAGATTGATATCACCCAACTGATTATAAATTGCATCTAGCAACTCTTTACCCGGCGCTTCAACCCAAGAACCATTGACTGCGGTATCTTCTTCAGCCGGAATTTCCCACGCAGCCTCAAGGGCTCTAAAATGATCGATACGAACGAAATCAAATAATTGCTGCTGCATCCGCATTCGCTCTATCCACCATTTAAATCCGGTACTACGTAAATAGTCCCAGTCATAATGAGGATTTCCCCAACGTTGACCAGTCGATGAAAAATAATCCGGCGGTACACCTGCAACAACCGTCATTTCACCCTGTTCATTCAATTTAAAATTTTTTCTTAAAGCCCACACATCCGCGCTGTCAAAAGCCACAAAGATCGGAATGTCACCAAATAACAAAACCCCTTGCTGATGGGCATAGTTTTTTAAATCGTGCCATTGTTGAAAAAACACAAATTGCTCAAATTTAAAAAAATCAATCAAATGCACATGACGCCTACGGCCATTACGAATCGTCTGAGCATCGCGCTGCCGAATCGGTTCCGGCCAATCACTCCAACTGGTCTGATTAAATTCTTTTTTAAATGCCAAAAACAATGCAAAATCTTCAAGCCAATGATGCTGCTCTTCACAAAATACTGCAAAAGCGTGTCGATCCGCTTTATCAGCCGAATGCAAAAAATTCCGAAATACTTTATCCAAGGCGCAGCGTTTACTACCTAAGTCAGCACATAACGAATCTGAACAACGATATTCGTCAGGATTTAGCCAGCCTTTTTGGATTAAGCGATCAAGATTAATTAACTGAGGATTACCCGCATTTGCCGACAAACATTGATAAGGTGAACCATCGCCGTGCGGCATTCCAATCGGCAGCGTTTGCCAAACCGTAATGTTGGCATCCCGCAAAAAATTGACAAATCGGTAAGCTTCTTCACCTAATTCACCATAATCACCCTGCCCAGGCAAAGACGTAATATGCAGTAATACACCAGCCCGACGTCGATCTAAATCTTTATTTATTTTAGCCACACGCTTCAACTTTAATTTAATTTAACTGAGCAAATTGCTCCGCCAATTTCAGGATCACCCCAGTCTCGAGCAAACGTCAAGAGAGCAGGGAGCTTCATCTAAAAAGTATTGAATATCGCAACCGCGATAATCGTAACTCCATAATTATACAGCGAAAAGCTACTAATACTTTCTAAAAATTGTTAATCAGATCCATGATTGCATCGTCAATACAGTTTTGACGTTTCTCGAAACTCAACAAATCGCACAAATTTTTGACACAACAAGCAAAATTCATTCCTTAGAAGGCTCATGACTCAACAAACATTCGGTAACTGCTTATAGGTTGTTTATCTACAGCACCCATACAAGTCGACCACGAACAACGTTCAATCCTTAAATTGCTCAAAATTATGTCATGCACGTTAATAATAACTAATACCTTCTAAAGAGCAAACTGTGCATAAAACTTTTTTCTAACAATAAATTTAGCGGAGATAATGGCGAGGCTGACCCAGCATATCGGGAGTAACTAACACCACACCGCCTGGACTAACATGAAAACGCTTGGCATCTTCAACATGATCTTCCCCGATCACCATACCCTCTGGAATATTACAACCCTTATCGAGAATAGCTTTATTAATACGACAATGTCTGGCAATAGTAACGTCAGGCAATACCACTGAATCCTGAACGACACTATAAGAATTCACGCGCACATTCGTGAACACCAAACTATGCCTGATTTTTGAACCGGAGATAACACACCCACCTGAAACCATCGAATCAATGGCAACCCCACGACGATCCTCATCGTCGAACACAAATTTAGCGGGCGGAGTTTGCTCCTGATGAGTCCAGATCGGCCAGGTTTTATCATAAAGATTCAACTCAGGATTTACCCCGATCAACTCCATATTTGCCGCCCAATAGGCATCAATAGTTCCTACATCGCGCCAGTAGCTCTGCGTATCGGAATTTTGCATATCGAGGAATGGATAAGCGTTGACACGATACTTATCAATCACCGAAGGAATAATATCTTTACCAAAATCACGACTAGATCCTTTGGTATCTGCGTCTTTGATTAACTGCTCAAACAAAAATCCGGCATTAAAAATATAAATTCCCATGGACGCGAGTGCGGTATCTTCACGTCCCGGCATTTTGGGTGGATTGGCCGGTTTTTCAACAAACGCTCTCACGCGTCGATTGTCATCAACATCCATAACCCCAAATGCAGAAGCTTCCTCGAGAGACACTTCAATACAACCGATCGTTAAATCCGCATTGTTGGTCACATGGTCAGCCAACATGGCACTGTAGTCCATTTTATAGATGTGATCGCCCGCTAAAATCAAGATATGTTCAGGCTTACGACTACGTAAGATATCCAAATTTTGATAAATAGCATCAGCCGTACCTTGATACCAGGAATTTTCATCCAGTCGTTGCTGAGCAGGCATCAAATCGACATATTCACCAAATTCACCTCTCAAAAATCCCCAGCCTTGTTGGATATGGCGAATCAGCGAATCTGCTTTATACTGTGTCAAAATCGCAATTTTTCGAATGCCTGAGTTCATACAATTGGATAAAGGAAAATCGATAATCCGAAATTTACCACCAAATGGGACCGCTGGTTTCGCCCGCCAATCAGTCATCTGATGTAAGCGAGAACCTCGTCCACCAGCAAGTATTAACGCGATGGTATTTCGCGCTAAATGACTGACGTAGTGATCGTAATGTGGATTGTCTAAATTTTTCATTTTTTATCCCCTGATATTAAATATGGCTACTTAACTGCATCTTTATTTGGTAACATCTATTTTTAGCCCCATTATATTACTACAACTGAGGACGTGCTAACGTGAAAAAACAATCAAAAAAAAATCTTGATAGCAATTTAAGTCTAATCGCTCAAGCAAAACACCATGATCCGTTTTCAGTGCTCGGTAGACATCTTGTTAATACCCACAAATATCTGACTGTTTATATGCCTTACGCCGAATCAGTCACAATTGTTAAACCAAAGCTTACCCTCGAACGCATCCCTGAGAGTGATTTTTTCTCGGCCTGCCTAGACGATGTGGAGTTGCCTAACCATTATCAACTAGAATGGCTTGATAAACACGGACAAAAGCATCTGAACTATGATCCGTATGATTTTTCGGTACAGCTTTCCGAATTTGATCAACATCTATTTGGCGAAGGTCGCCATTGGCACATCTACAAAAAACTAGGTGGTCATTTGCATAGCGTAGATGGCATTGAAGGCGTACATTTTAGTGTATGGGCACCTAACGCCCAGCGCGTCAGTGCGGTCGGTGATTTTAACCGTTGGGATGGTCGCTGCCATCCAATGCGCAATTTAGGCGGCTCAGGCATCTGGGAAATTTTTATCCCAGGCCTGACTGAAGGTTGTTTATACAAATTCGAGATTCTGAATCGACACTCTCAAGAAGTTCTTGCCAAAACCGACCCATATGGTCAAGCGTTCGAATTTCGCCCGAAAACTGCAAGTATCGTCACCCACAGCAATAACTACAAATGGGAAGACGAAAAGTGGATGGAGGATAGAGCTCACTTTGATTGGCAACATCAACCCATTTCGATATACGAAGTGCATATAGGCTCTTGGCAACGTGATGAGCGTGGCAATTTCCTGAGTTATCGAGAGCTCGCCAATAAATTAGTCGATTACGTCAAATTTATGGGCTTTACGCATATCGAATTACTGCCAATTACCGAACACCCGCTAGATGCCTCTTGGGGTTATCAGACTACCGGTTACTTTGCCCCTACCAGTCGTCACGGCACTCCGGACGATTTCCGCCACTTCGTTGACATCTGCCATCAAAATAACATTGGCGTAATACTAGATTGGGTGCCTGCGCATTTTCCGAAAGATAATTTTGCCTTAGCCCGTTTTGACGGCACGCCGTTATACGAACATGAAGATCCACGGAAAGGCGAACATCGTGACTGGGGTACGCTGATATACAACTATGGCCGTAATGAAGTTAAAAACTTCCTACTGTCCAGCGCGATCTTCTGGCTCGAAGAGTTTCATCTTGATGGTTTACGCGTTGATGCGGTGGCCTCAATGCTATACCTTGATTATTCGCGCGAAGCCAATGATTGGATTCCCAATATGTATGGTGGCAACGAAAATCTTGAAGCGATTGACTTTTTACGCGAACTGAATGCGGTGACCCACGATCAACACCCAGGCTCTGTCATTCTTGCTGAAGAGTCGACTGCGTGGCCGCAAGTGACTCGCCCAACCTGGACGGGAGGCTTAGGCTTTTCAATGAAATGGAACATGGGCTGGATGCACGATATTCTGGCGTATATGCAGCAAGAGCCGGTGCATCGCAAGTATCACCACGACCAACTCACCTTCGGATTGCTGTACGCTTTTACTGAAAATTTCGTATTACCTTTTTCACATGACGAAGTCGTTCATGGCAAAGGTTCATTACTGAATAAAATGCCGGGTGACGAGTGGCAACGCTGCGCCAACCTACGTCTTTTATACACATTGATGTTTACTTATCCCGGCAAAAAATTGTTGTTTATGGGCTGCGAATTCGGTCAAGGCACCGAATGGAGTTTCAACCAAACCTTAGACTGGTATGTGCTTGATTTTCCACATCATAAAGGTATTCAAACCTTGGTAAAAGATTTGAACCATTTGTACAAGACTCATCCCGTGCTTTTTCAATTTGATTTTTCGCATGAAGGTTTCGAATGGATTAACTGCCACGATGTCGACCAATCCGTCATCAGCTATCGACGCAAAGATCAACACTCAGATTTAATTGTGATCTTGAACTTTACGCCAGTGGTCAGAGAAAATTATAAAATCGGTGTGCCGTCGCCCGGCCGTTACCATGAAATTTTCAACTCCGACTCCAAATATTATGATGGGACGAATATTGGCAATGCCGCAATTTCAACCACAGACGAGCCATGGATGGGACATTATCACAGTCTGCATTTGAATTTGCCGCCGCTCGGAGCCATTATTTTAAAACAGTAATTTTTCGCTGTTGTTGAGATAACGCCGACAAGTCAGATTATCCAATCAGCCCGTTTCAGCATCATCAGGTCATTGATATTCACAACTCCAAATGAATTATCAGTGACCCGAATGCTGACAACAAGGTCGGCACAATCCCGATAATGATTAAACCACCTCTCGCCAGGGTACCGAATTCCGTGATCCCATAGTTGATTCCGCCAAACGCAACCACTAAGATTTCAGACATGTCCGGTGCAAGGCTTTTTTTGAACACATATTGCTATGAAAAAAATACTTTTTGTCACTAGTGAAGCACATCCTCTTATCAAAACCGGAGGTTTAGCGGATGTTTCCGGCAGCCTACCCAAAGCATTGGCCGAACTCGGTCAGGATATCCGTTTATTAATCCCTTATTATCAGTCATTGAAAGCCACCAACGATGTTTATTATCGTTGCACCGTGCGCGTCAACAACTGTAACGTCAATATTCTTGAAACACGGATGCCGGACAGCAACGTTCTGGTATGGCTCGTTGACTATCCGGAATTTTTCAATTTTCCTGGTAACCCTTATGTAGACGAACATGGTAATCCTTGGGCCAATAATGCTGATCGCTTCGCCTTGTTTTGCCGGGTTGCGACCGAAATCGCCACTAATCGCGCCTATCTGGATTGGCAACCGGACATCGTCCATTGCAATGACTGGCAAAGCGCGCTTACGCCAGCATTACTTTCCCTGGAAGCACAACGACCGATTACGATATTTACGATCCACAACATGGCCTATCAAGGCACTTTTCCGGCAGCGACTTACGATAATCTAAACTTACCCAGACGGTTATGGAATCCCAATGGTTTGGAATATCATAATTTGTTGTCCTTCATCAAAGGAGGACTTGCATTTGCCGATCACATCACCACGGTTAGTCCAACCTACGCCTTGGAAATTCAAACCGCAGAATTTGGTTACGGCCTCGAAGATTTACTCAAGCATCGTAAAGATCATCTCAGCGGCATCATTAACGGTATCGATCTTGAACAATGGAATCCTGAAAGCGATCCTTATTTATCACATCACTACGAGACCAATTCGCTGAATAAAAAAGCATTGAATAAAGCCGCGTTGCAACAAGCGATGGGCTTACCCGAAAATCCGAAAATTCCGGTATTCGGTTTGATTAGCCGACTGGTGCATCAAAAAGGCATCGACATGATTTTGGAATGTTTACCCGAAATGCTCGAAATGCCACTGCAATTTGTCTTACTTGGGAGTGGCGATCGCCTGTTTGAACAACAACTCCACATGTTCGCCGCACAAAACCCGGAAAAAATTTCGCTGCGCGTGGGTTATGACGAACAACTAGCGCATTTAATCGAAGCAGGTTCAGACATATTCCTGATGCCGTCCCGTTTTGAACCCTGTGGACTCAATCAAATGTACAGCCAACGCTACGGCACTTTACCGATCGTTCGGAAAACCGGAGGCCTTGCCGATACCGTAGTCGACACCCTACCAGCGACGATTGCCAATAAAACCGCCAGCGGCATTGTGTTTAGCAACGCTCAGGCAGGCGCACTGATCGAAGCCATTAAACGTAGTCTTTTCTTATACAGTAACCCAACAGGTTGGCGACAATTGCAAAAGAATGCCATGCTAAAAGATTTTTCATGGCATAACAGCGCTCAGCAATATTTGAATTTATACGACAGTATTTAAATTTTTGAAATGCCGGGTGGGCGGTTACTTCCTACCCGGCATATTCGCTAACTCATCCGCATGATTTATTGACAACCCGTAAACAGCTTAAAGTCTTGAACAGTTCCAACGGTCTGAATCGCAGAACTTGAGCCGTTCAACTGCAACAAATCAATTCTGATCCCTTGAAAAATCCCCAAATAGGTATTGGTTCCCGAATAAAACCGGTAAACATAACCAAAGCCCTGTTCGGTCTTTTGATTAGCAGGATTAAAAAATACCGGAAAGTGCGACTCCGCCCAAGCAAATAAACAATCTTCGGTGCTGGTTGAACTTGTCGGAGGATTTGGCGGATTAATCACGGGCGGCGTAGTTGTTCCGGCGCTATCTAAAATCAACGTTTTAGAACTAGCGCCCGATTTATTCACCACCTGTAAATCCACTAAAAAGCGTCCAGTCAAGCTCGGTGCCCCAGTGATCAGGCCATTATTCCGATCAATGCTTAACCCTTTTGGCAAGCCAGTTGCGTTAAAGTCCAAGGGATTGTTACTCGCCGAAATCTGATAGCGGAAACTCTGCCCCACAACATAATTGGCCGTATCCGCACTGTTAATTACCGGAATGCTACCGAGACTACCATCAGCACTTGCCACGGAATAACTAGAGGCGAAAGCCCCATATTCACTGGAAGTAATCCCGTTACGCGTTGATGAGGCATAACTTGATTTGCCAGCGCCGATCGTCACTTTGACAGTCCCGGACTGATTTAAGCCTAACACGCCCGCATGCACAACAGCAGTCGCTAACGGTGAATCCGAAGTATAAAAATCTGTTCCCCAAAGTGACCCGGCATTAATCCCCGTCACTGTAAAGTAATAGGCTCCGCCAAGAAGATCTTTGAAATTCGATAAATTGCCTGGATTTGGCAGAGGATTTTGCGGACTCCCCGGCAAGAATAATAACGGGGTCGTCCCACCAGCATTTGAAACGGCATAACTATCTGCATATTTTGTATATGAGTTGGAATTCACACCATTTTGAACACTGCCGAGATAGCTGCCCTGACCCGTAACCGTCACAACCCGGATAACTCCGGACTCACCATCTCTCAACACCCCCGCATGAACAGCCACCGATTTAAGAGACGAATCGGCGGTATAGACATTGGTTCCCCAGATACCTCCGTTTTTATTCGCCGTCAATGAAAATAAGTAGACCTCACCTGGACGATCCCGAAACTCTGTTAAATCAGCCGGCGCAGGTATCGTGCTATTATCTCCGCCATCATCCGCTGCGATTTTAAAACTTCCATCGAATTTGTCATAACGGGTCGAGGTCACACCATGGGCGCTTGTCCCGTTATAACTATTTTGTCCCGGCAACACCGTTACTTTTACTACACCCGACTGCCCCGGCGCTAAAAGCCCTGCATGCACTGCCGCCTTGGCAACACTTGAATCGTCGGTATAAATATCGGTTCCCCATAGGCTACCTGTACTATTACCGGTAATATAAAAATATAAAACCAGATTATTTTGGCCACGGAAATTAGAAATCGTTGCTAATTTGTCCGGAAACGGACTAATACTTCTGGCCAAGACATTCTGGCTCAAAATAACCAACGCCGCCAATAACAAAAAACTTCGCGTAATTTTTGAATTAATTAGATGTTTAAACATTTGCTCATTCCTCGTAAAACGACGCTCAGCGTGAATCATCACACCTCACATTCAAATTTTGAGTTACGTAATCAAAGTTGAATCGACATTACCAACAATTGATGCCAAGACTCTCGATGCCAATACTCAAATGATCATCAGAAGTTGCAACGCTCCGCCTAACTTACAACGCGCAAGACCCTCCTGATTAGCAGCAAGCTTAGCAGTTTTTGACCAAAACATAGATGAATTACTCACTGACAAGCTTTCCAAATCAATAGTGCCGGGAGCTCTATTAATAAAATTGCTCATATTACAAGCATCAAGAAAATCCCTTCGGAAACTATCCTGCAAAAAACTGTGCGCAAGCTCGGCAATTTCTACCCTACAGATCCCAATTGGCTGGATGTTGGTTAGGCAAAACACCCAGCATTGCCAGACTTAATAGCTGAGCTAAAAGACGAATTAAGTAATTATCAGACAAGGCCTGGAGCAGTGTCGACCATATGAATGCAGCCATCAAGCTTACAGAAGACTTATTCACAGCGTATTCTGTAAGCGCTGACTGATACAGATAAGTTTTCTTAATCTTAACTCAGATCAATTTATTGCCTGCAGTGTCCATTTTTGATTTTCATTATTCATGAACAGATTTTGATCTACATTAGCGCCAGGAGTACTGGAGGTATTTGCAACACTCATCGCTAGACCGCTTCTGCCGTTAACAACTATGAATTTACCAGGCTCACGAACCACATTGTAAATAAACCAAAGATTATCTGGCTGAGCCGCCGAGCCAATCACAACATTGGATCCGGCGAGGCGACTGCCTGGATCAAGCAGATGCACACGCAAGTCAGATGCAATAATTGGCTGAATCGCATAAACATTTAAAAACTTCTCTTTTAGTACAAACTGTTGACAGCTATTGTTAGTGCCCTTACTCCAGACGACTAAGGGCGTGTTCTCCGCCGTGCTGCAGGCCGTGACATCCAGGGCGAAATTGGCATTATGCGCAGGGTGTAACGTAATATTGGTATTTTTCAGTTGCCGTTCCACAAAAGGATAAGCAAATCGAATGTTTACGAACTGTTGCGCGGCAGAATTATTATTTTCTGCCAAGATTAAGGCTGAGCCGTCGTTGTCATCAGCGGGTACCTGTAAAAATCCGCCGGTCAATTGCGAACGCAATCGAATAGTGCTCACCGAAGGTACGACAGGAACCACTTCCCACAATGTGCCAAGATTTGGACCACTCGGATTAATCGGTAATAATTCCACCTGACCTAGATTGTTTACCGTCAGATAGTTCATAAAGCCACGGTTTAAAATTCTCACTAAATGCTTTTTCGTTCCGTTGGGACCGGGCACAACGTCACCTGGCAGGAATAGCCACTCTTGATTATGGCCATCGGAGGAACCGTTTCTGGAATAGCCAAAATATTGCTGCACTCTTTTGCCTTTAAAAATAAGACCGTCTTCCACTTCGACATCCTTACGGTTGCGAACGTTTTCCAGTCTATGAAATAGACCTAGTTCAATGTTATAGCCATCATCCAGACTTTGGTCAGCATTCGCACCTCTCAGTTGAAAACGCAATTTTCCTACACTTGGCGCCAGTGTCATTGAAGCTTGATATTTAAATTTGGCACCCTTGCCGTCAACCACATCGACCAGCGGCAAGTCCAGATTACCGTCCTTATAGGAGGCATTGCAATTTTCAGCCTTAGTGTCGGCAAACATGGCATCCGCTAATTCAAAGGTAAAGGTATTATCATTGGTAGGAATATAGTTCAGCTTTGCTTGATAGCGCACTTTGCCGCCGTTGGCGTCGTAAACTTCCACGCATGGAATGGCGAGCTGGTTATCTTGAAAGACGATCTCCTGATTCTCGAATACGGTCGGCGTCGGTGGCGTGTTGTTATTGGCATTTTCCTCCTTAGTAACTTTAAAGGCTGCGCTCACCTCGGACGAACCTATAAAGACTCTCGAAACCTGAGATTGCGCAGTTTTTTCATAATTGGTTTTATTGGTATCGATAAAAAAGAACGGCGTAGATTGACCCGGCTTAATCCCGGCACCTTCAAGAATTTCGTTATCACTTTTAAAAAAATCAAATCTCGCGCCCCCTTGAGCCAAAGCACTATTGGCAAAACGCGTCACCTTAACCGGAGTAACTTCACCCGCTGTTCCATCGGTGCGCCAACCGACGTTATAAGTAACACCATAATCGTTCACTTCTTTTTCCAGGTAATGAAATTGAGTGAGCGTATCCGTCGAAGTTTTATCATTGGTAATGCGCCAATAAAAATCAATGGTGTTATCTACCGAAGATCTCACCACTCGCTGCTGATAAGTCCCGGTAATGCCTTTGAAGGAAAATGGAATCAGATCATCTTCTAAAATAGCACCCGCCAGTTGTGGTTCGGCTGCGACGGTCGTGCCCGACAAGGCAATGTTACTAGCGTTCTGTGCGACATCCACCGCCGAGGCCGGCAACGTCGACAGGCCAAACAGTATGGCCATCATGGTTTGTTGTAACTGAATTGACTTCATAATAGTGATACTCCTGGTTGAGGTAAACTACAGTTCTTGTAGAGATTGAAAGAGCGCAGGATGAATTCAGTCACGAACCTGATCAATCCTGAATAACATAATAGCTTTGCATTGGTTGACATTTCGCGTGTCAATCAAAACACACCGATTAATTTGGCAATTGCATAGTCCATTTTTGGTTATCATTGTCCAAGAACAGTGCTTGTTCGACGAGAGCACCGGCACCCGGAGATAACGGGGCGATTAACGCCAAACCAGTTTTGCCGTTGACGATCAAGAATTTGCCGGGTTCGCGCACCACATCATGAATGATCCAAAGATTTTCCGGCGGCGAGGCATTACCGATTACGATAGAACGTCGCCATCCAGGTTGCAGACTATATCCATCTAAGGCTTGGGAGCGAATACTGTAAATGCCTAAAAAGTGTTCAATTAAAGTAAATTGGAGACAAGCCGCGCGCCGCCCCTCCCAGACACTGGTCGTCGTGGTGTCGTTTAGACCTAACGCGATAGCTGCGGTTAATTGCGACGTTTGATGGTTGATGGCATTATCACAGTCCGAGTAAAATTGGAAGCCGAGCTTTTGGTTGGTGGTATGTGTTGGTTTCATCACGATAGCGGTATTTCTCAACGTGGACGGCACAAATCTTTTGGCAATACGGATATCGCTAAATTGCTGGACTACAGAATGACTATCAGCGCCAAGTTGCATTTCCGAACCGTCGTTATTATCGGCGGGCGCTTGCAGAAAGTTACCGTTAAGTTCCGAGCGAAAGCGAATTTTATTACCGTCAGCGCTGGGCACAATTTCCCACAAGGCGCCAATAAACGGATCAATGTTTTCATCGGTAACGCTGGTACCAATCGGCGAATTATCTGCTTGCAAGCCGGACAGCTCAACTTTATTCTGGTCGGTCGCAATCAGATATTTCATGAAACCGTAATTTAAAATTCTAACCAGATGTCGTACCGTGCCATTGCGGTCCCTAACGATACGCCCCGGCAAAACCAGCCATTCCTGGTTATGGCCGTCGACAATGCCGTTGCTGCTGTAGCTTCGATATTGCTGAACCCTAACGCCTTTGTTGAACAAACCGTCCTCGACTTCCAAGGTTTTTCCGTTAGCAGTCAGCTCAAACCGGTGAATCACGCCGAATTCACTATTATACCCCTGGTCCAGATTGAGGTCGGAACGCGCGTTAGTCAGTTTGAAGCGCAACTTGCCAACACTGGGGGCAAGCGACATCGAGGCTTGATATCGAATACTCAGACCACGGTCGACAGCCACCTCGACCCGTGGCAAGTCCAGATTACCATCCTTATAGAAAGCATTGCAATTTTCGGCTTTAGTGTTTGCGAAAGTTGCATCCGCTAATTCGAGCGTAAGCTCATTATCAGTGGTAGGAATATAGTTCAGCTTTGCCTGGTAACGAACTTTGCCGCCGTTGGCATCATAGACTTCCACGCATGGAATATCGAGTTTGCCATCTTGAAAAACGATAGCCTGATTTTCAAACGTGGCAGGGATCAACGCACTATCATTATTGAAGCTTTCTTCCTTGGCGACTTTATAAGCTGCAAACACTTCGGATGAACCTACCGACACGCTCGAAACCACTGACTGCGCAGTTTTTTCATAAGCGGTTTTATTGGTATCGATAAAAAACAAGGGGGTAGATTGGCCCGGTTTAATGCCCGCTCCTTCGAGAATTTCAGCATCGCTTTTAAAAAAATCGAACTGCGCGCCCCCCTGAGCCAAGGCATTATTGGCAAAACGCGTCACCTTAACCGGTACAGTTTCACCGAAAACACCATCGCTACGCCAACCGATGTTGTAGGTGACACCATAATCGTTCACTTCTTTTTCTAGGTAATGAAATTGAGTGAGGGTACCGTTCGAAGTTTTATCATTGGTAATGCGCCAATAAAAATCAATGGTGTTATCTACCGAAGATCGCACCACTCGCTGCTGAATCGTTCCGGTAATACCTTTGAAGGAAAATGGAATCAGATCATCTTCTAAAATAGTGCCTGCCAGTTGTGGCTCGGCTGCGACGGTCGAGCTCGATAACGCGATGTTGCTAGCGTTCTGCGCGACGGTTACTGCCGAAGCTTGCCACGTCGACAGGCCACTCAGTATGACAATCATGTTCTTGAGAAAATTTATTCGACTCATCAGATGGTTACTCCTAAAGCTAGGTGTTAAATGATCACAACGGAATGACAGATGCAACGGTAAATAAATCACGCTCATACAATTGACTAGCACTCTCCACTGCCCATAGGCTGCCATCGGGTCCAGCAGCTGGTGAACTTAAGCGCATAGGCGTATCCGCCGCCGATGTTTGATCCGGTTGCGGAAGAACCAGCACTTGCCGATATTCTCGGGCCTCGCCAAAAGCATACGAGACCTTTAACCATAGCATCGATAAGATAAGACTAATCAATCTATTGGATATTTTCATTGTCACTCCTAGATTTAAACTGCGGTTAAGAATCATAGTGCGGCGAAGTATTAGCACCAGAAACGAAGACGGTAAAATTCTAATTTGTTTTAAGTGAAAAAATCTGTGACGTAAATCACATTGTTGAAATTATTTAAGACAATCTGCATTCTGGATAAAAAACCATATTTTACTGATGGTTAGATCATAAAAATAAGCGTCAATAGGGGCAACGAGGAGTCAAAAATATGAGGGGCATGTCTTGGAACAAAGCAAAGTCAACAACTATAACAACGGCATAGAGAGACCTGTAAGACTAGAATTGGCTGGCGGTTACTATCCAATTACTTTCCGAGGGAATGGCAGACAGGACCTCCACTTCCTATAGGGTGTTACCTTGTTCCGAAGTTCTAACTTTGGAACAAGATGATCATCAAGAAATCTCGATTGGCAAGGATCCTTTTAAAAAATTGCATCCAAGATCGGCAATCTGACCCCCTAAAGACCCAACCAATTTTGCGGCTGCAAATATTCCTGGTACAAAACCTCTTCAGGACTTCCTGCCTCCGGTTGCCAGTTATAGCGCCACTGGGCGAGCGGTGGCATCGACATCAGAATCGACTCGGTACGCCCACCCGATTGCAGGCCAAATAAGGTGCCTCGATCATAAACCAAATTAAACTCGACATAACGACCGCGCCGATACAGCTGAAAATCGCGTTCACGCTCACCATACGGGGTATTTTTACGTTTCTCGATAATTGGCAAGTACGCATCCAGATAATGATTTCCAACGCTCTGCATAAAGGCAAACGACTGCTCAAAGCCCCATTCATTCAAATCATCAAAAAACAGCCCCCCCACGCCGCGAGTTTCATTACGATGCTTCAGATAAAAATATTCATCGCACCATTTTTTATACATCGGATAAACTTCCGTGCCGAATGGCTCGCACGCGTCACGCGCTACCCGATGCCAATGCAGCACATCTTCCTTGAATGGATAATACGGCGTCAAATCGAAACCGCCGCCAAACCACCAAATAGTTGGAGCACCCGCTTGCTCAGCGATAAAAAAGCGCACATTCGCATGCGAAGTCGGCGCGTAAGGGTTATTCGGATGAATGACCAACGAAACGCCCATCGCCTGGAACTGTCGGTTCGCCAACTCAGGACGCTTGGCGGTCGCAGATGGTGGCAGGTTATAGCCTGAAACATGAGAAAAATTTACGCCGCCCTGCTCGATTACTTGACCCTGGGTCAAAACACGGGTCCGCCCGCCACCCGCCTCGGGGCGCTCCCATAAATCTTCCTGAAAACGAGCGTTAGGTTCTTGGGTTTCTAATGCCGCACAAATGTTATCTTGCAGCGTCAGCAAATAATTTTTGACGATGCTAATTTCATCACCCTTCATAGTTGACCTCGGATAGTAGATTGAAGTGTTCAAATCGATGTTCAAGTTTTTAAATTTTTGCAGCCTGTTTCCTGTTAAGTCATTCCTAAAATCGGTATTTGTGTGAAGCTGTCTAATCCATACAACCTAAATCTTGACCACTCAGATGCTCATCCGAAGGCATTTAGCACACTTTCAACAGCCTGTTAAGTGTGTTTAATTTGAAATATTACTTACTTTAATATTTTGTTGTTATCAATGCGCTTCACATTAATTTCCTGCTTTTATTTCATAGCATCCAAACTGATCCAATAAGTACTTTTTATCCGTGATTTCAATTTTTGAATCTTTCTTTTGGTTATTTGGAACAGAAACGCTAAATGCTTCCTTAAAACTAATACCAATTTCATCCGCCGCAATTTTGAGTTCATCAATTGATTTGGTAAAAAGTCCAGATAAGCACTTGTCTATTTCGATATAACCTACATCATTGATGGTCAGATTGCCTTTGCTATCAAAAACAGATTCATACCATTTTTTTTCGACCGGATCGTAATAAATGGATTTTTCGTTATCGTTCTCCCTTAAAGGCGTCTTATCGTAAATACCTTTGCCAATCCACTCAGGGCTAATATTGCTATTGATATGGTCAATATGTTCATTGAGTGTTGCTTGAATTGAATTATTATCGTACTCCGAAAGCAAATGCTGATTTCTAGTGCAAAATCTTATATCTGCATCAAATCGTTCACTTAGATGGGTCTCATTTAACAACTCGGCAAGGTCATGACTAGGATGGGTGGACTTACCCCTACTGTTACTTATTTCTGCCTCATACCCTGGATGAACAAAACAATGACCACACTTGTCGTTCAAAATTTCTTTAAAATTAAACTGTAAGATACCGATATTAGGCTGAAGCACTTCAACCAAACGATGCCGATTAACCCGGCCAGCGGTCTGAACTAGTGATTGGGCACTGGACGGATCGATAATGGCCCAGTCAAAATCATGGTCGCGACCTACTTCTTCGACAGGCGTCGCGACTACAATAATTTTCAAGTCTTTTAAGCCTCCAGCCTTGTGCTGATTAATGATGTTCCTTATCTCCTCGCTCTCCAGGATATGCTGATTGGGGTTTTCTTTGTTTTTTCTATTCAGCAGCTTATTAAGGCTTTTTTCGATGAAATACCGCTGGATAACAAAATGCCTTGAATGATAACAGCAGACTTTTACCCCTGTTTTATTTTTTACTGCGTTATTTTTTATTTTGTTTGCCAATTTAACCGCATTTTTTATATTGGCGACACGAATTAATCCAAAGGAGATTCTGAAGTCATCATCGTTCGGAGGGCGCCAGCTATGACGCCGATGCATAACATCAATGCTATGATATATTGCCGAAAATAAGCCGGTTTCTGTTTTTACAAAACGGATTATTTCTGCTTTTTTAGTTACTTTTCCTTTGCCAATATGCGCCATCATTGACGCAATATGCTGCTGGTAAACAGTGCTAAAGTCATCTGCGGGTAATATCTTTTGTGGCGAAATCGCATCGTCAATAATCACAGCGCTAAAGTCATGTTGATCAGCACACATGGCTTTATAAACAGCAAAACCTGCCTGATAGCTATTGAATACCTGTTCGGCGATCAACTTCGGCATGGTGGCCGATGACACAATAACATTTCGTCCAAACATTGCCGATAGTTTAATCAAGCGCAGCACGGCCATCAGTGGCTTGGGATCATAGCCGTCAATTTCATCAATAATCAGATCACTGTGCATCAAGCGGAGCAGTGCAAAGGCGTGTTTAGCTTGTTTTCCGGGGTCGCCGGCAAAAATAAGATAGTCAATGGTTGAAACCAACATCGGGGTCATTACAATTGCTTTTTGCGCATTGTTTTTGCAATTGGCATTGATCCAAGCGGGGGCCTCATGTTGGTAGTCTTCCGCTAAGCTTTCTTCATAATCGTCTATTTCATCGTGATCTTTGTTACTGTTAAGTTCATCCGCTTTTTCATAATCATGTAGCTTTCGGGTAACGCTACTGCCCGTGATCACAGATAGTTCATCAAATCCCACCCCCAAGTCTTGCTTGTAGGAATCTCCGGTTTGCAGGGTTAATGAACGCAGATTCAGCACAACAGAAAGCCTTAAAGGCTTTTCACCCGCCAGCACCGCTACCGCTCTTGCATTCATAATGGTTTTGCCGGAACCTGTTGCCGCCACATTAAAAACTAGCGTCGGCACGTCAGGTGTTAATGCGCAGGCCGCCACGTTTTGCCATTCAAAACGGCCTTCAGCGCGACTGGTTATTTTTTCAACGGTATCTTCGCTTAAACCCGGTGGATCGAACAGCACCATATTTCTTAGAATACTGGCCGCTTCCGTGCTGACATGCTCTAAATGGTAAGCCAGTGGTTGGTTATAATGCTCATCTAAGGTATTGGCGAAGCATTCTTCATTATGCAGGGCTTCGCTACGTTGCGTAAATTCAACGCTGGTCAGATCATCCGGTTTCCTTGCAGAGACCTTGTGATCAGCCAGAATTAATGCCGCCCGGGTGACTACAGAGATCCCATACCAAAAGTCAGCTGTGCTATCTACTGACTTAAGATCAAGCTCCTTGCGCAAAATATACTCAGCTAAGTGTTCGGCAATTTTATTAACCGCGCGTGAGTCCCGTTTGCTGAGGGTGATAGAAATTTTAGATGCCTGTCCATTAATATGATTATCCATATTCAGGATTTTGCTGTGATCTATATTTGAAAAAAATAATTTATGATGGGTCGCGATGCTGAATAAAATAGCGTCACGATAGCTTGCAATGCCATTTTGTATAAATGATACGAAATCCGGCATCTTATTGGAGTCTGGCAAATGGTTGCTTCGACACAACTCCTCCGCATCAAGGTCAGCCCAAGCATCGCTCCATTGTTTGCCATTAAGCATTTTATGGACAATCGCAGTTGAAACCAACTCATGCCTGACTGGATCTGATTGACTGGCAGATTTTATCTTTGGATTTATTTTATTTTGAAAATCCTGTGTTGTCTTACCTATATCGTGTCCAAGACCCGATGCTTTAGCGATAGAACATCCAATATTTAACCACGGCACATTGAGTAAATTGGATTGATGGGTTTTAGTCGCAATCTAGGCTGTCGAAATAAGTCCCTCTGTCCCAGTTATTTTACTCCCGATTTTTGGCTTGCAATATTGTTGAAAAAAGCTTGGCGTTTTTTTCGAACAGTGTAAGGAATGTTATCTTTTTCCCACATTTCCACGTCATTATGGCGAGC
>CANNKG010000012.1 GCA_947505105.1 Methylococcaceae bacterium | reverse complement strand
ATATTGTGTTACTTATACACACGTTTGACTATTCAGATAGGATTAAGCTGGCAAGGCCTACGCTGTTAACAACTTAACTTCTAATAAGGAATGGCCATGTCTGAATATTATTATGATGACTATTTAGTGGAGAGTGATTATGTTGATTACTACTACGAGGTAGATAGCGATTACATAGATGACTACTACTATGATGACTACTATGATTACGTTGTCGTTGATACGGATTATACGGATTATTATGTGGTCGATGAAGTCTACACTGAGTACTATGCGGCGGATACGGTTTATACCGATTATTATGTTGCCGATACGTGGGTCACTGACTATTACGTTACTGACATGAGCTACGCTGAATATAGCGTCGGTAGTTCTGCCGATGACGATTTGTACGGTACCAACGGTAATGATGTTCTGGAGGGGGGAAGCGGTGATGATGTGTTGGACGGTGGGCGAGGAAGCGATGTCTTATACGGTGGTTCTGGCAATGATGTTCTTTGGGCGGGCTATGGTGAAGATGTACTCGTCGGCGGGACAGGTCACGATGTTTTTGCCGTTTATGCGGCTGGGGACTTTGTGATAGAGGATTTCAATACCTCAGCCGATGCGCTGTATTTTGATCCTGAAACCACCGGTATTGATAATATGCGTGACCTATTAAGTTCTATCAGTGGTTTATACGAAGCACATGAAGGGGTTGTGATTGATTTTTACGGCGAAGCATCGATTACTTTAGTCGGGGTTTATGCTAATGCGTTAAGCGGCGTTTTTGTTGAGTTCGCTTAGTACATTCAATGCGTTCGACGGTTAGGATGAATCCATTGTTGCGTTTTTAAATAGACCGCTATTTCCTGTTCTGTAACAGGCGCGATAAAGCCACTGCCCTTCCAACCATAAATATCATCCAATATTAACTGACCACACTGTGGACATTGAAAGATGACAATAGCCGGTGTTTCAACGCATAATTGATATTCCGGTTTTGTCATTGCTAATGGGTTTTGACAAAAGTGACAAGCCATATAGGAAATTCTTTTTTGATTTAATCGCTTAATCGCGCCCGGTCGGATTCATCAAGAACCAGCACACCCTCGGTAATCCCATACCGAAGCCAACAACATTGTCACACTCGCTAACAGCAAATAATCCCAGGCCATTTTTGCGTCGCGGAACATCCACGAAAGCGCAGCAATCTGATAACTCCCCAAACTCGCGCGCTCAAACTTAGCCCAGCACAAGCTGTTCGTCAGCAAGATCCCCGTTAAACAGAATCCCAACCATCGTTTTTGTATGTGAGTCAGTTTGGCACTGGGTTTTAACGTACCCAGCGCGACATCTATATCTGTCACAAAAGTTTTTATAAATGGCACAGATTCTGACATCAACATAAGGCTGAAATACGTCAGATTCTAACACCGCTTTAGCTTACTCGGTTTTTTGTTGGTTTTCTAAGGATAAAAACTTGAACATCGAGTGATAAGGGTACATTGAGTCCTGCTCACTCAACTCCACACCTCGATTTCAATACCGAAATTTGCCGGTAAAAAACACCAACATCGCCCTATTAATAAAGGTAATGTTGGTATTCATTTTATTTTTTAGCGAATTTGAAGTTTTTCACCACTGGATGTTGATCGTCCTCAATCACATACTCACTCAAGGCTTTATCGAGCAATTCCTCGAATGTTAACGCCGACCACGTTGCATTGTAGGTGTTGCTGTCAATGCTGTAATCATTGGCCGCAATTCTGTTTAACCAGGCCCCTTTCTGAGCAATCTCCATCAGATTCAATAGATAGGCTGAGATAGGATTGGTGTCAGAGAGAAAGACCGGAATGATGAATTCAACGCCGTTTGAGTACATGCCCCGATACAAAATAGAGCGCGATAAGTTCTCCAGTTTTCGCTCATACAGGTCCTGCCAATCAGGATAATTGGATTGATCGATCACGTAATTGCGTTTGTCGTGATAGTTGAAATAAATACTCAGATATTTGCCGGAATCTGTCTGATCTACCGGATGAATGGCAAAAGGTTTATTGACCCCAGGCAAACCAACGTAAATGTAAGGATTGTGGGGAATTGCTACGTTACTGCTGAGTTTATTGATGTTTAACATATGGTTACCTTCATTTCAATTAGCTAATTGTTGTCGCCAACTCATTTGGCGAGTATTGTTTCAATACATAATGGTATCTCTCTATAAAAGCAGAACGATCATCACTAACAACTGGTAACTACTTGATTAACAGCTTCAATCTACTGGTAAAATAGCGACCCTCAATCAATAAGGAGCCAACGAATGACAAAATCAGAACTGATACAGACGTTATGCGAGAAATTACCTCACCTAATCGAAAAAGATGTTGAATTGGCGGTAACCTGCATTTTGGAGCAGATGTCTCAGACCATCGCTGCCGGTGAACGCATTGAAATTCGAGACTTTGGTTCTTTCACCAAACGCCACAGAGTTCCTAGAACCGCGCGTAATCCTAAAACTGGAGAATCGTTTGAATTAGAGGCAACCACGGCCGTTCACTTCAAACCGGGTAAACAATTAAAAGATCGAGTGAACGACCATAGAAAGGACTATCTCATTAAGAAATTATAGGTAGAATCATTTGGTTGTGATGATTTAACGACAGGTTTGCCAGTGCTATTCTGGAGCGTTGAGGGTATTCTGTACTCAAAAGTTCGAAGGTTTTTCTATGCAGCGTTTAATCGCTATTGGTTTTCAAAAAGTAGGCGTTTGGAAATTAATTAACGGCAACTTGGCTTTAGAGATTTCATCCCCCACTACTCAAGGAAATGTCTTGTATGCCTTTATCCATCATGATCACGTCCTGTATATCGGCAAAACCACCCAAACTTTTACTAAAAGAATGATGGGCTATAAAAATCCAGGACCTACTCAGTACACCAATATCAAGAATAACGCTAACATTAAAGCCCTACTTCAACAGACTGAGTGTATCGATATCTATGCTTTGGAGGATATGGGGTTGATGCGCTATGGAGAGTTTCAGATCAATCTGGCAGCTGGATTGGAAGATAATTTGATCAAGGTGTTCCAGCCAGAATGGAACTGCCGGTAAAACCAATTAATATCAGATCACTTTAAACAGCCTATTACTTGCCACAGTAAAGCCTAACCAATGCCAAAGCACTTGGCATTTCAACACACCCTACACCTACTTTTACCCCTAGTAAGCTTGTAAGCCCTGTCAGTATTAGTGTTTGTTATTTTTCAGGGCTGTTAAGTGTTCGGCGGTATCCATTAGATCGTTAGTTTTCGAGATTATTTCTCTATCATTTCAGAACAATGAATTTAAACAGATAGCTTGAGGAATACATGTATGGTTGGCCTGATAAACCTATTCACTAGAAGATTACTGACGTGAACTTATGCCTATACAGACGAAAACAATATCGTTAATCGTCTGCAGAACGCTTGATATTACTTATTTTTCATTACATGTTCTGGCGCTTCAGCTGCTTTTTCTTGAGCTTTTGGCGAAGGATTGGAATTATTCATCACATGTTCTGGCATAGATTCTTTTACTGGCTCTTGAGCAGGAGTGGCAGGTGCTGGATTAGAGTTCTGCATCGTATGTACCGCTGCTTTTTCTTCAGCAAAGGAAAGTGCCGGTAAAAACGCTAAAACTGCAATTGCTAAAAGTATATTTTTTGTCATGTTCTATTCGCCTCATCGTTATTATTTTTGGTTTTTCGTCAGCGATAAGCTGATAAAAAAGTTATTACCCAATCATGGGCACTAGCACAGTAACACGATCAAGCTATTAATCGTCTTGATATGGATCAAGAAACCAGCATGTTTTCAATAATTTCATAGAGATATATTACTTAACACTTTATCAGTGTTTATTAACCCGATCTTTATGGAAACATTCTTATGAAACCACAAATAACGGAATTAACCGAGTTTGCTTGGCTAATGATCGACTCAGGATATTCGGATGACGTACCCCTACAGGTACGAAACTGTGAATCCTGGGCTCAACGTTATGCTCAAACAAAATCATCAGAAACCTTACCTAATCGGACTCACCTTCGATCGGTGTAATGGTTTCCCCTACCTCCCTCTCGCAAAACGGCGTGCTGGCTTTGCGACATTCCAGTTGCTAAAGTCTGCTCGTCTTTTTGCTTATTTTACAATTACTTTGGAGAAATCCTCATGGCTCGAAATGCAACTACTGATACGACCCAGAATGTAGTCAACTTGGTACCGGAACCCATCCAAACAGATTTATCTGTAACTCATCAGGCACCGGTAACGATTTCATTACTACCCGACTTAAGTACTGCGCTTGAAGAACCAATTGAACTGGGCTACATGTATTGGACCCCAGTCAATATCGGAGAATTCAAAAGAGGCGTCGTCATAGGCATCGAGAATGCCTTCTACGACCGCGTAGATGATAAATCGGGTGAAGTTACAGAACTGGAATTGCCCTGCGTTATCTTTGCAGAACAAAAGCCTGATGGAACCTGGATCAAAATATCCAACGGTTCCAAACGTCTGGTAGCTGTTATCGAAACAGCGATAAAGACCGGCGCTATTGTCCCTGGTCATACACCGCTGCAATTGAAGTACACAGGAAAAAAGAAAAATTCCACAAATGGCTTTTCATCGGATACCTTCGAGGTTAAGCCTTTGAGATTCAGAGCAGCATAGCTTTTATCTTACACCCATTGCCGCCAGAGCCCGTCACTCATAGCAATATCAGTGATGGGTAGCGGTTTGTCTACTCTTTAACCAAGGAACTCTTATGCAAGAAAAACGCATTTTAAATATCGTTTTCTCAAAACCTGATGCCACTGATCCAACCAAGAAGCATTGGTCGCAACACGGCATTCTCATTATCGGCATTAACGACCAAGGCGAAGAGCGTATATCGCTCAAACTCAATTCGATGCCAATTTCAAGTGATTTCGACGGCTGGTTTTCTGCTATGCCACCGAAGTCTAATGATCCCAACTACCTTCCGTTTTAGGAGATAACCATGCAACTAAGCCTTTACACCATTGCCGATCATTATCGTGAAGCTTTTCGTGATCTAACAGAAATTCTCGATTCAGATGCCGACCTTGCTGCTACCGATAAACAACAAATTATCGACGACAGCTTGTCGCATTTGATCGACGACTTCAAAACAAAAGCGCTCAATGTCGCCGGTTTCATTAACAATCTGAAGCTGGAACTGGAGGCCGTTAAAAGCGCCGAGAATAGAATGAATAAACGGCGTAATAGTCTTGAAAGCAAGATTTCATTCCTCACTGATTACTTGTTCGTTCAGTGCCAGAAGACCGGTACTACGTCGATTAAGAACGATGAATTGGTGATTGCGATTAAAAACAATCCGCCGAAAGTCATTGTCGATAATGAAGCTGCAATTCCGGCTGAATTCAAAGAGGTAATAGAGACCGTCAAGATTGCAAAATCCGCGATTGCTGCCGCTATCAAGAATGGCTTAGAAGTCATTGGTGCGCATCTCGAATCTTCTCAACGTATTGATATTCGGTGATCTATGCAAACGATATTAGCACTTGCAGGTTTAATTAAAGCCATTGCAATTCTAGGGTTCTGGGGTGCGGTAACAGTCTTATTAGGCTGTTCTTTGCTGATTGTATCTAAATTGCTGGGACCATTAGTTCTTAAATTCTTGCTTTAACCATGTCACGGATACAACAGAATTTTCTGATCCCTAAACTGGATTCAGATAATCAGTTTCGTGACAAATTCTATACTGATAGTCATATCGAACCTGACTATAACCCACTACCTATAAGGAGCCCCACTATGAAGAGAACTTTTCACCTTGATTGTTTTAACGGCAAGTTGAATGTTTCAGAATGCGCCGACGATACTCAAGTCAAATTGAGTATTAACGACGCAGAAGTCCTTTTAGATTTTGATGCGTTCAACGAATTATGCTCGTTGAAGTACACGCTTAATCTTAATCAGAGATCGTTCTAATGTCGGCAGTTTTTATCAAGCCCAATGCGCTTTTTTCTCTAGGGAGTATCTGCATGACCCCTGGAATTAAAGAGCTGAAAGAGGCCGGAAAATTGACTAATGCCATCCTGCTAAAGCTCATTTATCGCCATCAGTGTGGCGATTGGTCTGATTGTTACCCTGAAGATGCTGAAGCTAATCAACAGGCGTTGATTGATGGATCGCGAGTATTCTCGGTGTATCATCTCAATCCTGACCTGAAGCTTTGGATCATTACGGAAGCAGAGGATGATAAGGGGGATCGCTGCGCAACGACGATATTGTTGCCGAGCGAGTATTAACTGATGGGAGCGTGCATACGCTCCCATTTTATTTGGTGGATAATTTAATCAAGCTCACTTCGATTAAAATACGCAATGATTGCCGTGCAAGAAATAATCTTTTGAATTTGTCTTTAAGCGCAAATGATTCAGAATTGTTTCATTAGGTAGCATCAAGTTTCTGTCAATTTGTTACCTATGTGTTACCTAAAAACAAAAAAGGCCTAGGTCGTTAAACCTAAGCCTTTGTTTTGTATGGAGCTGGTGAAAGGATTCGAACCATCGACCGGCTGATTACAAATCAGCTGCTCTACCAACTGAGCTACACCAGCGAATTAGAGTATTATAGGCAAAAATTCATAATTTGCAAACTATTTTGTATGTTTTTATTGAAATTACATTAAATTTCACCAGTTTTTTGAATTAATATATTGATAATATTTGATAATTATTAGATTTATGAAAAACATTCCCATGGTAGAGATGCTTTAGAAGAACAGAATGGCGGAAGCCTTACAAAAAACGTTTTTGACTAATATCGCGAATCTAAAATGTGATCGTGTTCGAGCAATATCTTGTGCTGATGTTTCTTTTCCTATCATTGTATATACCTATTCAAGTTTTTTGAAGGCGCTTCATTGACAGGGTTTAAGACGAAGGCTAAGCTCGTCTTAAATTAATGAGGAGATTAGTTATGGGGTTTCTTAAAGAGTTAGGGCTCAGTTCATTGGGCACTCCTTATCTTTTAACAGGTATATTTGTTCTAGTTTTTTTATTTGTCATTTTTATGACGTGGTGTTTGTTACCTTTTGCAATCTTCGGAATTAAAGACCGGCTAGACGAGCTTATCGAGGAACAGAAAAAGACTAATGCTTTGCTGGCTAAAGCTCGTGACCCGGAGGATGAGCGAGACCGAGAAAGTATTTATGTTAGTAGGCGTAGACATTTATAAATCCGGGTGACATTAGTAACATTTAATACCGTTTTTAAATATTTTATACGTTTGCAGTGTTCCTATGACTCTTTAGGTTTTCCCCATCAATTTCTAGTGCAGCGCAAAATATCGGATAGCCATAATGATTGCAGACTACACCATGTTTTTTTTTTTGCAGTGATGGATGTCGATTGGTGCAACATCGCAGGTCGTTGTCCAATTTCATATCTTTAGCGTTCGATAACGTCCAAATTAACTACTGTCCGTAATTGGCTTTCGATTTGCTCATTGAATCCGCTTTTAATTTTCAATAAAGCGTGGTCGGACTTTAACAATTGTGTGGCAGGGTTAAGGAAGGAATAGTAGTTTGTTAGTGTTGTCGATGCTTTAATCTATTGAAAAATAGTATTTTATTTTGGCACCAAGGTCTTTAGGAGAGCATTATGCCGCACCTTTTACCATTTCAGATTGAAAATTTTAAGAGTTTTTGCGATGGGCTTGGTCGGGTGGGTATCGATCCGGGTTATGTCCTCTATACCAATCAATATGCAGGTTAATAGCCTCCCGGCTGCCAGATTAGTGTCTGGAGCGCAGCTATCAATCGCTCAGGAGTATATTCAGGCGCCGAATGAAGAATTATTTACACGTTTGGTTGCTGGCGGGGTGATGTTTGATACTGAATGGGATTTCGCAACTCGAAATTGGCAAATTATTTCATTTGAGGGATGGGACGTATTGCATCTGGCATTTAGTCATTTACATGCTAAATCCTCAAATATGTTGACTGAATTAATCGGCGTGTCCGATTTTCAATCGCTTGATTGATAGCTTTCACACGTTTTAATGAATCGCCTCCTACCGGTACGTATTTTGCTTTATTTTCATTTCTTTCTTGATGTTGTCTCGCTAAATGTTCTTAATGTCCCGGTAATCAAGCGATTGAGGATTGAGATCGGGGATATGTTTTTTTAGCACAGTTGCGTCGTTTGATAGATAATTTAGGGATATGACACAAAATTAATTTATGAATGAAATCCAGCCGTTATAATTAGCGCAAATCTCGACTTTGCAAAGGGTTTTGAGTAAGCGGCCGTTTTCTTTGGCAGTCCTGAATTTTCAATTCCGACTGGTCACAATCACTTAAATATTTACTGATAATGGGAAAAAATGATGGGTATACCGGGTTTCGAATATAAAGATTTATATGATGCTGCACGATTAAAAGACTTGTTCGAAGTTTTCAATACTTCGGTTCAGCAGCATGATGCTTCCTTGTATGAGGCATTTGAAGCTTATCGACGCAGTCAGGGCGAAGGCATGAAACCTGAAGAAATATCCGATTTATTAGTGCGGATGGGGCCTTATGTCGGGCAATTTGTGGCCAGATTGTTTGATGTGTCGGAGCAGCGCGACGCGCAAGCGGCAACAATTACCGATGAAATAGCGACTATTTTCGCCTATAAAAACGAAGTCATCGGCAAGCTTGAATTAACCTTTCATGGACAATCAATCGAAGATTGGGATGTTGCGGCGATTAACGATAATTTTGAAGCGCTGGTTTCTGCCGCTTTCCCGGAAGCTAATCTGGATAGCGATGCCGAACGCCGTGTTGCGCGCGTTGGCGCGCCGATCGGTTTGCTGGCTAACCATTACAAGCTCATTGCCAAAGGTAAACCGGGTTCTCATGCTAACCCTGAACAAGCGGTCGAAACTTTACGCGCTAAATTAAGCGCTCATCCAGAGGCGACTCAAAAATTGGGGTCTGTGTTAGCTTTGAATGAGCCTGCTGAATTTGCCGATGCGCTGATGGAATTAGTGCAGCGTTGGAGTTTCATTGCGTTGAAAACTAATCCCGCTGTCGCCGATTGGTTTAGCTTTAAAACGCCAGCTAAGCGCGATTTCGATCATTTGGTCGAACATGAAATGGTCGATTTCGGAGACTATCAGGCCTGGATGGGGCATCAGGAACATCGCCGCCGCCGCGACGGTTTCAAGTTAACCGACTCGCGTTTTAATCAGCGTGAGGTCTTGAATGAAGTCGATCACTGTATTTATTGCCATGATCGCGATACCGATTCATGCTCTAAAGGCATGCGCAACAAGAAAACCAATACCTTTAAGGAAGATCCTTTAGGCGTCACGACGATTGGCTGTCCGCTTGATGAAAAGATTTCCGAGATGCATTTGCTCAAACGGCAGGGCGATAATATCGGCGCGCTGGCGCTGATTATCATCGACAATCCGATGTGTCCAGGCACCGGTCACCGGATTTGTAACGAATGTATGAAGGGCTGTATTTATCAAAAAACCGAGCCGGTCAATATTCCGCAAATCGAGACCAATGTCCTGACCGATGTTTTGTTTATGCCCTATGGCTTTGAAATATATAGCTTCCTGACTCGATGGAATCCGCTCAATGTCAAGCGTCCTTATATGCTGCCGTACAATGGTAAAAATGCCTTAGTCGTGGGCTTGGGACCGGCTGGTTATACGATGAGCCATTATTTGCTGAATGAAGGTTTCGGGGTGGTCGGGATCGACGGTTTGAAAATCGAGCCATTACCGGTCGCGTTGACTGGCGATGCTGACCATCTGCCCGAACCGATCAGGGATTTCAGTGAAATTTATGAAGCGCTCGATCAACGTACCTTGGCAGGTTTCGGCGGTGTGGCCGAATATGGTATTACGGTGCGTTGGGATAAAAACTTCCTCAAAGTCATTTACTTGACCTTGGCTAGACGTCAGGCGTTCCGAGCTTATGGCGGGGTGCGATTTGGTGGTACTTTGACGATTGATGACGCCTGGAATCTGGGCTTTGATCATATCAGTATCGCAGTTGGGGCAGGTAAGCCGACTATTATCGATCTGAAAAACAATTTGATGCGAGGTATCCGGAAAGCCTCGGATTTCCTGATGGCGTTGCAATTGACCGGTGCGGCGAAAGCTTCTTCACTGGCAAATTTGCAAGTACGTCTGCCGGCGGGCGTGATCGGCGGCGGTTTGACCGCTATCGACACCGCGACCGAATTGTTGGCGTATTATCCGGTACAGGTTGAAAAAATCCTCACCCGTTATCAAGCTTTGGTTAAGGCCTATGGCGAACCAACCGTGCGTGGTCGCTACGATCAGGAAGAAATCGGTATTCTCGATGAATTTCTGGCGCACGGTAAAGCGATTGCCGCCGAGCGGCAACGTGCCGAAGCGGCAAGTGAAGCACCTAATTTCCAACCCTTGCTGGCTGCCTGGGGTGGGGTCACCTTGTTCTATCGTAAAGGCATGAAAGATGCCCCGGCGTATCGTCAAAATCATGAAGAAATCGTCAAGGCACTAGAAGAAGGCATTGCCTTGGCGGAAGGCATGAGTCCGCTCGAAGCGATTCCGGATGAATATGGTCTGTTGAAAGCCGTCAATTTTGAAAAATTGCAACACGAAAACGGCAAATGGATCAGTAGCGGAACCAACGTGACGGTACCGCTGAAAAATCTCTATGTCGCTGCGGGTACCTCGCCGAATACCATTTATCAAAGCGAATTCCCGGATACCTTCAAGATGGATCGCTACTTCTTCCAACGTTACGAACCGGAATGGCTGGGTGATGAAATGACTTTGGTATCGATGGCAGATACCACAACCCCGAAACTTGGCAAACCCGCGCCGTTTACGTCGTATCAGAAAGACGGCAAATTCATCAGCTTCTTGGGCGACAATCATCCGGTTTACGCCGGTAACGTCGTGAAAGCGATGGCGAGTGCCAAAAGCGCTTATCCGTATATCGTGAAACTGTTCGAAAAAGATTTGGCCGATTTGAATCCAGTGGCACAACCGCAACGCGATGCCCAGTTGAAACAATTGTTTGCGACCTTGGATGAAGGTTTTAAAGCGACCATCGTGGCGATTAACCGTTTGACGCCGACGATTATCGAAGTGGTCGTGAAGGCCCCGATGCAGGCGGCTAAATTCCAACCCGGTCAATTCTATCGGGTGCAAAATTTTGAAGCGAACGCGCCGACCGTCGAAGGCACCGTGTTAGCTTCCGAAGCGATTGCGTTAACCGGCGCGGAAGTTAACCACGAAGAGGGGACAATTTCGTTGATCGCGCTTGAAATGGGCTCGTCAACTCGACTTTGCGCACATTGGAAAATCGGCGATCCGTTGATTGTAATGGGCGTGACCGGTACCCCAACCGAAATTCCGAGTAATCATACCGTGTTATTACTCGGTGGTGGTCTGGGGAATGCGGTATTGTTCTCGATCGGTAAGGCGCTAAGAGCAGCAGGTAATCGGGTCATTTATTTTGCCGGTTACAAATATCGTCAGGATGTCTTTAAAGTTGAAGATATCGAAGCCGCTTCTGATGTGATTATTTGGTCGGTCGATAAAGGTCCGGGGGTTGAAGCGATTCCTACCACGCGTCCGCAGGATAAAACTTTTGTCGGCAACATTCTCGAATGTATGGTGGCCTATGCGACCGGTCAATTGGGCGATCAGCCGATCAGTCTGAACGATGTCGATCATTTGATCGTGATTGGCTCGGATCGGATGATGGCCGCGGTCAAAGATGCTCGATTCAACGTGTTGAAACCTTATCTGACTAAAGTCCAGCATTCGGTCGGTTCGATCAACTCGCCGATGCAATGTATGATGAAAGGCATTTGCGCGCAGTGTTTGTGTAAACATGTCGATCAAGAGACCGGCAAGGAATTTTTCGTGTATTCCTGCTACAACCAGGATCAGGATTTGGATAAGGTCGATTTCCCGCATTTGAATGCGCGTTTGCGTCAAAACACCGTGCAGGAGAAACTATCCAATCTATGGTTGGATTATTTGCTGGAAAAACAATAGTAACGTCAATAATCAACGCCCCTTTTCTTTGAGAGAGGGGCGGGGTGAAGAGAACATACGATGGATATTAAACAGTACATGCGTGAACTCGGCCAGCAAGCGCGCACCGCTGGGCGGGAAATTAGTCGTGCCGATTCTGCAAAAAAGAATCAGGGCTTATTGCTGATTGCCGAAGAACTTGGCAATAGTCGTGAGTTCATTGCCGAAGAAAATCAAAAAGATTTGGATGCGGGTCGGCAACAAGGTTTGGATAGTGCCTCATTGGACCGTTTGACCTTAACGCCGGCCCGAATCGAGGCGATGATTGAAGGCTTGAAACAAGTTGCCGGTTTGCCCGATCCGGTCGGTGAAATTACCAATCTGAGCTATCGCCCGAGCGGCATTCAAGTGGGGCAGATGCGTGTACCTTTAGGCGTCATCGGTATTATTTTCGAATCGCGCCCGAATGTGACGATTGATGCCGCAGCATTATGCTTAAAATCGGGTAATGCCTGTATTTTAAGAGGTGGTTCGGAAGCGATTCATTCCAATAAAGCTATCGCCCGTTGCATTACTAAAGGTTTGCAAGCCGCCGAGTTGCCGGTCGAGGCGGTACAAGTCGTCGGCACGACCGATCGGGCGGCAGTCGGTGAATTGATCACGATGCAAGAGTATGTCGATGTGATCGTACCGCGCGGCGGTAAAAGTTTGATCGCACGCATTACCGAAGAAGCGACGATTCCGGTGATCAAACATCTCGATGGGATTTGCCATGTCTATATCGACGGTAGCGCCGATTTGACTAAAGCGGTCGATATCGCTGTCAACGCCAAGACTCATCGTTATGGGGTATGTAATGCGATGGAAACTTTGCTGGTAGCCGATTCGATTGCGCTTAAAGTCTTGCCGCTGCTGACCGAAAAATATCGTCAGGCTGAAGTCGAATTGCGCGGGTGTTTGAAAACCTGTACCTTGATTCCGAATTGTATTCGGGCGACTGAAGAAGATTGGCATACCGAATATTTGGCGCCGATTTTGTCGATCAAGATCGTGCATGATATTGATGAAGCGATTGCGCACATTAATCGCTATGGTTCGCAACATACTGATGCGATTATCACCGAAGACTACACGCTGGCGCGACGTTTCCTGCGCGAAGTTGATTCAAGTTCGGTCATGGTCAATGCTTCGACGCGTTTCGCCGATGGTTTTGAATATGGCTTGGGTGCTGAAATCGGCATCAGTACCGATAAACTGCATGCGCGCGGCCCGGTCGGTTTACATGGGTTGACCTCGCTCAAATACATCGTCCTCGGCGATGGCGAGATCAGGCAATAGATGATCGGTATTTATGGCGGTACCTTTGATCCGGTTCATTACGGTCATCTTCGGACCGCCGTTGAAATAAAAGCTTTATTTAAATTATCCGAAGTTCGCTTAATTCCATGCGCTCGGCCGCCGCATCGTGATGCCCCGATGACCGATGCTGAACAACGGTTGACGATGTTGCATTTAGCACTCGATGGACAGCCAGGACTTATTGTCGATGACTGCGAGATCAGGCGAAAAGGTCCTTCTTATACGATTGATACCTTGGTGCATTTAAAAACCCTCGTCGTAAGTGAAGCGCTTATTTTATTTATGGGCACCGACGCTTTCGCGGGTATCGATAAGTGGTATCAATGGCAACGACTGCTTGACTATGCGCATATCGTGGTGATTACGCGACCGGGTTATCAAATGCCTCGCCCGACTCAGGAAAATTTTGGTGCGCATTGGGTCAGTGAACGCGCTCAATTAGAGACGGATCAAGCAGGCAAGGTGTATTTTCAAACACTCACCCAACTGGATATTTCGGCGACAGCCATCAGGACCCTGTTGCAACAGGGTCAAGATGCGCGCTTTTTATTACCTGATAAAGTGTTGAATTTTATCCAACAGCATCATCTTTATCAGGCCACCCCCTTTAACTTAGAGAAATGAATGGAAACGATTGACTTAGTAAAAACGATTGAGACTGTGCTTGATGATAATAAAGCTCAGCAAATTACGCTGCTGGACGTGCAGGGCAGAACCAGCGTCTGCGACTACATGATCGTTGTGACCGGTACATCCGGTAGGCATTTGAAAGCCTTGAGCGATTATGTGGTCGAAAAACTCGCTGAAGCCAATATCAGGCCGTTAGGCGTTGAAGGTGATACGGGGTCCGATTGGGTATTGCTCGACTTGGGCGATATCCTCGTCCATTTGATGACTCAGAAGGCGCGCGACTATTATCAATTGGAAAAATTATGGTCGGTGCCGGCCGCATCGGTGGTTCAGCAACCGGCTTAAGCCATGACGAGTGGCGCGTAAAAAATTAGTTCAAGTAACTCAAGTATTGGTCGCCATAAAGAGTAGTTTATGAATGGAGTGACTGCGGTGAATATAATGAGTCGAAAATTGATCTTAGCGCTTTTGGCCTCGTGTTTGTTATCTGCTTGTGTCGCTAAAAGAGAAGTTGCGAAAATTCCGCCGATGCCGCCTAAAAAAACTATTATGGCGATTGGTTATGGTACCGTCGAGGCCAATAACTTTACCAAGGCACAGCGGCGCTTAATGGGAATGCGAGCCTCGAAAGTTGAGGCTTATCGGGCCTTGAGCGAACAAATCTATGGTGTGCATATCAATGGCAATACCACTGTCGAAAATATGGCCGCTAAATACGACAATATCCGGGCCTACGTCAATACCATCGTGCATGGTGCGAGGGTCAAGAGGATTACGGCGATTGATGCGGATACCTACGAAACCGTCCTGGAAGTTGATTTAACGCCGCAGTTTTATGAATGTTTCGGTGCTTCCGAAGCACATCTTAATAGCTGTCTGAGTGCTAGCGTGGGAGCGCCGATAGCCGCTGTGCAACCGGAACTTGTGGAGATGCCGCCTATGCTCGTGGGCGCCTCTTGTCATAGTCTTGATTGTTATCGCTATCCTGAAGTACATGGCTTTATTCGGCCCTATTAGCGAGCGGGATGCAATTTAGGGTTTGTTTGTTGCGGCCGGTTTTGCGGATCGGAGCTTTAGTTTTGGAGTATTGATCATGAAGCGAAAAATTTTGGGTACGATCCTGTTGGTGTTATCGCTACAGGGCTGTTTCAGTAGTTTGACTCTTGAAAGTGGGCTGACACCCTCCCGCGCTGCGCCGACGTATCGGCAACCGGTGGGGTGGGTTTATCGAGCCGGTGATCCGGTATTGCCGTATTATGGATATTCTTCGACCTATCTCCCTTATGGTTATTGTTACAATTGCTATTAAAATCGATTGGGTAAGCGTGCCGGGTCATGACTCTTAAAATCTGGCGCGGCGGAATCTTGCTGGTATTAGTATTACTGCAGGCTTGCTCGTTTGGCTCTAAAGAGGTTAAGCCGTCGCCGAAGCCTCCTGTCAAAGTGGTGGTGACTGAAGGTCAGGCGCCGATCGAAAAAGGTAAAAAACTTCTCGCTAAACAACTTGCGCTGCAGGATGCGATCAGGCAGGCCTCGATTCAGGCGGGGGCTGAGGTGACGAGTCAAACCATGCTCAATCAGAGCGTTATTCAAAGCGATGCCGTCTCTTTCCACGCCGCGGCCCAGGTGACCCATACGCAGATTCTTAACGAATGGGCCTTGGATAATGTTTATTATGTTCGCGCGCAAATCAGCCTGTCGACCAATAGCACTTGCGTTCCGCATTATCGTAAACGTATCCTCGCTACGGCCTTTCCATTGGCCGAACAGAGTCAGGTCAGCGGTGCAGAAACCCAAGATTTGGCGGGCGGCATTCCACGAGAAATCAATAATCAGCTGATGGAGAGCAAAGAATTCATCGGATTCAATGCCACGCATGTTTCTTTATATGGCCAACCGCGTCTTGCGCCTGAGTTTTATGATGATGCACCTTATCAAGTGTCCGGAGTAATGCAGCTTGCCAATAATAATGGCGCTCAAATTGTGCTTTCGGGGGTGATTCGAGATTTACAAATCGAGTCGGGCGATTACATCCGTGGCAGCGGTCCTACGGCAATGTTCAATAGTTTCTATCGGGATTTTTGGTCCAGACGCGGTATCGGGATTGACGTCTATTTGCATGACGGTTTCACGGGGGCGCTGTTGTTTCAGTATCGCTATACTGACGCTGTGGAAGGTGATGTTTGGCTGCCTCCCACCTATACCGTTGGCAGTGAGCGATTTAACGCCACGCCGACCGGAGAGAAAATTTCCAAAATTATTACCTTGGCCAGTCAGGACATTCGGCGCTCCTTAGCGTGTTATCCGTTCGCGACCCGCATTAATAAAATTGAGAAAAACAAAATTTATATTGATGCCGGCGCTCAGGACAATGTGCGCGCGGGTGATCAACTTATTATCTATACCGACGCAAGCGATGAATTTAAGCTGGAAGGTAATCGACATTATTTGGATCATGACAAACGTCCGGCAGGGGTCTTGACTATAAATGATGTAAAGCCGCGTTATGCGGTTGGAACCTTTGAGGTAGATCCGCTATCGCAGGGCGTTCGGATCGGCGATTGGGTGAGATCCTGGTGAGTTTGTTGGATACAGAGCTTGTGAAACTCGCCGAACAGCTTGGGAGTCGCCTTGTCCAAGCCGACATGATGTTAGCGGTTGCCGAATCCTGTACCGGCGGCTTGATTGCGGCAGCATTGACCGAGATTGCCGGAAGTTCGGCCTGGTTTGACCGAGCTTTTATTACTTACAGTAACGAGGCCAAGCAGCAAATGTTGAACGTCAATCTGGACACCTTGGAGCAGTATGGTGCAGTCAGTTACGAGACGGCGGTGGAAATGGTTTCCGGAGTTTTAGCTCACAGCAATGCTGATTGGGCGATAGCGGTCACCGGGATTGCAGGGCCAGGTGGCGGAACAGACGCAAAGCCAGTCGGGACGGTATTTATCGGATGGGGAATGCGGGGACAGCAAGTCTATTGTGAGCGATACTTGTTTCAGGGGGATCGGCATTCGATTCGTTGCCAAACCGTTGCAAGGGCAATGAGCTATTTACTTGAAGTAATAGTCTAACGGAAAAAGTTTGGGGGTTTAGCGTTTGATAGGTTCAAGGATTGCGTCGATGTTTAATTGATCACAGAAATCCAGAAATTGCTCACGGATCGACAATAAGGCTGATTCCTTTGGAATAATAACGATGAATTTGCCTGAAAAAATCAGACTTTGATTGTAGGATGCTTGATAGCGACTGGCATGAAACTCTTGAATCGCTATGGTGTTTCTTTCTAAAAAAGTAATAATCGTTTGAACAATATTTTCTTGATCCAGGCCGATAATTTCCAATGAGTAGGGAATGCCATTCATGGATTCGTCGCTGGATTTATCGATACGTAACGTGTGTGTTTGAATTTCAAGACGTTTTTGAATGGCTTCTAAGCAATTTTCGAATTTAGCAATATGATTCCAGTTACCCTCTATTAGCAAATGCGCAGCCATGGCTTTTCCAAGCTGATTACAGGATATTTCCAGGATAGTACATTGGCATTCACTAATTGAAAATAAAGTTTCGGTTACAAATTTTTTTGATCGGGAACCTAAGAGCGTAATTGCAAGTTGCATACATGAGTCCATAGTCTAAGGGTAGGTGAAGTGTATCATTAATAAAACTAATCTACCAATCTAACTCAAATTTCGAGTTTAGCTGTAAACCATAAGTATATATTTGATTATATAGGCTATTGTTTTTGGATTCGTCTCTGATCTTGCCCTGCTCTCACGAACAGTCCTTTTAGCGACATTTTTAGCTTCAAAAGCCTCAGGGCTAACATGACCTAATTTTGAATGATGCCCTTTGCAATTGTAATTTACTTCGATGTAGTCGAATACTTGTTCCTTTGCTTCTGAACGTGTCAAAAACCGTTCACCATAAAACGCTTCGACTTTAAAGCTGTGGTTCCAGCTTTCCATCGCTGCATTATCATAGCAGTCGCCTTTTTTACTGATACTACAAATCAATTTGGGTGTTTTGAACAGCTTTTTGTAAGTGTTGTTTGGTTTTTTTAGTCATTAATTCATGATCCTAAAAAGCGCCGTTCAACGTATAGAAAACCGTTCGTGCTGAGCCCAGTCGAAGCATGGACGGTTTTCTATGTGTTCACCCAGACGGTGAGACATTAAAATCCCGTTCAACCCTTTGATAAACTCAGTGCGAACGGAATTTTAAGGTCTCAACTGCTCTTTTTAGGATGATACAGGATCAGGCAATGATCGTTTGAATTTGTCCCGGCTTGAGTGGTAGTCCATAAAGTAGCTTTGAAATTGAATATGCCTAAACAACTCGGCTCATTATTATCGGATTATGTTTGCTAGCGAACGGAATAAGGATTTGTAAAAACATTATAATTTTGAAAAGGAATTTTTGATTTAAATACTCTCGCTAATTACTAGCCTTTTGGCACAAAAGCCTTTTGAGAGGACGATGCCAGCCAATATTCGATCCTGGGGACTATCATTCACATCCAGTATCGATCGTCATAATAATTAAGATGCTAAGTGAGGACAGAATCTAGGCAAGACAAGTTTTCAATATATCTCGCCGCAATGGGGGCTCAATGCATTTTCGTATTAATGAACCAAATTTTTGGATATAACTGATGCAATGGCGAAATAGCAAAGACCGATACGGAGCTTTAACAATTGGCCTCCACTGGGTGATGTTGCTCCTGCTCATTGCTGTGTATACATGTATTGAGTTGCGTGGGTTTTATCCTAAAGGCAGCGATATCCGGGAAGCGTTAAAGACCTGGCATTACATGTTGGGGTTATCTGTTTTTGGATTAGTGTGGTTTCGATTGCTGTTCTGGTTGATAGGCTCTTTCCCTCAAATTGAGCCTGAATTGCATAAATGGCAGAAGCTATCCTCCCTGCTTGTAAAAATAATCCTGTATCTGCTGATGATCCTAATGCCGTTGGCAGGATGGTTGATGCTCAGTGCTGAAGGCAAGTCTATCCCGTTTTTCGGGCTGCAAATTCCAGCGCTCATCAATGAAAATAAATCCGTAGCAGAACTAATCAAGGAGATTCACACCACTTTTGGCACGGTGGGTTACTTCCTCATCGGCTTACATGCTATTGCCGCACTATACCATCACTATATTTCACGGGATAACACCTTGCGGAATATGTTGCCGTTGGGATCGAAGTTATCGCCAACTTCTTCAAAATCGCAACCCGCAGTAGCAACTGTCGATAACCCCAAAACAAGCGAGGCGCGTGAACCTGAACCAGTTCCTTCTGAGATTGGGGCTGTTACTGGATTAACTTCAGAGGTAGCAAAATTAAGACTTAAACAAGAAGGTTACAACGAGCTGCCTAAGACAGATCAGCGCGGATTTCTTCGAATATTAGTTGAGGTATTACGCCAACCGATGTTCATACTGTTGATCGGAGGTGGAGTCGTTTATCTGCTTCTCGGCGATAGGACTGAGGCAATATTGCTGCTTCTATTTGCGGGTCTCTCGGTGTCCATCACCATTGTTCAGGAATCACGCAGTGAACGGGTATTAGAAGCGCTACGCAACTTAGCAAGTCCAAGGGCATTGGTCATCCGCGATGGTAAGAAAATCCTCATTTCTGGCAGGGAAGTAGTAAGAGATGATTTAATAGTGGTTTCCGAAGGTGACCGGGTTGCAGCGGATGCAACCTTGATTTCGGCACATGATCTACTCCTTGATGAATCACTACTCACTGGCGAAGCTGTCCCTGTCCGCAAAGTAGCTCAAAATACAATTGTTAACCAGCAAGATCAAGCTGTCGCAGCAAAGCCAGGGGGTGATGATTTACCCTATATTTTTGCTGGAACGTTGATTGTAAGAGGAACCGGGCATGCACTTGTCCATGCAACAGGTATTCGAAGTGAAATGGGCAAAATTGGACATGCGCTTTCAAGCATAGAAACAGAACAACCCCTTTTACAAAAGCAAATCCATGCTTTTGTTCGCGCATTTGCTATCATCGGAGCCTTTATAGGGACGCTAACCGTTTTATTATTTGGTTTGCTGCGCGGCTCATGGCTTGATGCCATGCTAGGTGGCATCGCAATAGGCATGTCTTTGTTACCTGAGGAGTTCCCGCTCGTCTTGGCTGTTTTTATGGCCATGGGGGCTTGGCGTATTTCGCAGGTGCGGGTTCTTACCCGCCGCGCCTCTGCTATTGAGACTCTTGGTGCCACTACGGTGTTATGCACTGATAAAACAGGTACCCTGACTGAAAACCGAATGACGGTCGTAGCTTTACGCAGCGATGATGACCGATGGAATCAAGACAATAACGCTAAACTCGATGACAAATCAAAAGATGTTTTAGAGGCTGCCTTATTCGCTTGTCCTCGAGAACCTACCGATCCAATGGATATAGCGGTTCACGCGCTTGTAGAGAAACAGCTTGGTTCCACTAAAGAAAATTTCAAAGGCACCCAGCTAATTCATGCCTATGGTCTTAGGCCGGATTTGTTTGTGGTAGCGAACATACTCTCCAAAGAAGGTGATAATAATGCCATAGCCTTCGCAAAGGGTGCCCTTGAAGCCATCGCCGAACTTTGTCAGCTATCTGTAGAACGATTGGCTAAGATTCGGGAACAATTAGATGGATTGTCTAAAGATGGAATTCGTGTGCTTGGAGTCGCCAAAGCTATCATACCGGATATTGATCAACAGCGTGAAATGCCTGAAACACCTCGCGGCTTGAATTTTGAGTACGTTGGCTTGATCGGGTTTGCTGACCCAATACGTACTAATGTTCCAGCGGCTGTAGCTGAGTGCCGCTCTGCCGGGATAAGGGTGGTGATGATAACGGGGGACTATCCTACAACAGCGCAAGCTATTGGTTTGCAAGCTGGCTTAGATTCTGCCAATGTCCTAAATGGCGATAATATCGATGCAATGTCCGATGAAGCACTGGCGCTCAGCGTGAAGTCGATATCGATATTCGCACGAATCCAGCCAAATCAAAAACTACGCATTGTCCAGAGCCTAAAGGCAAATGGGGAGGTTGTCGCGATGACTGGTGATGGAGTAAATGATGCCCCGGCAATCAAGGCAGCCCACATCGGAATCGCTATGGGTGGACGCGGCACTGATGTCGCGAGAGAAGCTTCCTCAATAGTGTTACTTGATGATGATTTTGGCTCAATCGTCTTAACCATTCGTCTAGGACGACGTATTTACGACAATTTGCGAAAGGCAATTGAGTATATTGTTGCCGTGCATATCCCGATTGCAGGCCTTGCGGTTCTCCCACTATTGCTGGGTTTGCCGCTAATACTCACCCCCATTCATATCGCATTTTTGGAAATGGTTATCGATCCAGCCTGTTCAGTGGTTTTTGAGGCCGAACAGGAAGAACCCGATGTCATGAGACGCCCACCGCGTGATCCAGCTAGTCCATTGCTTTTGCCAAAGCGCATTATTTGGGCTGTTCTACAGGGTCTGATTGTTCTAGCTATCTTGGCAGGAGTGTTGATTAGTGCCGCTCATCTTGGCATGCCTGAAGCAGATTTTCGGGCATTAATTTTTACATCCCTAGTTCTAATGAACATGGGGCTTATTTTAGTCAATCGTTCGTTTAATGCCTCTTTGATTCGTGCGTTTCTCAGTCCCAATCGTTCACTTTGGATTCTATTTGGCAGCGTGATTACGCTCCTTGCAACGGCGGTTTTTTGGCCTCCAGCTCAATTGCTATTGCACTTTGGTCGATTGCACTGGAATGACCTTGCAGTATCTGCGATAGCAGGATTTTTTAGCTTACTGTTACTGGAAACGATTAAGTCAATTTGGTTTCGGGTTGAAGGTGGTGAAAAAACTCAGGATTCACTGATTTGAAAAGCATTATCATCATAAGCTTTACAATAGCTTTTCCAATCATCCCTTACTTGATCAGCCAAATCATACGAGGCCTCTAATATATTTAGCTGCCATTTCTTTTTGTTTGCGAATTCAATCAGTTCATCTGCAATCGCGGAACCTTGACGTCCTGTACTTCTTAACTGTGCCCAAGCCACACATTGACCCATTGTTGCAATGACCGTCATTAAATCATCAAGAGCGCGATGTTTTTCTAAAGGGACGCGATCTTCAGAAGGTTGTAAGGCCTGAAGAACATAAGATTGATGCTCTATGACCTCGGGAAATAAAAAAGCGTCAGAAACCGCCTGCATCCTTTTTTGGATAGAGACAATCCGTTCAGCATCATTTATCCATTTAGGCTGGATAGCCTCCAAATGTTTCGCAATCGACGAAGGACGCGTCTGTTTCAGATCCAATAAATAATTATGATCAGGAGATCCTTTACCTTCTACCAATATAATATAGCGTTCAACACCGAGGCTACCCGTTCCAGCAATTCGACGAGCAATATCTAATACTTTATAAAATTCAGGATCGGATTGACGAGCTGCGAACTGTTCCATAAAACGTGTGATGAGAATGCGCTGCGACTCTGTTATCGGCAATGATTTTTTGCCGTCCAAGGTGAAACAGCGTTGGTCATGTTTTAATTCTGTACGACTATCCAACAAATTCTTACGTTTACGGTCTTGCAGTTTTTCGAATAATTCCTTGATCATGCCCTGGCTGGTCTCTCGTTCCACCCAAAGCGCCTTGCCACTTGATAATGCCTTGACATAACTTTCCAGAAACTGTTTAGCGAGTATTTTCGCCTCTTTAGGAGAAATATGTAGCGTTTGAGCGGCAACTAAAATGCTACTAAGCATTCTTGACAACTCCCAACTAACAGGAGCCAAGGCCGCTTCGTCAAAATCATTCATATCAAAATAAACGAGTCGATTATCCCCTTTAAATGTCCCAAAATTTTGCAGATGTAAATCACCACAGCACCATGTAAGTGGCGCTGATCTAAAAATGCCATTTTTAGGCAAGCGATCGTAAAAAAGATGACAGGTTCCTCTCAGAAAAACAAAAGAATCGGTTCGCATCGCGCGGTATTTCTTTTCGAGTCGCTCCGGATCGCGATTATTGTTTGCATTCACAATTCGTTTGATTATATTCATAGAGGCGTTCTCAAAAAAAGGCGTTTTAAAATTGAAACCGTTATTATAGAGACATATAAGGTCTGTTTTTGAATAAGTTAAATTTATTAAACCTACTCTAAATTGCTCGAATGTATTATGTTAGATTTTTTAATTAATCGTATCAAAGAGAAGTATTTAAGCTTCAGGAAGAATAGTCAGATCAAGAATAGGCTGTCGAATAAGTCCATTTACCTATATTATATTTTTTTCTGCTTTTTTGCTTTCTATATCGTCGAAAAACGCTTGGCGTTTATTTCAAACAGTGTAGGGGATGTTATCTCTCCCGCATTTCTAAGTCATTATGGTGTGCATGATCCAATACTTGAGTCATTTTTGTTTTATCTAGTTGCCCATAGAGCACAGGGATCAATAATGTCGTGCGATTAATGTCCGCTTGCGTACTTCGTTCGATAATATGTTTGAAATTGCTAAACAGGGATTCAATGATGTTACTACTGACAAAGAACGGCAAGTTGGTACGTTGCTTCTGAATGACAAAATGCTGTTGCAGCCATTTTTGCAGATATTTTTTAATTTTGGAATTTTTGGTAATTGTTTAAGATAGGTGGTTACATTGCTAATAACTTAATTACGATGGCAAAGACGCCATCTGTTAATGCTGAATTGCGCTCGAGATCGAAAAGCCCTTTCTTGTGTGGTGAATTAGTTTCCTGTGACATACTTACCTTCTTTGATTTAATGGTACCTAGTACTGAGTCAATTTAATTATGGCGGGTGTAGTTCAAAAAAAACTGTTCGTGGTGAGCTTGTCGAACCATGAACCGCAAATCCTTCGACAAGCTCAGGACGAACGGGGTATTTATAAGTACTCGACAAAACAAAATTGACTGAGTACTAGAATAGAAAGTCTCGTTTCTTAGACGAGGAACTAACTCTTTATAATATAACGAACAGAGTTCGTAAACCTAGAGGGTGCGATCTCAATTTAATGCAGGCGCTTGAGAAGGCAATCCAAACAAGACTATTTTGGCTCATGAGGCGAATTGTGGGATGAGGTCTTGATGCGTGAGGATGCCAGTCGGATTCTTAAAGAAAATGTACCGTGTATATGACCAGCATTCGTCATCTAGCGCTAAATTTGTTTCAATGCGAACCGTCAGAATTCAGTCTGGCCAAAAAACGTCGTCTTGTTGCTTGGGATAGTGACTTCAGCGCTAAAGCCTTGTTTGCGGATAAATTTTAATGCGTTTGCCTGGGTTGATGTGATATTTGTTTGCTCGTCTTTAGCCATCCATTTATAATTACAGTCAGTTGTTTAATATAATATTTTAAAATTACGTAGCAGGCTGTTGAAAAATGAACATCATATGCAATATATAGTACATAAGTATCCAACCCATCTACCATAATGAAGTGGGTACACCGATTTTTTCAACAACCTGTTAGACGACAAATTAAATTTTTGATATAGGACAAAATGTCGTATACATCACGTTGGGCCTCGCGGGTCGGCACGCGGGAGTACAATAGTTGAACTTGGATTCACACTAAAAGCGGAGAAAAGCAGTGCAGTCAATTAATCGAGTTTACATATGCGCAACGCTGGTCGCAACGGTCCTGTTTGTGTCAGGACGAACCTTCGGGCAGGCGCCGGTTGATTCTCAGTTCACGTTCTCGACACCCATCGCTCCGGGCGTCGCCGTGCCGGATAAGATCGAAAGCTCCATCGGCACCCTGGATCTGAGTTACGGCTATCCCAAGCCAGACACCGTCGAGAAGATCTACGACAATCTTGATCGTTCGCGCGCCCTTCAGGCTTATCTCATGGCGATCCCGATCGTGAATCAGGCTGGCATGCGCGACTCGCTCCGCAAGTTCGGGCCGGACAACCAGACCGATGTCATATGGGAAGATCTTGTCGATGCCCGAACGGTGGAACTCACGGCGAACGACAACACCATCTACAACTTCATCTGGCTCGACACGAAGAAAGGTCCGCTGGTTGTGGAGATTCCGCCCGAAGTCTTAGGTGGCGTGAACGATTTCTGGTATCGCTGGGTTGCCGATGTCGGTATTACCGGTGAGGATCATGGAAAAGGTGGCAAGTATCTCGTTCTGCCACCCGGCTACAAGGGCGAGGTCCCAGAGGGTTATGTGGTCGTGCAGCCGAGTACGTTTGGCAACTGGCTGTTCTTTCGCGCCTTCCTGGTTGATGGCTCCACAAAGCCCGGCGTTGAGTTGGTCAAAAATCACCTGAAGATTTATCAGCTTTCGGAGGCCGAGAATCCCCCAGAGATCAAGTTCATCAATGGCTCAGGCGTTCCCGCAAACTTTGTCGCTCCCGGCGACTATGCATTCTGGGAAATGTTGAACAAGGTTATCCAGGAAGAGCCCTCAGAAGGCAGTGATCCGACTACGCTCGGCCTCTTTGCCTCCATCGGCATTGTCAAAGGGCAACCTTTTTCGCCCGACGAACGGATGAAAAAGATCCTCTCGGATGCGGCAAATATCGGCGCTGTGACAGCGCGCACCATCGCCTTCAAGGTACGCTCGAAAGACGCCTACTTCTTCTCGGACCGCGCATGGCGCCTGCCATTCTTCGGCGGCTATAAGTTCGAGAGCGCGCCCGGCGTGACCAACATGGATGGCTACATTCAGTACTACTACTTTGCTACCGGCGTTACCCCAGCCATGGAAATGAAGATGGTAGGCAAAGGGTCTCAGTATCCGTGGGCTGTCCAGGACTCGAAGGGCAACCCGTTCAACGGCGGAAAGACCTATAAGATGCGCCTGCCGCCCAACGTACCGGTAAAGGATTTCTGGTCGGTTATCGTCTATGACAACCAGACGCGTTCTATGGTCCAGACGGATCAAAAGTCTCCGAGCGTGAGCAGCCAGAATAAAGCCCTGAAGACCAATGGAGACGGGTCAGTGGATGTCTATTTTGGCCCACGTTCGCCGAAAGGGTTTGAGAACAACTGGGTGCAGACGATTCCCGGCAAAGGGTGGTTCATGATCCTGCGCCTCTACGGGCCGCTCGAACCTTGGTTCGATAAGACCTGGCAACCGGGGGATATCGAGCTTCAGTCGGCAGTTGAATAAACATGAAGAAGTCAGTATGCGGCCAACTTTTCTTTGTTTATGGTGACCTTATCATTTAACACCGTCACCCTTTAGGTGGCACAAATTTAACCCGCTTTGAGCGGTTTACCGTATAAAGCCCCCGGCTTTGCCGGGGGATATTTACGGATGACAAAATTTTTGACGCCGCTGAAATCGGTAGAATTCATGCGAAGACTGCTTAGCTTTTGACGAAGATGTTGATAGTTATGTAATCAATTTAAATTAAAATGCTGTAAGTTCTCCCGAATTTGACAAATGATCGAAGCTGATAGATTGTTCCTACTTGGATTTTGATCTTGGAAACCCCTTATTACGCAGCCAAACGTATCGGGCCTACCTAAACCGGCAGTTCAATTCATTGAGAATTTCTGTTGTACTCACGACAATCGCTTGACCCCCCGAGTAACTAAAAATCAAAACGAAGACACTCAGATTGTCCGAGAATAGCATTTTAAAATTTTTCATTTTAAACGAGCGATTCTCATACAAGCAGAAGGTTTACTGAAATTTATAGAAATCTATGAAAGTGAAGCACCGAGAAATACTTGTTTATCGGTTCTTCAAAGCAAAGTATACGTAAGCGCTAGTCAACGATGATAGCCGCTTTGAATTAATCTTTGGTAAGGTGGGGCGACATTGCGCGATTGCCCTGTCTGGCGGTTAATGATCTTGAATCAAAATCAACAATTACGCTTTATAATGCAATTATTTCGTTTGCAGGCTAGTACCGCCAAATCGACAGGTCCAACGTTAACGATTCCAGTACGTTGATGGTTGGGCATTTTTTTACTTACCTCCTAACAATCAATCATGACCAATATTCATTCAACAATGTTGAGCGTTAAATTATGCTCGCTCAAGTTTATTATTGTGCTAAGCATACTGTTTCTTTGGAACATTCCGGCGAATGCTACTCCGGAAAATCCGCTAAAGCCAATCGACACCTCCAGTCCACGGACCACGCTGCTAGACTTTATCGAATTCATGGACAAAGGTTATGCGACGGGTGCAGGCCTCGTTAATACTTATCTTGATACACAAAGACTTTACTTGTCCGCGGAAGAAGTGACTGCTATGCGCGATAGTTTTCATTATCAGGAAGCGGCTCAACGGAGTTTGGATTTAAGCCAAGTGCCGCCATCCATGCGCCACGAGTCTGCTCGCCGGTTGGCGGTCCAATTGAAAGAGATACTCGATCGCATCGATCTGCCGCCTGTTGCGTCGATACCCGATGCCGAAGCGATGGCAAAAGCCGAATTTAAGACCTGGACTTATCCGAATTCCGAAATTCGGATACGCCGGATCGAATCAGGACCAAGAGCTGGGGAATACCTATTCTCTTCGGAAACCGTGAGTCGAATACCGGAATTTTATGAGAGGGTCAAAGAACTTCCCTATAAGGCCGGTGCTTCGGTAGGGTGGTACGACTTCGCTTCCTATAGTCCTGTCGGGATTGCAATTGTATTGCATCAAATAGTGCCATCCAAGTGGATGGTCGATACCCCTAGGCATCGAATACGTGCAGTGTTTTTAGATCAACCACTATGGCGCTGGTGCGGTGTTGTGGTGATCTTAGGCGCCGGCTTCTGGGTTCTTCATTCATGTTTTCGCATCAGTCGCCGCATGGATCATCAGACCACGATTACCGGGCAATGGCTTGATCTGCTACGTCCCATCAGCCTAGTTATCGTTATGCCTATACTGGTATTTATTCTCGCCGAAATTTTGCGGGTTTCGGCTCCTATCTACCAGGTTCTGACCTTATCGATGTGGACTGTATTTTATCTCGCATTAACCTGGGCCGTGTGGGTGTTCGGTGGCGCTGCTGCTTCAAGCCTCAGTGAAATGGAAAAGCTACAAATAGGCAGTATTGACAGCCAGTTGATCCGTTTGGTCATGCGGCTTTTGACGGTGGTGGCTTCAATTTTAATCATTGTCACCGGCGCTGACCGAGTAGGTCTACCTGCGTATTCGGTTTTGGCAGGTCTCGGGGTCGGCGGTCTGGCCGTTGCTTTGGCCGCGCAACAAACGCTTGCCAATTTACTGGGCTCTCTGATCATCATGTTCGAAAAGCCGTTCGGGGTGGGTGATTCAATCAAATTGAAAGATGTTGAAGGCATCGTGGAGAATGTAGGCTTCCGTAGCACGCGAATTCGCACTTCGCATAATTCCCTGGTGACTATACCGAGTAGCCAGCTTGTCAACAGCATTGTAGACAATATGGCATTGCGACAGTACCGGCAGTTAAAAACCGTTCTTAATTTGACCTATGACACACCGATTGAGAAAATCGAGGCGTTTATTCAACAAATCAGACACATGCTTGAAGTTCATCCGGACACGCGTAAAGATAACATTCGGGTAGTGCTCAATAATCTCGGCGCTAACAGCATCGATATTCTGCTAGATTTCTTTATAAAGGTATCGGATTCCGCGACTGAGCTAAATGTAAAACAGCAAATTCTGATCGATATTTTGCGGTTAGCAGAAACAGTCGACGTGAAATTCGCCTTTCCTACGCAAACTTTTTATATCGAAAACTTGCCGGGTCAAAATGCGATGGTGAGTTCTCAGACAGATACTTCTCAGAATAGAGAAAAATGACTGTTGTTAACTTACTAATTCGAACAAATTCGTGACGAAATTCGCTAGGCATGGCTCAACGTTCACCGTAGTTTTGCTCTGGATCAGTTTTATGCAGTCCAATTTGATAAGCCGCCGATTCGGGGCAGCTTATCAAATTGGACTGCATTATCTGCTATTGACCTTGGCCGTGAAAAAACTCCTCACCAGATTCACGGCAACATTATGCTTACTTCTTTTCTCTCAAATGCTCCAGAAGAATCCGGCGAACTTCCTCAATCGCTTCAGGCTGATCTTGGCAAGAATGATTCCAGCGGACGATTTTTTCGGATTTTGCCTCATCAATATGGGCGCTTTGATAAGCCACTACACCGTCATCGCCTTCTTCTTTCGGCCCATCGCCTTCAACGGCAATAATGGAGTGCGCCGTTATTTCGGGTGAAACCTGCAATGAGGCGAGCAATTGGAGGCCAGGATTATTGGGATTCATGTTATCAATCGATGTTGGCGGTCTACGCAAAATTGCTGTGAGTTTCTCATCTCCGGTGGCGGTCGCGGCTTGCGCTATGCCCCTTAACATCGTTTGAGGCAAGGTGACCATCTTTGCGGCAAGACCTGTTATCCACTGCTTGGCGGCGAGCATTGCGCCGTGATGCGGCGTGGAAATGAATACCACGCGCTTGACGAAGGGTAAAGGTTTAAAAAACAGAGAGCGCTCTAAAAGTTCATGGGTTTCGGTACTGACTGTGATTTGATCGAAGGGTTTTTTGCTGATTAGCTCCCATAAACGGTTACCGCTATCGACCGCGGTCAATTTAGTCAGCAAGCCGCCCTGGCTATGGCCGATAACCACCATTTTCTGCAAGGCGGGATCTTTACCCTCAGGGTCAAATTCATGCATGGCGTTGGTCAAGGCGCCGCGCAAACGACCGGCCGAATAAGGTATCGGATTGCCGGAATCGTAAAAAAACACCCAAATTTGGTATTTTGACCGAATTCGCCGATCACCTTCCAGTTCGTTGATCATTTCGGCCCAGCGTGCCGGACTTGAAGCGGTACCATGCACCAGAACCACCGGAATTTTTCCAGGTTGGTAGGGGTACAGCGTAAATAAACCATCCTGAGTTCGATCTTTGGGGATCATGCCGCTAAAAAGCCCAGTGCCTAGGAAACTAGTGAGTTCCATCATGTACATTGGACTATTATTGAGTTGATAAGCAATGGCTGCGGTGGGATCGGATTCAATGACCTGAGGCTGATCTTCAATAGTCACTGTTTTGGCTTGGTCAGTCGCCAAGACTTCAAGCTTTCCGGTGAGTTTGCCGCTCTGGAGCTGGCTTCGTGCCTGATCAAAAAGCAGTATAGCGCTGATGGGGACTTTCATTCTTGGTGCGATTCGATCTGATCCGAGAACGTTGCCTGACGCAGGACCTTTAGCAATGCTAGCGGCTAAGGCGGCTCCCAGTCCTGAAGTGCGATAACGGTTTCGTAACCCCCGAACCTGCATCGAATTGGTGGCGACAAATCGTTCCAATTGATAACCACTCCAGAGTAAGCCTGCTTTATCTAGGGTGATGTGCAAGGTTCCAAAGGGCAGTTTATAGTCGCCGGATTCGAGCTTTACGACAGTTTCATCGTCATCACCCGGTTCTGAGTCAGCCAAGCCCTCGATTAGTCCATTATTGTATAGATCATAGGCAAGTCGAAATCGGGGGTCGGAGGCTTTCAGTCTAAGCGCCGTGTCGTCCGGAAACAAAAGCGCCCAGGCGTAAACTGCCGAAGCCAGAAAATACGCGGAATCATTGGTTTGTTGTCCGTGTAGAAAAGATAGCTCTGCCAATGCGAAAAGTTGTGATTCATCACCGGAGTCTTTTAAACTGATGTGCAATTCGGCAAGCACCTGCGCCGGTTCGGATTCAAAACGATCCATCAACCCATGGCGTCTTAATACCATTTTAGACGCCTCAGAGGGTTGCGCTGACGAAAGTGCGCTGATTGTGTTCTGTTGATAACTTTCCTGAATATCGAGTCGATTAATACCTACAGGGGATGTACATCCCACCAGAATCATGACACTCATTGAAAGTAGTATAAATTTTAAAAGATCTGTCAAACGCTGTTGAGACTTTGGCAAAAAAACAATTGTTGTCATATCACTTTTCCTAGATTAATTCCAGCGACAAGAATTTATAAAATGTTGTGAATATTGCTATTTATCATAGTTGCAAGGTCAGGACCTCTCTATTATAGTGTTTCTTATTTGATTTCAAACTCTTTCATTTTGAATCTAGCTACATCAGTCTCTTTGACGCTGTTTTCATGATCGTAGAGCATAAGCTAAAAAGGCTCTGGGATGAGGGGTAAAGTCTTGGCAGGTCGATTGAGTTATCCGAGATAATGGTCGCATGATTTGCTTGCCAACAGTTTGGTTGCTTTCGTGGTTATATCCCATTTTTCGCGATCAAGGAGTGGGGACTTGTACTTGGAAAAGACAAGATTTGGCCGCAGTTTTCCGTAGTCGGTCTGATCGGTGAATATAACAGACTTACTTTAGGCATCAGTGTTGGTTAATAGCTTTTTAGTTCTAACTCTTGGTAATAATTACACAGTAAACTACGGAATTTTATGACTGGAAAGCATGGTATATTTTTAACGATAGCTTGGCATAAGAATCAACAAGAAAAGATTATTTTGTAACAATAGGAAATATATATGAATTTAACACTTCACATTAGACTTAAAAGTATTTCATTCAGATTGCTTAGCTCACTTCTGCTGCTGGGCTTGGGTTCATCCGCCAACGCACTCGGTCCTGTTGAAGTTCCAGAAACCTGGGGCGGCGACTTGACTACGCGACAGCGATTGACCGGCGATTGGGGTGGCGTTAGAGATAAAATGGCCAAGAAAGGCGTTGAACTGGATGCCAACATGTTATTAATGCCCGGTGGCGTCATCACCGGCGGCAAAGAAACCGGTGCCGAATTCTGGGGTAACGTCGATTACACATTGAATATCGATACTGACAAACTGGGCCTTTGGCCGGGCGGTTTCTTCAAGTTTGAAGGAGTTTCCAGCTTTGGCAATACTTTATATGACCAAGTGGGAGCCATTGTGCCAAACAATGTAGCTTCACTGTATCCCGAGTTTGACCAAGCGAGCAGCGGGCTAATGCAGGCTACATTCACGCAATTTTTGAGTCATCAGGTCGGCGTAACGATGGGAAAAATCAACCTGTTTGAGTTTACTCCCGCCGAGTTTTATGGAGACTATCGCACCCAGTTCATGAACACGGCACTGAATATATCCGCGGCCTTCGCTATGGCGCCGATTTCAGCATACGGCGGCGGGATTTTAGGGCTGCCGACGCCAGATATTACCCTGATGGCCCTAGCTCTGGATGCCAGCGGTACACCGATGGAAAATAATATTAGCAAAGCCTTTGAAAATGGCGTTACGGTGTTGAGTGCGGCACATTTCAATATTAAGCCTTTTGGGCTAGTAGGCCATCAGGGTGTAACCGGGTTATGGAGTGATAAGACTCGTTTTTCTCTTGATCAAGATCCAGAAAACCTGAAACGCGCGCTTTTGCAAGAGCGCTACCCGATTCTTGGAAATCCGGGACCACGACTTGAGCGAATTCTCAATAAGTATTTTCCACAGTTGATCGCTCCAGTCAAACCCGCTAATAAAAAGAGCAACACCTGGGCTGTCGTTTATAGCTTTGATCAATATCTTTGGCAACCCGATGCCGATGAGAAACGTGGTATCGGTCTTTTCTTTAGTTTTGGCGCTACCGATGGCAATCCTAATCCTGTTCAATACAGTTATATGATGGGGATAGGTGGTAAAGGGGTATTTTCTGGACGAACTCATGATAGCTTTGGTATTGGTTGGGCGCGTACCCAGTTTAGTGATCAATTTATGCCGTTACTGCGTGACAAACTAGCTCTTGGACTGGATCATGAAGATGCTATCGAGATGTATTACACAGCTGCAATCACGCCCTGGTTGAATGTGAGCCCCAATCTTCAGATTATTAAGTCGGGTATGAACAAAGAACTGAATAACAGCAATGAATTGCAGGATATGGACACTACGTTAGAGGCAAGTCTTCGCATGAATCTACTATTTTGAGTTGTTGGTTGATGACTGTATCGAAAAGACCAAGCTAGTGAAATAAGTTCGATGCAGAAGTGAGCGTTTGATCAGGCTAGTAAGCTCATCAGCGTATCGAAAGCACCAAATTCAAAATTAGTTGAAAAGCGCTAATTAGTTGATTATTATTTAAATAGCTAGAGTCATGACGGTATCAAGCTTTAGTTTCAGTTTTTGCCATAGCATAATCATCAACTTATCAGGTTTTATAAACATGAAGGACAAAACATGAAAAAGCATTTAGTGATCGTTATAAGTTTGGTTAGTTTGATGTTGTTTCATGCTCCTGTCGCTAACTCGCAAAGTAAATCCAAACCTAACCCCAGCGAAGGTTTTGATCGCACAGTGCTACCAATTAAGGAGCCTAAAGTTGTCCTAAGTAACGAGTTAGATGCCCGTAATGCCAAAGCCCCGCCTCGTTTTGAAGTCAAAGCACCCGCTGCGGCGCCGAATGTGGTGATTGTACTACTTGACGACATGGGCTTTGGTACGACTAAAACCTTTGGCGGCCCTATTGAAATGCCTACTTTAGATCGATTAGCGCAGGAAGGTTTACGTTATAACAATTTTCACACCACCGCGCTGTGTTCGCCTACCCGACAAGCGTTGAAGACCGGTCGCAATCATCATACCGGCAATACGGGCTCGATCATGGAAACTGCGACAGCGTTTCCTGGTAATACCGGAGTATTACCAAACAGTGTCGCGCCCTTAGCTGAAATGCTGCGTTTAAATGGTTATAGCACCGGCGCATTCGGTAAGTGGCATGAAACCGCCTCCTGGGAAACCAGTGTTTCCGGTCCGTTTGCCCGTTGGCCGACCTTACAGGGCTTCGACAAATTTTACGGTTTCTTGGGTGGGGAAACCAATCAATGGGCGCCGTTCATTTTCGATGGCGTAACCAAAGTCGAGCCACCGCATGATCCGAATTATCACTTTACCACCGACATGACTAACCAAGCGATAGCCTGGGTTCGTTATCAGCAAGCATTAACGCCCGATAAACCGTTTTTTGTCTATTATGCACCGGGCGCAACACATGCACCGCATCACGTTCCGAAAGAATGGGCTGACAAATACAAAGGGAAATTCGATCAGGGCTGGGATAAATTGCGTGAAGCAACCCTGCAACGCCAAATCGAACAAGGGGTGATTCCGAAAGATACCAAACTCGCCGGAAAACCCGAAGCGATTAAAGATTGGGACAAACTCAGCGCTGACGAACAGCGTCTATTTACGCGGCAAGTTGAAGTGTTCGCAGGTTTTGCCGAACATACCGACCATGAAATCGGTCGTCTGGTGAATGCACTCCAAGATCTTGGTGAACTGGATAACACCCTTTTTATATATATTGCCGGTGATAATGGCGCGAGTGCCGAAGGTGGCATGAACGGTATGTTCAATGAAATGACCTATTTCAATGGCGTTAAGGAAACCGTTGAAGACCAATTGAAGCACCTGGATCAATGGGGTAATCCGGAAACTTATCCGCATATGGCAGCCGGCTGGGCGGTGGCTTTTGATGCACCGTTTATGTGGACCAAGCAAGTCGCCTCAAATTTCGGTGGCACCCGTAACGGTATGGTGATTCGCTGGCCGAAAGGTATTCAGGCGAAAAACGAGCTGCGTAGTCAGTTTCATCATGTGATTGATATTGCACCCACAATTTTGGAAGCCGCGCATTTGCCGGAACCGAAGATCGTCAACGGCACCCCACAAACGCCGATCGAAGGCGTCAGTCTTCTCTATAGTTTCAATGATGCTCAGGCTAAAGATCGCCACTTAACACAGTATTTTGAAATCTTCGGTAACCGTGCGATTTATCATGATGGTTGGTTAGCCGGTACGGTGCATAGAGCTGCTTGGGAATATCAGCCACGTCATCCGTTGAATGAGGATGTATGGGAATTATTCAATGTGCGTCAAGATTTCAGCTTGAGTAACGATTTGGCTAACGATGATCCTAAAAAGCTGGCCGAGTTGCAGAAATTGTTCATGAGCGAAGCAAAGAAGTATAAGGTTTTGCCCATCGACGATCGGGGTATTGAACGCGTTAATGCTAAATTGGCAGGACGGCCTGACATAATGGGCGACCGTACGTCCTTGACTCTGGCTCAAGGCATGACCGGTATGCAGGAGAACGTGTTTCTCAATATTAAAAATCGTTCGATGACTATCACTGCCGAATTGGACATCCCCGAAAACGGTGCCAATGGGGTAATTATTGCTCAGGGTGGACGCTTCGGTGGCTGGACTTTGTATCTCAAAGAGGGTAAACCTACCTACACATATAACTTTCTGGGTTTAGCTAACTACACTGTGAGTAGCCAAGAAGCTCTGCCTAAAGGTAAATCTAAGTTAGTCTTTGATTTTGCTTACGATGGTGGTGGGCCCGGTAAAGGGGGGATGGGGACGCTGTCGCTTGATGGTCGTAAACTCGCGGAAGGTCGCATCGAAAAAACTCAACCGATGATTTTCTCCGCCGATGAGACGGCTGATGTAGGCATTGATGAAGCTACCCCGGTAGTCGCTGGGATCGGTGAGGGCAGCAATACTCGCTTTACTGGTACAATTGAAAAAGTAATCATTCAAGTAAAATAAGTTAGATGTGAGCGTTTGATTATGCACACCCAAATAATAATAACCAAGGAGAATATCAATGAACAAACCGTTTTTACCGCCATCACCTTTAGGAGGTGACTCATGAGAAATACCCTATCAACCGGCATGCATACTTCGCTTTGCCTGATCACGCTTGCCTTGCTTTCCGGCTGTGCCGAAAATCAGGTCGTCACTGAGGCGCCGAAACCTGCGCCACAAGTTGCGATTCCTCAAGCCGCTGGCCCTGAACCCACCGAAGCCAAGGACGTTTTGATGCGCATGGCCAATTATCTGGCCAAACTGCCAAAATATACCGTCAACATGCATGACAGTTACGATACTTTGCAAGCCTCAGGTGAAAAGATCGAGTTTGCCGAAACGCGTAAGATTACCGTCAGTCGACCGAATGGTTTACGGGTGGAATTAGAAGAGAGTAATGCCGATAAGCATGTCTTTCTCTATGATGGTAAGGATATGACAGTCTTTAATCCCTCCCAAAAAGTCTATGCCCAAATCCCAAAACCGGGCGGTCTTGATGCAGCGATTGTTTATTTGTTAAAAGATCTGCATATGCGCCTGCCCTTAGCGGCACTGTTGATCAGCCGCTTTCCGGCAGAGATTGAAAGTCGCACGCAAGCCTTGGCCTATGTCGAAAAGACCGCAATTCACGGCGTACCATGTCATCATTTGGCTGGTCGCACCGATAGTGTCGATTATCAGGTCTGGATTCAAGAAGGAACACAACCCTTACCATTACGCATTGTGATGACCTATAAGTTTGCCGATGGCCAACCACAATTTAGGGCGCAATTTTCTGATTGGAATTTGCAGCCGGAAGTCAACGACGCCTTGTTTGCATTCACGCCACCTGAAGCCACCCGGAAAATTGCTTTTGCGGCACAATTAGATAGCTTTACGCCTGTCGGAGCGGGTAATTCAGAGCAAGCCGGAGAAAAACAATGAAACTAAAACTTAATTTGATCGTATCGGCAATGACTGCCTCATTGATAATTCTGACCGGCGCGATGTCCGACGTTGATGCTCGCGGTTTTGGTGGTGGCGGAGGCGGAGGTGCTGGTGGGTTTTCTCGTGGCGGCGCAGCAGCAAGTGGCAGTTTTTCGTCCGGTGCTGCGCGAAGTGGTTCGATGAGTGCTGGTAATTCGGCAGCGGCAGCATCAACAGCGTCGAGTCGGTCGCAAGCCGCACAAACAGGATCAACGAATCGTTCTCAGACGGCGCAGTCGGTTTCAGCAGACCGTAATGCAACGGCACAAACCGCTTCTGCGAATAAGGCTGCAACCCAACAAAGTCGTCAATCCACGTCGACAGCCAATCAAGCTCAGCGTCAGGATTATTCAGTGGAGAGTCAGGAACAACGGCAAACGACCAGTACTCAAAATCAATCACAGCGGCAGAATTACTCGAATCAAAACGTTCAAACGCGCAATCAAACTGCTCAACAATATAATGGAACTAATGGCTACTATCCGCCGCCCGCGGGTGGTCGTTATTACCCGCCACCGCCACCTCCTGCAGGCTATTACAACAATAACAGCAGTAACTGGGATGATGGTGAGGTGGCTGCTGTTGCGGTTGGCGCTGCAGCGATTGGTGCTGTAGCGGGGTATGCAGCTGGCGATAATAACTCTTCACAATCGAGTTCAACGACTACAGTGGTAACAGCGCCGCCACCTTCAGGTAACGGTGGTTTGCCTTGCACGCCTAATATGAAAGTGGTGAAAGGCGTTACCTATTATCAATGTGGCACCTCATGGTATACCGAAGCCTATGGTAATAATGGCGTAATTTATATGCCGGTTGCCCCTCCGCAATAACCCTTACTTTTACAACCTGAAATTTTTCCTGTTTGGATCTTGTTCAACGGGAAGATTTCAGGTGATTCAAGCGGAAAGGGTTCATGGGGTTGATGGTGGTTCCGTTCCCGTATTAAAATTACTCTCACACACCTCACAAATTTTCATCAGCTTGGATTTTCACCGACGTATGAGAGTACGATTTAAAGCTTCTAACTGTCTTGGTGTTATTACATTGTCGATGACTGTAATTGCGTCTGATATTCGTGCCCAGGATTTGGAACCACGCTCCTACGCCAACACACCGGTTGGCATGAATTTCTTGATTATGGGCTACGGTCGAACTCAAGGCGGTGTAGCGACCGATCCCGCGTTACCTGTGAAAGATGCTCGGGTTGAGGTTGATTCGGCAACTCTGGCTTATGCGCGAAGCCTGGGGCTTTGGGGAAAGTCTGCTAAATTCAATATTGTTCTACCCTATGGCTGGGCTTCCGGTAGTGCTACCGCAAAGGGGCAATTCCATGATCGCGAAATTTCCGGCTTCATCGATCCACGCTTTCAGTTCTCGATTAATCTGTTCGGTGCACCGGCGCTTTCAATGGAGGAATTTCCCAAGTATCAGCAAGATATCATAATCGGCTTTACGTTGAGTGTAACAGCGCCGGGTGGCCAATATGATCCGAATAAATTACTAAATCTCGGCACTAATCGTTGGTCGGTGAAACCGGAACTTGGTATATCCAAACGTTGGGGACCTCTCACGTTCGAATTGGCAGGTGGGGTGCGTTTTTACACGGATAACGAGGATTTTTTGGGGGGCGAGGTTCGCGAACAAGCCCCCATCTATTCCGTGCAGAGCCATCTGATCTACAGTTTACCCTACGGAATTTGGGCATCGGCCGGTAGCACGTATTATACGGGTGGCCGAACTCATGTCGATGGTGTAAGAAATAGCGATTTACAACAAAATACTCGCGTCGGCGTTACATTGGCCTTGCCTCTTAGCCGTTATCAATCGATTAAAATGTATTTTAATACCGGTGTTTCCACGAGTGCCGGCACCGATTTTGATGCGATGGGCATCCTCTGGCAATACCGTTTTGGTGATCAATTTTGATCTCCCTATTCATCTCCGCAATACGCAAAGCCATGTCGTCGTCTATCATTTCAACAATTTTCACACTAGAATGCATAGTTATCGGAGATTCAAAGCTAAATCGACCTGATTGCCAAGTTTTAAGACAGCAGTTCGTCGATCGCCCAATTTAATGTCAACTAAAGGAAACTACATATGTATAAGTCTAGATTTCTCACCACTTGCCTCGTGTCGATTGTAATGATGACTGGTTGCAGCACTGCGCAGAACAACTCCAACGATCTCAAGGCTGAAGTGGTTGAACCAGCTCCTGATGCCGGTTTCATTGAACGTCCTGAACTTCAACGCAAACGGAGTGATTTGCCGTTTCAAAAAGTATGGATCAAACCCGGCTTTGAAAAGAGTCAATATCGTGAACTGATTGTCGCTCCAGTTAATACCGACTATATGCAGGAAATGGATTGGATGCACAAGTTGAGTTCAGCCAATTTGATCGGCAATGTTAAAAAGGATATTGGCGAATTGGCCGTATATTTTCATGATCAAGTAGTGAAAAAATTTAAGGAGGATCCGAAGCAACGCTTTTCTGTCATTGAAATTGAACAGCAACATAATGCGCCAGCTTTGCGTATGGAACTCGCCTTAATAGAAGTCGATCCCTCTCAATCGGTGTTGCATGCGATGAGTTGGGCAGGTCCTCCAGGAACCGGAACTGCTGCGGGTGCCGTCAATCAGCGTCGGGCCGCATTTGAAGGACGCTTACGTGATGTCGATACGGGTGAAGTGATTGCTACCTTTGCCGATCGTGATATGCAAGATGCTGGTCCACTCGACTTGACGCGGCTAACTTGGTACGGTCCCGCTAAAGGTATTATGGATCGTTGGGCGGAGCAATTTGTGCAAATTGCCAATCGCAGACCGAATGAGATTATCACCGACCCGACAGCATTTACGTTAAGGCCGTTTTAAGGATAGGGTTAAAAAGTTAAATCACCCTCGGCATAGCAGGGGGTTCACTAATTTTAATTAACCGGTTAAATGACACTAAAATACTTAATTCCGATGGAATATTAGATTGTCATTCTAACGAACATATATGTCGACCCCTACTCGATGAGGTGATGAAAAAACTTAACCATCGACCACGGAAAACACTTAACATAAAACACCTCATTCGGTCTTTTTTGTAGAATTTTTGCCGAAGGCCACATGAAAACTAGGATTGCACTTCGGAGTTGAATCCGCACATCATTATTCGCATCAACTTTCAATATAAACCTCTAATTGTCCTTTCTGCACTGCACTTTTTAGAGCCTTGTAATCCCGTTCGTTCTGATCAGCATACGCTTCGGCGAAATCAGTTAACGCTTCATCAAAATCTTCATTTTTGCCTAGATAGCCAGCGATTTTTGCGGCATCACCAGAACGGGCATGCGCGTGAGCTAATGTCCATCCGCACAGTTCGGCATATTGATTCATCGTAGAGGGGGTGAAGAGTTCGACCAGCGGCTTGATTTTCATGTCGCGCATTTGCCGAATATAGAAATGGTTGCCATACTCACCCTCTACCCAGCCGAGAAAAATATCGCTTGCTGATAGCATCAGCCGCTGCCCCATCACCACACGTTGTCCCCGATTTGAGTAGGCACTGTTCCCGGCATAAGGTTCCAACACTGAATTACGCGCTTCTTTGACTTGTAAAAATAGCGGCTCTTCTGCGCCCCCCATCAAGAGTACAATGCTACAGCGGGTACCGACACTGCCGACGCCGACCACTTTCATGGCGATGTCTTTTAATTCATAACGATCAAGTAATACCCGTCTATCATCAGCCAATGTAGCGCGATAACGCTCAAAACCATCACGTACGCGTGCTTCTATGATAGCGGCTTCTTCGGTTTGATTATGGTAAATCAGTGGCGGCTTATCGCGAATACGGTGGCGACCATCCTCGAATGTGACTAGTTCGGGAAAATCTTCATCCATCACATCGCGGTCTCTGGCTTTGGTGACACGCTTTTTGAATCTCTGCTTAGTGTTGGTATCCTCAATAGTATCAATTAATTTCTCCGCGTCGATGCTGAAGTACCATACCTCGAGTGCGTTCATTTTAGAAAATTCGCGGATATGCTCTCGGTAACTTCGTACACAAATTTGTGTTGCTTCACGGATTTCGTTAGCGGTAAAACCGTTGTGCCGACTTGCCACCACGAAGCTGGTCGTAAGACGCTTGATGTCCCACTCCCAAGGGGCGGGTAGGGTTTCATCGAAGTCGTTGATAGCAAAAATAAGCCGCCGTTCTGGCGTCCCGAAACCACCGAAGTTGAGTAAGTGACAATCGCCGCAGGCTTGTACATGAATACCTGTTTTTGGTAAATCTGCCAAATCAGCGGCCATAATTGCCGCCGCACCTCTGTAAAAAGTGAACGGTGATTGCAACATTCTGCCATAACGAATCGGTAACAATTCGGGTACGCGACCGATACCAGATTCAATTAACAACTCGATCGGATCACGGCGATCTTGTGGCGCTTGCCAAACGCCGTGGCTTGCTAAGGGTACAGCAAGCCGCATCGCTTTCCCGTCTGCCTTACGATCTGCTCTGGAACGCTGGTCTACGGTAATCTGAGCAGTCTTGTTATTGGTATGTTTAGCATATTTATGTTTCATGAGCTTCACTCATATCATTAAAATGGTTTATAACAAAATTCCGATGAGCTTCTTGATTAAATCTTCCAATGAAATCATGGTCAATCCTAGCGGTAACAAAGGCAAAAGTAGGGTCGCCGCAATTTGTACGACCGTTTCTTTGCCGAACGGAAATATTCGCATCGTGCGTATTGTTTCGATACTATTATTCAAATCAGCCAGGGACTGAATGTCGCCGCTACCAACGAAGGCTTCATCTTGAGCCGCACCACCTCGTAGCCATTTTCTTTCAAATTCTATGACATACTGGCTTGCCAAACTACCGTAACGCATTGATCCTTCACGCTTGGTTCGGGCAAGATGTCCTGAGAATACACATAAGGGGCCAAGAATAAGCAACAAAATAAACACTAGAGAGGCGACAATTTCTGGCTTGAAGTCTAATAGCTTCGCCTCTTCATATAAAATTCGTTCACCAATCATTGCCGATAGCAGGCTGCCTAAAGCGAAAATCATCGGCATGAATGCGGCAGCACTCGCTGAGAGAAAACCCAGTCCACCCGCTTTATCTGGATGTGTTGGCACCAGATAAAGTTCCAGGCGCGAAACCTGCCATAGAAATCTCAACCACAGGATAATTCTGAACAACCAACGAAACATCATGAATTGAAACACCGGTAAACTGATATAAACAAGCCAGAATCCAGCTAAACTCAGTTGCCGTTGCGATGCTACACCGTTTGCATACCAAATAGTGGTGTCCACGGTTGTCAATTCAGACCATACAAAATGATAGCTTAGTACGCATAAAATCAGCATGATCTCAATCCAGATTGAATTACGTAAGCGGAGCGTGGAAGCGATACATGCATCAAAATTAGCTCTGGTTTCTACAGTGATAATACGTCGGTCAATAAATTGTTGAATAACGGGTTTCATCCGCTGATGAACGATTATTTCAGCGACCAACAACAACGGTAAAGCCACTAGAAAGCGGACATGTGCCTCCAAATCGTACAGAAACGGAATATTGATGTTACCGTCTAGTAATGTTCCGGAAACGGCTGAAAGTAATAACAATGGTAGCCACGTCAGAATTACGAAAAAAACGATTCGCCTTTTGAGCAAATCTAACCCGCTGGTAGCTAAATGACTGCGGATGAATAATTGAAAAAGCGGTCCGCCTTGAACGAGGGAAAAATCGTCTGGAATTTTGAATTCAGGTGTGGTAATCATTATTTAATTTTAGTTTAATAGATGTAGATAGGGTGAACAAAAAAGTCATGCCTCCCTACGAAACCTTAGTGCGTCAATTCCCACGCATGGAGTTTTTTCATCGCGGTTCCGTAACTCCCCAGTTGATAGACCGATGCGCCCGCCGGCGAGAAAGTAAATTCTTTAAAAGATTCAGTAAGCATTCCCTTTAGATAATCTTGAGCGGCAACGCCGACAGTAACGTGTGGATTAAAATGTTCGCCAGAGTATTTCGGCACGAATGCGGCCACGTAGTCGATCAAGGCTGGTTGAATGTCTGGATTTTCCAGCGTAGTTGCGAATGCGGCAGTAGTGCCGGTTTTCGCTGTATAAGGCTCGACGGCTTCAATCAATTCTTGCTGTAACTTGAGCAAATCTGCGGTGGGCTTGATAACAATACCGGCCAAGCCAGTGTCCTGATCAGGGATGTAGTAGTATTTGAATGCCTTCAGTTTCCAATCTGTTATGTTTTTGTGAGTCAAAACCTTGCCAGCAGCAGCGTAGACCTTGTCGAGATCCGCAGTACGGACGAAGCGCTGTATGAGCGTGATGTGCGGCGTGTGTAGGGCGTCCAGAGCAAAACCCTTAGGGTAAACTTTGAGCAATCGCTCGTTGACTGCCGCTGCGTTTCGCAGCATGGTGATATCGGGTTCGAGTAATATATCGATAGCAGTGACTTCCTCGGTTTGTGTTACTGGTGTTGTTTCTGCCAATGCTGCCGCCTCTGCCTTACAATCGCGTGTCGGCGCTAGACCTTGGGCGCGAATAGCAGCAAATTCAGCTCTGGCTGCATCCATATCGGCACGAAACGTCGGATCAGCATGTAAGCGCGCAACAGTACCCGCGCCCATGAAACGCCCCCAAACCACATCGCTAAACCAATGATGGTTGACGATATTGCGGCTTTCACCAAACGCCCTACCGCGTGCCAGCAGTTCATTAGTCCGATCTGGCGCAATCTCGCTCAAAATCAGTGCAAAGCCCCAACCAATAGCCGTATGTCCTGACGGATATGAGTGATTTTTCTCCAAATGTGCGCGTGCTTCTGGAACGCCTATCGGTTCGTGATTCACCTGAAAAGGGCGTAGACGGTTGTAGAAATGCTTTGCGTCATGGGTTGCCCGCCTTAAATCAGTGAAAGAACGGCGCAACACGGTGTAAAGATACGGGGCATTGGCTTCGGTAATCTGCGCGTTTATCGCGCAGGAAAACGTATTGACCAAGCTCGGAATTTTCAGATCGTAATCGGAAACTGCCAGCTCAAAGCGCGGAGTGTTGCGTAAGGGGAAAGTGCTACGCGCCACTTCCTCGTCGTGGGCAAAAGCCGCTGAGTTAGGGGTTGGTGGCGGTGGAATCAGAGCGACACTGTTCGGAACTGCCTTAGGGTCGAGATAGCCCTGTAGCGTGCCTAAACCATTTTCAGGATGGGAAGCGGGAATAGTGCCAAGTTTGCTCCGCGCATGGGAGCTTGCATCATTCGTGGTTGCGCAGCCTGTGAATAGGCTGAATACCAAGGTAGAGATAAACACCAAGTTGATGGCATGAGTTTTTGTTGGACTGGTTTTCATTCTATTCCCATTTTCTTTTAGGGTTTTAAAAAAAACATTCAATTGGTTGGTTTGTTTGTTGACTTACACACATGAACTCATTAAAAAAGTTCACCCAGTGTTTACAGCTCGGGCTAAGCTCACGCGCTATTTCGGGAACAGTAAGGTGACGCCAAAACGTATTCCCCAATCAGCACCGCCACTCGGTTTCTCTGGATAATATCGCCCACCGATTTGAAACTGTACGGGCTGTTTCCCTAACTTGACTAATTGACTGATGGTTGCGTTGAGAGGTATTGTCCATTGGCTATTTTGCCAGTCATATGTGGATTCTGCATTCAAGCCAAATGTCGTATAGGTTTTCGTAGTATAAGATAGAATCGGTTGCAGAAAGGTAGCACTGATCGCTGAACGGTTCGATGAGCCTGCGAAAGATTCGATGTGGTTGGTCAACAGTCCGTAAGTCCAGCCGCTTTGTTGTCTCAATAATAGCGCTGTCGGCCCTGCGCCCCATTTTTGTCCACCGAGTGCATTATTACTAGCACTAGGATAAAGAAATACCGGACCGCCCCCCATAATCCAGCCACCGACTGTTTTCTTTGGCGAAAAAAAGAAACTCTGCAAGATATCGCCTAAGCCGTTGACTTCGTTACCGCCCGCTACGGGCGATTCGGCGTGATAAATAGGCAATATAGTGCGCGTGATAAGATTCCAATCATCACTAATCGAAAACGGTAACACTGGTTGCACATTAACCTTATACTGCATGGCATCAGCAGAGCCGATACCGAAATCCAAATTATTTTGAATCGGGACACTAATAAGGCTCGCAACCGGATTTTGTAGTTTCATTGCCAAGGCTTCAGAATCGTCTGGTTTTGGAGTATCTTCGGCAAATAGAGGATTTAGCGTCAGTGGGAAGATGATTAAGGTGATGCTTTTAAGAAGGTTTTTTTTCATAATTGCCTGTTATATGGGGCCCGGCAAGTTTTTTACCTACACGAATAAGATAAAAAGGTGGGCAAAAAAACTGCCCACCAGATACCTGTGTTTTTATTTCGCTGGCAAATTCTCAATCGTTACTTTTTGAAGCTTACCTGTGAATTTATTATCACCTTCTTTGTAATCTTCCGACACGGGGGTTTCGTGATCGGTTCCGACGTTAATACCTTCATCGAGTGAGATCAAATAGGGCTGAGTTTTTGGAATTTTACCCTCAGCTACTTTTTCACCATCTACAGACAATACGGTTGTACCACCTGCACCTGGTTTCGCTTCATCCATAGTGAACTCGTATTTAATGACATGATGACCTGCAGTTAATGCTTTAGTAGCGTTGATATTACTGCGTTCTAAGCCTAGGTAGTTATACTCATGATGAGCGATGCCGTCTTTCATATACAACGTCCAACCACCAAACCGTCCACCTTGTGAAATAATCACGCCGTTAGTATTGGCATCGGCTAAATCAACATCGGCAGTGACAGTGTAAGAATGGTTTTTAGTATTGATGGCTGCGCCTTCTGTGACGTTCATGCCATCATAAAGCGTTAACGCGGTACGTGTTCCCATCAGATCAGGTCTACCCGCTATTTCAGGGTTAAGACGTTCAAGAGAGCGGTCATCAATCGGCAATACGTTGTACTTTACAGCTTCCTTCAAAAATACTTGCTGTAATTCTTGCAGTTTTTTAGGGTTCGTTGCCGCTAAATCATTGGCTTCACTAAAGTCTTCGTTGACATTGAATAATTGCCACACATCTTTATCCAAAGTAGTGCGCGGTTGAAACTCCCAAGCCGCTCGATGAATAGTACGCGCCACCCAGCCATCATGATAAATAGCGCGATTGCCCGTCATTTCAAAATATTGGGTGGTGTGTTTGTTCGGTGCTTTTGCATCATTGAATGAGTACAGCATACTCGTGCCTTCAATCGGGCGTTGTACAATACCATTGACTATTTTAGGTGCGGGTATTTTAATGGCTTCATAAACCGTGGGAGCAATGTCAATGGCATGGCTAAACTGATTGCGTATTTCATTTTTTGCTTGAATGCCTTTAGGCCAATGCACCACCACCCCGTTCCGCGTACCTCCAAAATCGGAGGCAACTTGTTTGGTATAGCTGAACGGTGCGTCACCTGCAACGGCCCAACCGGCGGCATAATGTGGATAGGTTAAAGGACCACCCAATTTATCCATATTCTTATAAACATCATCAAAGTTTTCGCGAATACCATTTAACGCCGCTGTTTCATTAAACAGCCCCGTCATATTCCCTTCGGCACTCGAACCGTTGTCGCCAACAATATAAAAAACCAATGTATTGTCTAGTACGCCCATGTCTCTCAAGGAATCCAGCAATCTACCCACTTCGTGGTCGGTAAATTCTGCAAAACCCGCAAAGACCTCAAATTCATGCGCAAACAATTCTTTTTCTTTCGGAGATAAAGATTCCCAGTCTTTTATGGCTTCGGGTTTTGGTGCGAGCTTCGTACCTTTGGGGACGATGCCCAAAGCAATTTGCTTTGCCAAGGTTTGTTCGCGTAGCTTATCCCAGCCCATGTCAAACTTGCCTTTGTACTTTTCTATCCACTCTTTAGGTGCGTGATGTGGGGCATGAGTTGCACCCGTGGCAAAATAAGTAAAGAACGGTTTGTCAGGTGTCAAAGTGTGTTGCGCCTGAATCCAGCTAATTGCCTGATCGGTCATATCGGTGGTGAAGTGATAATTAGGCGTTCTAGGCGTTTCAAGCCGCGTTACCCCATCATAAATTGTTGGCGCCCACTGATTAGTTTCGCCACCAATGAAACCGTAGAATTTATCGAAGCCTGAATGAGTCGGCCAGCGGTCATAACCACCCGATACCGATACTTCCCACGGTGGTGTTTCATGATACTTACCGAAAGCCGCTGTACTGTATCCATTTTGGCGCAATACTTCTGCCATCGGGGTAATGGCTTGCGGACGCATTCCCGTATTGCCTGGAAAAGCAGTGGCAATTTCAGCAATACCGCCCATGTTATTGCTGTGATGGTTATAACCCGTCAGCAGTGCAGTCCGCGTGGGTGAACACAAGGCTGTGGTATTAAAGTTGTTATAACGCAAGCCTTCGCTTGCCAACTTATCAAGGACTGGTTCTTGAACAGGGCCACCAAATGCGCTCGATACTCCGAAGCCTTGGTCATCAATTAAAATCACTAACACATTGGGCGCACCGTCTGGTGCTTTCACCTGAAATCTAGGTGGTGCTTTTGCATTGCGGGCATCCAGTATAGTAATCGGTTTGTTTTTAGGTTCAGGAATGGGAAGAACCGTGCGGTTCAGTTTTGCAACTGCGACTGGCTCGGCTGCTAATGAGATAAAACAAGCCCCCAGCGTTAAGCTGAGTGTGGCGAGTAGGCTTTTAGTTTTCATGGTTTTCCTTGTTGTTGAGTGTTTGGCTACTTTATTTGACAAGAGTCGTGTAGGCTACGCTTACCTTAAACTAATCAAGAAAACGTACTCGCCCCGTATTCAGCTCATAGACTGCTCCAATCAGGGTGATGCGCTTTTCCTGTACTGCCAGTTTTGCTTCTGGAAGGGCTAGTAATTCTCGTATCGACCAACGCACGTTTGCTTCTACGGCTGCATGCATTAGCGTGTCATGTTCCAGTTTTAAATCGAGTTTCTTTAGTCCAGGCTTGATTGATTTAATGAGCGATTCAATATGTTTGGGTTCTTTGGTCTTATGCAGCATTTCTTCTATGGTCGCGGCAACCGCACCGCAACCCTCATGCCCCATCACCACGATTAATTGGGTATGGAGATGGGCAACAGCATACTGCAAAGAACCGATGACATCTTCTGCAATAATGTTGCCTGCCAGCCTAATAGTGAATAAATCGCCGAAACCTACATCAAAGATAAGTTCAGGTGGCACACGCGAATCACTACACCCGACAACTGTCGCGAAAGGCTTTTGGCTTTCGACCAGCAGGCTGCGCCAAGAAGATTTTTCATGGGTATGACGCGGCTGCTCATCCATAAAACGCTGATTGCCATTCTTCAAACGCACGAGTGCTTCATTAGCGTTGCTTGGATAAGGTTCTGTATCAATGACTTCAGAATTGATTGTTTCTGCGGTGCTGCCTGTCGCTATACCAAGACTTGCATAACCAGCACTGAGTAACCATTGTCTTCGGCTAAATAGGGGGCTTGTCATATTTTAATTACTCCGAAATTAACTGTTTACCGTTCGGTATCACTCACTTTTGAGTGCTTTAGCTTACTTCACTTTCTCAAAAGGAAAAACCCGCTTCCAATCTTGTTTCATATCGACCACGGTCCAGCCTTGTTGATTTGCTTCATCCAGTGCTTTATCCAGACGTCCAATAGCCGAATCACGATCATAGGCCACTTCACGTTCGGCATCGGTGTGATGCACGATAAGCGCGAAATGTGGGCGTGGGTTCGCTGATGTCCACTGCAACATTTGCAGATCACCGTCGGAGTTACCGAAGGCGGCAATCGGTTTGCGGCCAATGAATTTTTGGATGGCGACCGGCTTACCGCCCTTGTCATCGTTAAAATCTAACTCTGGTAAGCGCATCAACATGGGTTTGCCATCAACCAGTTCAAATTTGGTTTTAATACTGCTGCCAATGACTTGCTCAGGCGGAATACCATAGACTTCTTCCATCCACACACGCATGAATTCAATCCCTCCTCCTGATACCACGTAAGTTTTAAAACCATTGGCACGCAGATAACTTAACAGCTCCAGCATCGGTTGGTAAACCAGTTCGGTGTAAAGACGGTTACTTTTTGGGTGCTTAGCCGTCGTTAGCCAGTTTTCGGCAATTTGACTAAATTCTTCGACACTCATGCCGGTATGCGATGCCATGATTAAGGTCATCAAACCCTGTTCACCCGTTGCCATAACGCCTTTCATATCATCATTCAACACGGATTTAAACGGTTCAGTGTCTTTCCATTCGGGATGCTTAGGTGCTTCAGCTTTCACGCGATCGAATGCAAATATTAGTTGCGCAATCGGTTGCTCGCTCCAGAGAGTGCCGTCATTATCAAAGGTAGCGATACGTTCAGCGACTGGGACAAAATCGGCTCCGCCTTTTTTAGTGACGCTTTTGACAAACTCGATAATCGCGGCTTTGTGAGCGGTATTATTCCAAGAGGGCAGTGGATCACCGGACCGAGCATAACTAAGACTGGCAAAGCATAACAATAGTAATCCTAAAATAATGCGGTAACGTGATAAAGGGGGAAATAGTTGATTCATAGTATTCTCTATGGGCGAATTAAATTTTATTGAGGTTTATGATGGTTCGTCGTTAAAAATTAGCGCTGCAATTGTTCCGACTCGATAATATGCTGGCCAACGGAGTCGGATAGACACGCTGCAAGTAGCGACTGTGCAACTTGGTGGGTGCTTATTGCCTGATAACGGCGGGGTAATAATGAGGCGAGATGCTTGCCCAAAAATAGCCCGAAGGCCTCCAGGGGTCTTGCAGAGCTCCGTGTGCCGCCGATTAACAATGATGGTCTTGCTATCATGAGCGAGGAAAAGCCTAAAGTGGCTAGGGCTTGTTCGGTCTCGCCTTTGACCCTGAGATAAAATATGCGTGATGAAGTCGCAGCGCCCAATGACGATACCAGTCCGAAAGTGGGTGTCCCGGCACGTTGAGCTAATGTGGCAACGGCGAGAATATAGTCATGGTCGACGCGATAGAAACCGGCTTTAGATTTTGCCTGCCGTAGTGTCGTTCCCAGCGCGCAAAGTGTTATATCCGATTTCCACCATGGCGCATCTGTGGGTAGCTGTTCAAAATCGACTATTGGATTTTCAAGCTTTGCATGTTGTGGCAGGGCGCGGCGGGTGGGGGCGACTACACGCGAGATTTCAGGGTGTTGTAAGGCAAGTTCAACTAATGCTTGTCCCACTTGTCCCGATGCACCAAAAATGAGTACCGTTTTCATAGGCTAAGCGTCACAGAGCAAGGTGCGATGAGATATGCCCAATTCTTTAACTAAACCAAACATATACACCAGTCCAATCGCTAAATCACCCAAACCTAACGGTACGGCAATCAAACCCACCTCACCGAATAAACCCGCAGGCACAAGCACTAGTGCAGCAAGGTAGCGTAACAGTGATTCCCAATAAACAAAGGTAGCGCGGCGAGGCAAATCGCGGGACGATAAAATCAATACCACACTGGTAAAGGCTAAAAAACCGGCAATGAGCCAGCCCCACACAGGATCGCAAATGTGCAGGCCTACACTTCGATAAAGCGATGGAAATAATAGGAAGAGCGCGAGACCCGCGTTATAAACGCCGGTCCAGAAAACAAACTTTTTCATAGTGAATGGCATCATATTCTCCTTGAAAGATAAGTTGGGTCGCTAAGCTTCTCTGTATACCCGAAAAGCGTAGTTAGCTCAGTGCGTCAATTCTCACGCATGGGGTTTTTTCATCGTCGTTCCGTAACTCTCCAGTTGATAGACGGATGTGCTCGCTGGTGAGAAAGTAAATTCATTAAAAGGTGTAGTAAGCATTCCCTTTAAATAATCTTGAGAGGCAACGCCGACAGTAACGTGTGGATTAAAATGTTCGCCTGAGTATTTCCTGGTATGGTTGTCTAAAACGAGAAATCCACACTTACCATTCGACCGGTAAGTGTGGCTTAGCGATTTAAAAAGTGCTTACTTGGTTGGCGGCGTTTGCAATTGTTCCAGCACTTGATCGATGCTGAAGCTTGCCGCCTTTTGACGCGGTGGGTATTCTTTGAAAGTTGCCAGGAACTTACCGACATAGTGCTGCGCCGGCGTTAGCAAGAAGATATGATCCATATACCAATCCCAATAGGTGTTGGACGTGATGCTTGCTCTCTCGTAAGGGTCAGTACGCAGATTGTAGAGCCAAGGAATACGGGTTTGCACCAACGGTTCTCCCCATACGAGCAGAGTACCCGGCGCACGCTGTTGAGCAAACACTACTTTCCAGTTGTCGTAACGAAGAGCCTGTAGATCGCCGTCATCGGAGAAATAAAAGAACTCTTCACGCGGGCTTTTAGGCTCCTGCCCGGTCAAATAAGGAAGCTGATTGTAACCATCCAGATGCACTTTGTAAGATTTGTTACCCACTTTATAGCCTTTGAGCAGTTTTTCCTTAACATCAGGCACACCCGCAGCCGCTAACAAAGTAGGTGCCCAATCCAGATGTGAAATGATGTCATTGGATACTGTGTTAGGTTTGATATGACCCGGCCAGCGTACCATTGCCGGAACGCGGTATGCACCTTCCCAGTTGCTATTCTTTTCGCCACGGAAGGGCGTCATCCCCGCATCAGGCCAGGAATTCATGTGCGGGCCGTTGTCGGTGCTATACATAACGATGGTGTTGTCGGCAATACCCAGTTGATCGATTTTATCGAGTACCGTACCGACATTTTTATCATGATCGATCATCGCGTCGTGATAATAACTTTGCCAACGTCCCGACTGACCTACGCTTTCAGGTTTAGTATGGGTACGAAAGTGCATGTGCGTGAAATTCACCCAAACGAACAGTGGCTTGTTGGCCTTGACTTGTTTTTCTATAAACTCAGCGGCACGAGTAGCCGTATCGTCATCGATAATTTCCATGCGCTTTTTGGTGAGCGGGCCAGTGTCTTCGATTTTTTGGGTGCCATCCGGGTTAGCCCAAGTATGCAGTACCCCACGCGGACCAAATTTCTTACGGAACTCAGGATCTTTTGGATAATCGGGTAATTCGGGTTCTTCTTCGGCATTTAAATGATATAAATTACCGTAGAACTCATCAAAACCGTGCATGGTCGGCAAGAATTCGTCCTTGTCGCCTAAGTGGTTTTTACCAAATTGTCCGGTTGCATAACCTTGACCTTTCAGCAATTCGGCAATGGTGACATCTTCTTTTTTAAGTCCCAGCTCGGCACCGGGTAAGCCAACCTTACTAAGTCCCGTGCGAAATACGCTCTGACCTGTAATAAAAGCGGAGCGCCCCGCCGTACAACTTTGCTCGGCATAGTAATCCGTAAAAGTAACCCCTTCATTGGCGACACGGTCAATGTTTGGCGTTTTGTAACCCATCATCCCTTTTGAATACGCACTGACATTGGATTGTCCAATGTCGTCGCCCCAAATAATGACGATGTTGGGTTTTTTATCCTCGTTGGGTTTTTTATCCTCCGCTTGCGCAGGGAGAGCCACTGCGCAGGCACTTAACGCAATAAGCGCTACCGCCGAGGATTGTTGTAGTAGGTTTCTTGATATCATATTTTCCTCTGTCATGGTTGATCCAAAAAATGGATTTTTTACGTCTATAGCGATTTTCTTTTATATTGCAATAATTTCACTTTTACTAGTTTTGGAACTTCAACATCGTTATGGGCATTGATCGTTGGTTGATTCAGAATATTCAGGGGGATTGCGTTGATTTGCAATGTCTCCTATCTTGAGTTGTTAAATCTTCTTGAGAAACGATACTACAGCATATGTTCAAAGATTCTGGATAATTTGGGTATGGAATGCCAATTATATATTGGATATAACTATCAAATGCATAACATGAATTGAAAATTTAACTGTAAGAACTAACGGCCTGGGGTATGCTGTGTATATTTTAGTTTGCTAATGTGTATAAGGTATATTGATCTGCACAGCGGCCCTTACAAACCTTCCTTATCAAATTCCCAAGCATGAGCTTGGTAACCAGGAAATGTCAGAAATTAGATTTCTCAGCCTACGCCACCATGACTTATTTAAAATTCAGCTCTCCTAAACTGCGCTTGATCTTACTAACGCTTTTGATTTTAGCGGTGGCTGGTGTCGGCATTTTTTATTTTAATAAATTTGTACCAGTTACCAATGCGCCGTCTGTGGTGAGTATCCCCAAAATCGCACCACCATCGCCCGTGGCAGCCAATCACAATGTTGGTGCCAACGCGTGTAAACAATGTCATGCTTCGGAATTCGAAGCTTGGCAAAGTTCGCACCACGCGCTGGCGATGCAAATTGCCAATGAGCAAACGGTATTGGGCGACTTTAACAATTCGACCTTCAATTATCATAGAGTGGCTTCGACCTTCTTCAAGCGCGACGGCAAGTTCATGATGCGCACCGACGGCCCTGATGGCCAATTGACCGATTACCCTATCGCCTATACCTTTGGCGTGACCCCTCTGCAACAATATTTGATCGAATTTCCGGGCGGTCGTTATCAAGCACTTAGCATCGCTTGGGATAGCAGGCCCAAAACGGAAGGCGGACAGCGTTGGTTTCATCTATATCCAAATGAAAATGTCGATCATAGCGATCAATTGCATTGGACTGGCCGGTATCAAAACTGGAACATGCAATGCGCCGAGTGCCATTCGACCAATCTTAAGAAAGGTTATACTGCGGCAAACGACAGTTACCAAACGACGTTCGATGAACTGAATGTCGCCTGCGAAGCGTGTCACGGGCCGGCCGCAAAGCATGTCGAGTGGGCGAAAACCGCCCAGAAGTCTGATGGCAATGCCGATAAGGGCTTGACGGTCAAACTGCACAGTCATTGGCAAGATGGCTGGAAATATGCCGATAGCAGCTCACCCATTGCACAGCGTATCGAAACCTCAGATGCAACGACGATGAATCCTTGTTGGGCGTGTCATGCGCGTCGTTCGACCTTGGTTGAAGGTGTCTCGCCCGCGTTACCCCTCGAAGATAGTCATCGGCCGTCCTTACTGACCCAGCCGACCTATCATGCTGATGGACAACAGCGCGATGAGGACTACACCTGGGGTTCATTTCGTCAAAGTAAAATGTTTCAGCAAGGCGTGACTTGTATGGATTGCCACGAGCCACATTCGATTAAACTGCGTGCCGAAGGCAATGCCTTATGCACTCGCTGTCATAAAGCCGAGATTTTTGATACCGAGAAACATCATTTCCATGCGCAAAATTCGAAGGGCGCCCAGTGCATCGACTGTCATGCCCCGGAACAGAATTACATGGTTATTGATGGTCGGCACGACCATAGTTTCCGTCTGCCACGCCCGGATCTCGCGCAATCGTTTAATGCTCCCGACGCCTGTACCTTATGCCACAAAGATCGCAAGCCGAAATGGGCTATGACCGCGATGGATAAGTGGTACGGTAAGGCCTGGCGCGAGCGAGCGCATTATGGCACAGTGCTAAATAGCGGCGTTACTCAAGGCCTTAAAGCGCTACCGGCCTTAATCGAGTTGGCGCAAGATTCAAGCAAACCGGCCATTGTGCGTGCGACCGCCATTAAGCTGACCGAACCCATGCTAAATCCTGAGTTGTTGCTGACCGCAAAACAATGGCTACACGACCCAGATCCTTCGGTGCGTATCTCGACCCTGGATTTACTGGAAGGCGTCGATCCGATCAATCGGGTTCTTGCGGCTGCGCCTTTGATGAGCGATCCGATTCGCGGCGTGCGCATCGAAGCGGCGCGAATTCTGGCCGATGTTCCGAACAACCAACTATCCGCCGATCGGCTCAAGCTTCGTAATCAGGCACTGCAGGAATACCGCGATTATCTGGCGCTGAATGCCGATTGGCCTTCTGAAAACGTCAATCAAGGCAATCTGGCCTTACGCCAGGGCCAACCACAAGCGGCGATTGCGGCTTATCAACGCGCCTTAACGCTCGATCCAAAATTTGTCGGCGCTTACGTCAATCTGGCTGATGTTTACCGACAATTGGGGCAAGACCGTGAAGGCGAACGCTATTTGCGGCAGGGCTTGTCGTTATTACCGAAGGCGGCGGATTTACATCATGCCTTGGGCTTGGTGCTGATTCGCCAAGGCGATCAAATTACCGCCTTATCGGAATTGGCTGAAGCTTCGAAACTCGCGCCCGAAAATGCCCGTTACGCCTATGTGTATGCGATTGCTCTGCATTCCGGCGGCCAAGCGAAACAGGCGGTTACGGTGCTGAAAGAAGCCGACGTGCGCTCACCGTATAATCGGGAATTGTTGAATGCGTTGATTTCAATGCAAATTGAGATGGGAGACTCTAAAACGGCCTTGCTTTATGCCAAAAAAGCTGCGGAGGCATCACCTGAGGATCGACAAATCAAACAACTGATCGAACAACTCGGTTCAACACGGTAATCGGCTGATTGCAAAGATAATTAATGCTTTTTTATTTAAGTAACGCAATAGCATTTTGAAACTTAGCATCTCCTTGATAAGTTAGACCTTTACAGTTTAGCCGAGTAGTCTATGTATCTCTTTTAGCAATTTTACACAAAAGGATACCTAGTACTCAGTCAATTTTGTTTTGTCGAGTACTTATAAATACCCCGTTCGTCCTGAGCTTGTCGAAGGATTTGCGGTTCATGGTTCGACAAGCTCACCACGAACGGTTTTTTTTGAACTACACCCGCCATAATTAAATTGACTGAGT
>CANNKG010000011.1 GCA_947505105.1 Methylococcaceae bacterium | reverse complement strand
GTCTTTTTTTATTTATCTTATAAACCCTTCCTTATTGTAGCTGTCACCCTATTTTGTAAAATACAAAGAAACATTTCACTGCGCTCTTTAGAGAGCTATTTGTCTGAGCATTTACTTGTTATCCTTGGTTTTAAGGGAAACACTCATGTGAATAGTAACGATCGCTCAGTGAAAATGGGCCATTTGTCGCCAGGATTGAATGAAGGCAGCAGTTTGCCGTTATCGGCAACATGCCAAAACGACGCAGTCCGACCGCTGATCCATACACTATTATCTACTTGCGCTGTAAGCATGGCAGAGTATGGAAGCTCAAAGGACTCTATCGGTTTCCAGCGGTATTCAGCCTGCAGGAAAGGGGTGAATAATATCAGCCCAATAAGCAGTATTTTGTGTAAATGCATGAGGTTTTTCTCCTTAGAAAATTCGCAAATTCGGGGTCAATTTGCAGCAATTCGCACAGCAATTCTGGGTCAGGTCTTGCAATATAGCAACTTGCCTAAATGGCGCTTGCGAAATCGGGGTTTTCGTAACACCGATGCCCTACAAATTTTTATTTTCTGCCTAAGTCATCATCAGGATGTCTACGTTGATGATTAACCACCCGAAGGATACTGTTTCCAGCACTCGAAAATAAATAACGTAATCACGTATGTTTCTCATTCCCAAGCTCATGCTTGGGAATGCCTACCGGCAAGCTCCGCTTGCTGAAACAATAAGCAGAGCTTAATGCTATACACTGCCAAGCTAGAGCTTGGGAGTGAGAAAGCAAGAAATACAGACATCCGCTCCATTAATGAAAAGTTAAGGTAATTCGAAGTCCGCCTTCATGAGAGCTCCGTTCCAAAGTTAATTGTGCATGATGCAAATCAGCGATTTCTTTGACAATCGCCAAACCTAAACCACAGCCAATACCGGCAGTCCCAGGAAGGCGATAAAAGCGCTCCAAGATTTTGTCTATTTCGTGTTCAGGAATCCCAGGGCCATCGTCCGCAACTATCAGTTGAATATGCGGCCAGCTCCGCACCTCAATCCAAATATTGCCATGTTCAAAGCCATAAGTCACCGCATTATTCAATAGATTGGCAATCAATTCGCTGAATAACACTTGATCTGCCAGAATCATAATCGGGTAATCCGAACTCTCAAAAGTTAACTCTATCTTGCGCTCAAGTGCTTTCGGCACCCATTCGATGCAGATATCGCGCGTAAGCTTACCGAGATCGAGGGGTAGTAACTCATAGCTATGTTGATTAGACTCGGACCTTGCTAAGACCAATAGCTGTGACGTCAAATGAGAGAGTCGATCAGCGCTATTTTGAATATTTAACAAAGCAGGCAACATCGCCTCGATATCCTGTTCACGCATAGCCCGCTCGGCTTGCAGCTTGAGTCCGGCCAGCGGTGTACGTAGCTGATGGGCCGCATTCGAAATAAAGCGCTCTTGCGTCCCGATGGCGAGATTCAATCGACCAAATAAATCGTTAATCGTATGAATCAAGGATTGCACTTCAAGCACGACATGGGTATTGGGAATAGGACGCAAATCTCTTGAAGACCGTTTAGCAATTTCATCGGCTAAATTATGTAAAGGCTTGAGTCCTCGTTGAATGCCGGTCAGCAAATAAAGACCGATACCTAACAGCAAAAAGCTTTGAGGAAACAAATCGGCAAATAAAATATCATGCATCATGCTCCGACGTTTATTTAAGGTTTCGGCCACCGACACATAAAATTTCTCCGGAGTAGTTTCACGCGTGAGCGACATTGCGACCACTCTGACTGATTCGCCATACATTTCGTTATTGAAGAAAACCGGCTGACTCCAATCGATGTCGGGATTCGAAATATCCGGCACCCCCTTATCGCCCGCGATGAGCCCATGTTGAACCGATACGATTTTGAAATAGGTTTTATCCTGATCATCCCATTTGAAGATTTCCAATGCTGCGGTGGGTAACTCGACCGCTACCGAACCATTCCTGACTTTAATTTCCTGCGCGAGTGATCGAGCCGAATCAAGCAACCATCGATCATACGCGCCATTGACATAATGCAGCGTCACAAAATACGACAAGACACTTTCGATCGTCATAAATAAAAGCAATGGAATCGCCAATTGCAACAGTAATTTTGCTTTAAGACTGGGGATCTTAAGTCTCATTGATACACTCAATCAAATAACCAAGACCTCGGATGGTTCGAATCTGAATAGCATAAGGCTCAATACGTTTACGCAATCGATGAATATAAATTTCGACCGCATTATCGGTGAGCGCCTCATTTTCTTGGGCAAGTCGCTGAGCGATACGATCTTTGGTCACCACTTTCCCGTTTTGTAGCATCAGGATTTCGAGCAGGGCATATTCGCGTGCCGAAAGCTGTTGCGGCTGATCATCAACTAACACTTGATGACTATGAGTATCCAGAACCAATCGACCCAACTGGATTTTATTATCAAACCCGCCATAGCAGCGTCGAATCAATGCATTAATTCTTGCTTCCAACTCTCTCAGCTCGAAAGGCTTGGACATATAATCATCAGCCCCCTGCTCGATACCATCGACTCGATCATTAACACCGTCACGCGCGGTTAAAATCAAAATCGGAATCGGCACCTTGCGCCGCCGAATTCGGCGCAATAATTCCAAACCATCGATATCAGGCAATCCAAGATCCAGAACGATCAAATCAAAATCTTGTGCCATCAACAGTCGCTCAGCGTAATTTCCAGTCGTCGCTACACTGATATAATAGCCGTTATTGCGCAAGGTATAACTCAAACCATCGCCCAATATTGCATCATCCTCAATCAATAAAATATTCATAGTTTCGATTCGCTATTATGCAAGGTTCCTGAAAGTTTCCAGGTGTAGACTTTAAATTATAGGATAGCCCATACTTTAACAAGACACTCGACTTATCTTAAAGGAACTTCTCGGAATGACAACCATACAAACTTTATAAATGAGAGCATCAGGCCATGATTCATAAACATGTACAATTTTATCTACATCATTTAAAAGATGATTTACCTGCCGGGATTGTCGTTTTTTTAGTGGCTTTACCGCTTTGCTTAGGCATCGCTATGGCGTCAGGCGCGCCGTTATTTTCAGGATTAATCGCAGGCTTAGTCGGCGGCATCATCGTCTCCTGGTTAAGTGGTTCTCAATTAAGTGTATCTGGTCCCGCTGCCGGCTTAACCGTTATCGTCTTTAATGCGATAGAAAAAATCGGCAATTACCAAGGTTTTCTGGTCGCCTGCGTGCTTGCCGGCGTCATACAACTGATACTTGGCTATTTACGCGCCGGTATTATTGGGGCATTTTTTCCCGCAGCGGTCATTAAAGGCATGTTGGCAGCGATCGGCTTGATTCTGATCATTAAACAAATTCCGCACGCCATCGGCTTCCATGGAAGTTACGAAGGGGACGAAAGCTATATGAAAGAAACCGCAAGCTCAAGTTTTGGTGAGTTATTCGATGCACTTCAAGGTGTTTCTCATGGTTCAATCGTGATCAGCATCGTATCTTTACTGATTCTAATCGTATGGGAGCTTTCCTGGTTTAAAAAACTCAAGTTGGCTAAGTTAATTCCAGGTCCTTTGGTCGTTGTCATGTGGGGTATCGGTTTTCAACTATGGGCATCAACGCATGCACCAGCATGGTCAATAAGCACTGAACACATGGTTAACTTACCCATCTTTGCCCAAGCGTCCGATTTTTTCAACAGTTTCATGCTACCTGATTTTAATTATCTGAGTAATCCAAGCATTTATAGTATTGCCTTTACGATTGCGATCATCGCCAGTCTTGAAACTTTGCTAAGCCTTGAAGCGGTCGACAAACTTGATCCTTTAAAACGGGTTGCACCCACCAATAGAGAACTCAAAGCCCAAGGCGCAGGAAATATTATCTCCGGCATGTTGGGGGGCATCCCGATTACTGCGGTGATTGTCCGAAGTGCAGCCAATATTAACTATGGCGGCCAAACCAAAATGTCCTGTTTTATCCACGGACTCTGTTTGTTGTTAAGTGTTATGTATCTGCCAGATTACCTCAATACGATTCCATTGGCTTGTTTGGCGGCAATTTTATTGCAAACCGGTTATAAGTTGGCAAAACCTGCGTTGTTTATCGAATATTACAAAAAAGGTAAAAGCCAGTTTTATCCGTTCGTCATTACCGTGATTGCGATCATTTCGACCGACTTACTAAAAGGCATGGTCGTCGGGGTTGTTATCGGTCTATTTTTTGTCATAAAAACCAACTATGATGCTGCGATTACGATGATTCAGGATGGCAACAAATACACCATCGTTCTTAATAAGGACGTATCGTTTTTGAATAAAGCATTACTGCGCAAATTTATTTTACTAATTCAAACCAACAGCCGCGTCATTATTGATGCCAGCAAGACCCGATTTATCGATCATGATATTTTCGAATTGATTGAGGATTTTAAGGCCTCAGCCGCTGATGACAATATCATCATTGAACTGATTGATGTCTACGGCAAGGAGGTGATCCCTAAACATGAATCACTCATTATCATTAATGAAGCCTCTAAGTAATGCAGTCGATTTTAAATTTAAACATCAACATTATTTATCATGAAGACACTTACCAAAGAAATGCAAGAGGCGATTACGCCGTCAACTGCGCTTGATATCTTGAAGAAAGGCAATGATCGCTTTATCAACAACCTTAAAGCCAATAGAAACTTGCTCGAACAAGTCAACCAAACTTCCGAAAGCCAACATCCGTTTGCATTCATTCTGAGTTGTATCGACTCCAGAACCTCGGCAGAACTGATTTTCGACCAAGGTCTGGGCGATATTTTTAGTTGTAGAGTTGCAGGCAACATCATTAATGACGATATTCTCGGCAGCATGGAGTTTGCCTGCAAAATTGCCGGTGCTAAAATCGTAGTTGTGCTTGGTCATACTCGTTGTGGCGCAGTCAGAGGAGCATGCGATCATGTGCGTCTAGGAAATTTAACAGGACTACTTAATAAAATTGAAATGGCCGTGGATGCTGAAACCACCACTACCAACGAACGCAACTCCAAAAACGCTGAATTCGTCGAAAAAGTCGCCAAACTGAACGTAGAATTAGCCATGCAACAAATTACTGAACGCAGTTTAGTGGTGATTGACATGCTCAAGAATGATGAAATCGCAATTATCGGCGGCATGTATGAAGTCGAAACCGGGCGTGTCGATTTTTATGAAATTCCGCTAAACTTAGGAATACCGCAAGCATAAAGATTGCAACACTCACCCCCCTCCCAGCCTCCCCCTTGGCAGGGGGAGGAGATCATTCTTTAACTCCCTCCCCTGATAAGGGGAAGGTTGGGGTTGCAATGTGCGAGAGTAGCAGATGAATAGTTACAAAAATGGTATTTTGAATAACTCTGCATCCCTTATTGTACATAATGGTGGGCGGAACTGCGTTGCCCACATTTGTTTTTTATTAACTCCTGGATTGCCGAATTTGATCTTATTGCAGCGCCTTCTTAACCATCATACGGAACACTAAGCGATGGGTATTCTCAGTTTACTGTTGTGGACCCCGGCAGTAGGTGTCTTGGTGCTGGTATTTTTATCCAATCAACATACCGTGTTAATCCGCTGGATTTCGCAAATCCTGACCGGCTATACCTTCGTATTAAGTTGCGTGATTGTTGCTCACTATAACCAGCATGACGCGAATTTACAGTTTACCGAATATTATCCCTTGAATCCGGTACTCGGCAGTGCTTATGCGCTTGGGGTCGACGGCCTTTCCTTACCGCTATTGGTGCTGGCCACCTTGCTCAGCTCAATTGCGGTACTCGCTTCCTTTTCGATTAATAGCAGCATCAAGGGTTATCACATCTGCCTGCTCCTGTTGGAATTTGGCATGCTCGGCGTGTTTTTGGCTCAGGACTGGGCGTTGTTTTACATTTTCTGGGAAGTCACCCTGATCCCGCTGTTTTTCTTGATTGATCGCTGGGGCGGTGCCAGACGCCATGCGGCGAGTTTGAATTTCGTGCTCTATACAATGGGTGGTTCGATCTTTATGCTGCTCAGCTTGCTTGCAATCAGTCAATACGATTTACAACAAAGCGGTTCGCTAATGACCTCGATGCATCAAGCCGCACAGGGCATGCCTCGCATGGAACAGGTTTTAGTGCTGCTGGGTTTCATTATTGGTTTTGGGGTCAAGATGCCGATCTTCCCCTTGCATGGCTGGCTGCCGCTTGCCCACGTCGAAGCCCCAAGCCCGATCAGCATTCTACTCTCCGGTATCTTGCTCAAAATGGGCGCTTATGGCTTGCTGCGCGCGGTGGTGATGTTGCCTGAAGCCACTCTGCTGCTGCAACCGATGCTGACTTTTCTAGCTTTATTCGGCATGCTCTATGGCGGTCTGCTCGCGTGGCGGCAAAGCGATTTGAAAGCGATGATCGCCTACTCGTCGGTCAGTCACATGGGCATTGTCTTACTGGGCATTGCCAGTCTGAATGAAATGGGCATAACCGGCGCGGTCTTGCAAATGACTGCCCACGGCTTAATCGCAGGCGCGTTATTTCTCTTGGTCGGCCTGCTATACGAACGCACCCATACCCGCAATATTCAGGATTATAGCTCGCTGGTTCAGGTCATGCCGCGTTTTGCAGTATTTATGACCTTAACCCTACTGGCAGCAATGGGCTTACCCGGATCAATCGGTTTTGTCGCCGAATTACATACGCTGAGCGGTGGCTTTCAGCAATGGGGGGGCTTGATGGTATTTTTCAGTCTCAGCATACTGATATGTGCCTCGTATGCGCTGCGCACCATGGGCTTACTATTCACCGGCCCTGTCAAACCGCAGATGCAGCAAATCGCCGACTTAAATAATTTCGAATTGATCGCCGCCGCCATCCTGGTAGTTGCCATCGTTGGTTTTGGTTTAATACCTGCTCCCTTAATCGACTTATCCGCCACCAGTATCACGCAATTGAACGACGTGATTCAAAAACGCATGTAGCAGAGTTTAAGCAATGCAAATTTCAAATCAATTACGCGAGCAGGTCTTGGCTGCCTTGGAACATTTGAATCATGTTCTGCCCGGACAAGCCCCGATTCAGGATTTCGTGCATCATAATACCCTGCATGGTTTTCAACATTTACCGTTTGAAAAGGCGCTTGCTGAATTTGAATTATTGACCGGCATTTGCGGCTATCTTCCGGAGCTCAAAAATCGGCAATTCTATTGGCAGGGCCGCATCAATGATGAAGATCTAGACAGCGCGCTAGATAAATGTGAAGCCCTAAAGCCCAATCAACCAATTGCTCATGATCTAGACTCAAGCCTTACTCGTCGCGAGCTTTACCGCATCGCCCTCTTATATGATTTATCGAGCCTAACGCCTAACCAATGGCACTGGCAGGTCAATGAATTGAAAGCCCTGGAATCATTGCAAGCTAACGTGCTCGAAGCTCAAAAGCAACAACTATTGACATTAGGCAGCGAAACCGAAGTCGTCCAACAATTATGGCATAGTCTACTAAGTAAATTGGGCTTGGCTCAGCCAGCTCTTCATCCTGAAAACATGCTCGATTTATCGCATGAACAAGCCCAAGATTGGCTTGAGCAACAAGATGCGGATAGCTCCATCCCCCTCTCGGAACTCAATCAAAGTGCAGCGCGAACAGTCGCAGAGTTATTCGATGAAGTCGGCAACCAGCTGAGTTTGCGTGGCCTTGTGATGGCACTCAGCGGCATTGACATCATGGAACAAGTTCGCTCGCATCTGATAAAATTTTGCGCTTCAGCGCTCGATGAAGGCGTTGCTCCCTGGGTTATGCCGGAACGCCAGACACTTGGCCTTTATCGCGTTTGGCGGCTCAGTTCGCGCTTCGACGCCAGTTTATTTTTGCATGAACTGACCGACTGGCAACAAGTCCTGGAATCGCTTCCGGAAGACCCGCTCGATACCATCATTCAACAACTGCAATATTTTGAACTGCCCGAAATACGCTGGCCTGGTTATCTGCAACGCCTAGCGCTTGAATTACCGGGTTGGTCAGGCCTATTAAACTGGCGACAACATCATCCACATTATACGCCAGCAAATGAACGTCATACACATAGCGAGCCTGACACAGGCTCCGCCAAAACAGCTCAGCCGCCACCGCAACTGCTGATCGATTATTTAGCTATTCGTATAACGCTAGATAGGCTCTGGCTGCATCAAGTTAGCCATGATATCTGGAAAATCGACGCTAAATTTACCAGTCTGCAACACTACTTCACCAAACATCCGGCTGAATTTAAGGTCCGCCGCGGTCTTTATCGTACTCGATTACCCGAATATCTCACTCAAAAGGCCGAACAATTAATCAATCAAGCTAGGTCCGAATGGCACAACCAACCGAACTGGCAAACTTTGGCCGAGCTAATTCACACCTGGGAAGCCAGCCCCATCGGTTATCAGCACGAGACTTTAACAGTTTACAACGCGGGTTGGCGTTTGTTGCTGTTAGCGCAGCATTTAGGTATAGGCGCAGCCCAGATCGATAAGTTATCACAGCGGGATTTGCTTGGAATGTTGACGTTGCTTGATGAGTTTGGGCCAACTATCCGTGCGCAAGTATGGCTTGAAGCTTATGAGCGGCACTACCGCGAAGAATTTTTGCAAATTATTCGGGCAAACCATCTACGTGGACGCTGGGCAAAACGAGACACTCGTCCGGAAGCTCAGATCATCTTCTGTATTGATGAACGAGAAGAGAGCATTCGCCGCCATCTTGAAGAATTGAATCCCATATTTGAAACTTTTGGCGCGGCCGGTTTTTTTGGTCTACCCATCCATTATCAGGGCCTTGATGACGATCATCGGGTAGGCTTGTGCCCTGCCGGCGTCGCGCCAAGCCATGAAATCGACGAAATTCCGCACTCCGGAATAGAAGCTATTTTAGCCGCACACCAGAAAGGCCGAAAACTTTATTTAAACGTGGCCTACTTAATCAACCAAAGTCTGCGCCGTGAATTATGGCGCTCTCTGATTAATACCCTGTTACTCGCCCCTTGGCTATTGGCTGGACAATTGGCCAAAAGCTTTTTTCCGAGCTTGGTCAATCGCTTCAGTAAAACGCTCAAGCAGCGCATTGTCGTTCAAGTGCCGACGGAATTGCGCTTCAAAGAGAGCCAGCGTCGTTCCGAAACATTGATACATCCTAATTTCAGCGATGAGGAACAAGTCAACCGCGTTGCTGGATTCTTGCGAAATATCGGCCTGACCAGCGGTTTTGCACCCATCGTCTGCTTTATGGCGCACGGCTCGACCAGCCAAAACAACCCCCACGAAGCCGCACACGATTGCGGAGCGTGTAGTGGCAGACGCGGCGGCGCCAATGCGCGGCTGTTTGCCGCAATCGTCAATCGTCCCGAGATCAGAATTTTGCTGAGCGAACGCGCTATTGTCGTTCCCAATGATTGCTGGTTTATCGGCGCCGAACACGATACCAGCAGCGACGCGATTGTCTGGTTCGATGAAGATCAAGTGCCGTTGAATATGCAAGAGGCATTAAAAACCCTCAAACATACTCTCGTTAAAGCGACCGAGGCTTCTGCCCACGAACGCTGTCGTAGATTTTATTCAGCCCGCCATCCTGATTCGCCGCCTGCGGCGATGCAGCATGTGATAGATCGTGCCCAGGACTTGAGCCAAGTTAGACCCGAATATGGTCATGCAACCAATGCCTCTGCAGTGGTCGGTCGGCGCTCAGTCACCCAAGGCGCGTTTCTGGATCGGCGCGCATTTCTGATTTCCTATGATCCAACCCAAGACCCCGAAGGTCAGCTACTCGAAAATATCTTGCTGACTGTAGGTCCCGTCGGAGCCGGTATTAATCTGGAATATTATTTCTCAACCATTGATAACGAGCGTTTTGGCTGCAGTACCAAAATTCCGCACAACATCACCGGTCTGTTTGGCGTTATGGAAGGAACCGGCAGTGATCTGCGTACCGGACTGCCCCTCCAAATGGTCGAAATCCATGAGCCAATGCGCCTATTAATGTTGGTCGAAGCTAAGCCCCGAGTCCTTGAACGTATTTATGCCGATCAACCAGGAATTCGGGAATTAGTTGGCGGCGGCTGGGTTCAATTAGCCGCCAAAGATCCCGAAAGTGGCGAGCTCTATGTGTTTGAGCGCGGCCAAGGCTTCGTATTATGGCAGGCGGAGCTGACATCCATCTTGACCTACGCCAATTCCATCGAATGTTACCGCGGCCAGAGCGTCCCGCTATCACCGGCGCTGATCGAACAACCGGAACTAGGCTGATGGCTGGGCAATTCAATACCACTTTTGAAGAGGGTCTTAAGCTATGAATGGAGTCATCGCCTTCATTCCTCTATTGCCGCTGACTGCCGCTGTGCTGATCGCCTTTGGCAATTTTTCAGGCTGGCTGACCGGCGTCGAAACTGAGCGCTTTAGCGTCAAACTGACCATGAGCAGTATCGGTCTGGTTTGTTTGCTCGCACTCGCAACGCTCCTCAACGCCCTGCACAATCATTCACTCGACACTCCGCCGGTATGGCACTGGCTCGAACTGCCGGATTTTAAAATTTCGCTGCAATTGTTCAATTCACCCTTGCCTAGCGCGCTTACGTGTCTGTTTGCACTGTTGCTATTCATAGTGATGCAGTTTTCGATTAACTACATGCACCGAGAACCCGGCTTTCATCGTTTCTTTGCCATTTTGAACCTGTTTGCCGCAGCGATGTTGTTATTAGTGCTGTCGAGCAATATGGTCGGCACTTTTATCGGCTGGGAATTGGCCGGTTTAAGTTCCTACCTGCTCATTGGCTATTTTCAGCAACGCCCGATGGCCGTCACTAACGCAACTCGCGTGTTCCTCACCAACCGCATCGGCGATGCCGGCTTTATTTTCGGCCTTGGCTTGAGTTATAGCTGGTTAGGGAGTCTTGAGTGGCAAATCCTTCAAGAAAACATCGGTCATTTAACCAGCGCTCAACGTAACGCCCTGGCGTTCAGCTTCACTATCGCCGCCTGTGCGAAATCCGCACAGTGGCCGTTTACGCATTGGTTGGCACGCGCGATGGAAGGACCGACGCCATCCAGTTCAATCTTCTATGGTGGAATTATGGTGCATGCAGGCGTTTATCTGCTCTGGTTATTGCAACCACTGTTCGAGCAAGCCCCGCTGATGATGTTGATTATCGCTGCGATCGGCTTGATCACTGCCGTTTATAGTTTCTTGGTAGGCTTAACCCAAACCGACATCAAAAGTTCGTTGGTATACGCCACCTCTGCCCAAGTCGGCTTGATGTTTCTCGAATGCGGCTTAGGCTTTTGGCAACTGGCGCTCTGGCACCTCGCCGCGCACGCAGTGGTGCGTAGTTATCTGCTATTGACCGCACCTTCATTGATGCATAAGGTGCATGGAAGCCCGATCAAACCGGTCTCACCCAAACTGGCACAACTGCAATGGGCTTATGTCGCTTCGTTGCAACGTGGCTGGCTGGAGGCTTTGATCGATTGGGCGATCATCAAACCGGTACGCGGATTGGCGCACGATCTGAACAATTTTGACGAACACATTCTGGATCGACTGATTGGCGCGCCATTACCCGCCATACGTCGAATCTCATCACTCGCCCAATTCAGAGAGCAAAAACTCGGTGCGCGTCTTGACAATGATGCCGATGAATTTGCCCAAGGTAGCGGTCTGGCGGGTAAACTCACCCAATGGTGCGCGACCCTGTTCCAATGGTTCGAAGCTCGTTTTGTATTGCGCAATCATCGCAAGAGTCCGATCACGATTGGCCGTCAACTCGGCCATACTGCGCATAAATTCGAACGACTAATCTTAAGACCCCGCAATCTAGTGTTATTTGTGTTTATCTTGCTGCTGAGTTCCTTTTGAGGTTTTCATGACTACCTTGATCAGTCACTGGTCCGAATCGACTTCATTTCCCTTGCTCACGACGCTAACCTTGGTGCCGCTAGTCACTATGGGTGCGATTTTATTGACCCGCTCGGCCCTCAACGCCTTACGCTTGGCTTTTGGCGGGGCAATTTTGACCTTGCTGTTGAGCATCTATCTATTGAGTGTCTTTAATGCCGGCATGCCCGGTTTACATTTGGTCGAACAATTGCATTTTGCAGGTCTCAGTTACAGCGTCGGGGTCGATGGCGCAAATATCTTGTTTGTGCCACTGCTGGCTACCTTGACCTTGCTCGCCTTGATTTACACCCTGATCACGCGCCATGTGACTGACCGAATCTTTATTGCCTGTCTGATGGCCTATGAAGGTATTCTAATCGGCGCGTTTGTCGCGTTGAACCTGTTGCAATTTTGGCTCTGGTCGCTACTTGAATGTGTCCCGATGATTTTATTGACGCTTTATGCAGGGACCGGTCAAAATCGACGCTGGATTCTCGCCAAAGTCATGCAATATTGGCTGAGTAGCTTGGTAATGCTTTTAGCGGGTTTCGTACTGCTAGCTCTCGGTTTATCCGAAGTAAATCAAACCTTTAGCTTCGACTGGCTGACCCTCAAACAACACAATGCCCACTTGCCGCATGAAACGCTAATTTTCTTATTGCTGTTTTTGGGTCTGGCAATCCGTATGCCGCTATTTCCGTTCCATGGCTGGCTGCCTTTGCTGATGGAACATGGCACCGTCGCCAGCGCCGCGATTTTTCTGGTGGGTTTAAAACTGAGCATTTATGGGGTGATTCGGTTTATTTTACCCTTAGTCCCGGAGGTCGCTGAAGCCTGGGCCGGATTCGTCGCCATTCTGGGTATTCTGAGTATTTTTTACGGCGCCCTGCTTGCCTTGTTGCAAATTAATATTCGCCGCCTGCTCGCCTTCGCTGTCCTCAGCCATACCGGCATGCTGGTCATCGGCATGTTTTGTTTTAACGATTTTGGCCTTGAGGGCGGCTTGCTGCTGTGCATCGCCTATGGTCTGGCGACAGCGGGGATGTTGTTCAGTGTCGGCCTGATTTATGAGCGCACCCGTACCGCCTATATTCCAAGACTGGGCGGCTTATTCGACAGTAATTCGACCATCGCCTTGTTATTTTTGATTTCGGCGCTCAGCACCATGGTCATGCCCGGCACACCCGGCTTCGATGCGGCTCACTTGCTGCTGGAAGGCATTATCGAACGCGATGGCTGGTGGATTGCGATTGCGATTTTAGTCGGCAACGTCTTAGCAGCGGCATTTTTATTACGCGCTTTTCAACAATTATTTATCACAGCGAGACATCGCGCCCTACAACCGATTAATAGCCTCTATCACCCGGTGGTCACGGAACGCATGATTACGTTAGTGATCTGCGGCCTACTGATCGGGATCGGCTTTTATACAACGCCTTGGTTAAATATTATCGACCAGGATGCCGCCACGATCGGCAAACATTATCCGATTCTCGGACCGCAACCACTCCCGGATCACCCCAGTTCAGAGTCCCATCAACAGGTTGAATAACATGATTAACGCGCAGTTTCCGTTATTGAGCATGATGCTCTGGCTACCGTTACTCGGCGCCTTTATCGTTGGCCTAAGCAACAATGACCGGCGTGCCAGAATTTTAGCGGTCATCTTCGCCGGTTTGGAGTGTTTAATTACCTTGGGTATTTTTATAGATTTTGATGGACTGCAAGGCGCAGAGTTTCAATTCGTTGAGCGTTATGCTTGGATTCCTGGCATGCACATTGAGTTTTTAGTGGGCATCGACGGCATCTCGGTACTGTTTCTTCCGATGACGGCGCTACTGACCTTACTGTCGATCATCGCCAGCTGGAATTCGATCAAGACCCTGCCACGCCTTTATTTTGCGCTATTGCTGGCTTTGGAGAGCGCCACGCTCGGCATATTTTCGGCGCTCGATATGATGCTGTTCTTCTTATTTTGGGAACTGACCCTGCCGCCGCTGTTCTTCTTGATCAGTTTGTGGGGCATCGGCGCTCAGCGACGCAGCGCAGCGATGAAATATACGCTATCGATGCTGGCAGGCGGAGTACCGCTATTATTTGCGATTCTGATTTTGGCACTGAAACATGGCCCGGTTACTGGTAACGATACTGCTCAGACGATGCTCTTCGATTTTCCGGTTTTATTGAACACCGAATTACCCGCGCCTTGGCAGCCGTGGGTATTTGGCTTACTGTTGCTTGGTTTTGCGATCAAAGCGCCCATTGTGCCTTTACATACTTGGTTACCGACCGTAGCTCTCGAAGGCCCTGCTCAAATAACCGCCCTGTTGACCGGCTTAAAACTTGGCCTGTACGGCATTATTCGTTTTGCGGTGCCCTTCGCGCCAACCGCGGCTACTCAATATTTGGAACTCCTGAGTATACTAGGCGCGATCACCTTGCTATATGCCGCGCTAATTGCGCTGCATCAGACCAATTTCCGCCGTTTATTAGCATTCGCCAGCATAAGTCATGTCGGTTTAGTCATGATGGGGCTTGCTTCAGGCAACCTTCAGGGAATACAGGGCGCATTACTGCAATTATTTAATTTTACGTGTATTGCAAGTGCCTTGATGCTGATTTCAGGCTTTATTCAACAACGCTTAGGAACCACCGAGGCAATCCATTTGGGGGGCTTAGCCAAAGTCATGCCGCGCCTGACCAGTGTTTATTTTGTGTTGATGCTCGCGAGTATCGGCATGCCGGGTACCAGCGGTTTTCCAGCCGAGTTATTACTGATTCTAGGCACCTTGTTTAACAATCCTGCCTTGGGGATTATCGCGTTAATTGGCGCAATTTTAAACGCTGCTTATATGTTGTCGTTTACGCGCCGCGCTTTTTTGGGTCCGGTCGTGCATGCACCGGTCGCCAAAACCCAGGACTTATTGCCTCGGGAACTTGCGGTTCTCGCATTACCCACACTATTGGTCATTGCCGTCGGCTTGTGCCCAAGGCTTATTTTAGATACTACACAACATGCCGCTGAAGCTTGGTTGCGGCATATCAATCCCCATACCAATGCTATTAAGTCGTCCCTCGGTGAATGACGTTAATCAACGCTTGCTCAGCGTATAGTCAAGCAACTGTAACCCTGAATATTCGACCTTTCCTTCAACATTTGTTAATGAAGTTTCTGATTTCACACTGCGTCTGACTTCTGGACAGTACCAGGAGACATCGGTTCCGAAAGTTTTCTGCCGAGTGATTGGGTTATATAAGACAGTCTCCAAACTGACTTTTAGCGCACGAAAGGTCCCGGCCGGCACGGTAATTTCCTCCCAATCGCCCACCTTGCCTATCAATTTGTGCTCACGTCTGGTTCCAGTTCTAATATCGGTTTCGGTGGAAAATCGTTGCCAAGTTTTGCCGGGAATCAACGGAAATTCAAAATATTGCAAAGGCGGTGTATACACATAACCACTATGATCCGGATTACGCGCGGCAACCAAATTCCAGGCGTTATCAAAGGTCAATAACCGCGTTTTACCAGTTTTACTGTTTAGCTTGACCACCGCTAGATCAAAACTATTGGCGGCAACTGAAACTACCGTACGCCGAGTTTTATGACTGTTCTCCGGATGCTCCTTGTCAATAGATTCGAGAATAAACGTATCGCCGATACGTAACTCAGGTAAAACAACAATTGCTTCGGCAGCCTGGCTTCTCTGGGGTTGATCTATTTGCTTGGGCTTAATGCCCTGGGCGACGGCTCTAGGCTGTGGCGACACCTTAACTGATGGCCGAGTCGGCGCTTGCGATGGGTTTTCGAGGATGAAGAGGATCAAGGTCACAAAAACGAGCACCACAAAAAAGGCGCCCTTGCTTCCGATAATCGCTTCGGCTTCAGCAGCCAGCAATTGAAGCGAGGTTTTAATGACCGGCGCTGGCAAAACATCATCGAACGGAGCATCATATACTTCCCGAATTCGCTCCGATTTAAGCAGATAAAACGTCCAGGCAATCGCCGCGACCAACGCTGCCAAAAAGTAGCCGCCCCCGCTTGCGGTCTTGAGCACTTCGGTCAAATGACCAAATACCAGCGAGGGAATGAACCACTGGAGCGCCAAAATCGCCAACGGCCCGGCCAACCATAACACACGAGCTGCCTGCTGAATAACCGCCCATTCGCGCTTGCGCAACAGATCGATTCCTCCCTTAACAGCGAACGCACTCACGCTTAGAAAAACCGCCAGCATGAAAATCGTATACAAGGATCCTGAATAGGGCGATTGCAAATCAAGATAGAGTTGCATGTCGCAAATGAACAGGTAGATGTGAAAAACCGGCACAAAGATGAGCAGGTATGTGATCAGCACCAACAACCCTGCACCAAGTTCATCAAGCGAAAACTCCCACCATAGCTCACGCCAAAAGGATTTTTGCAGGAATGCCAACGCGGGATATGGTAATTCGGAAGTTTCCTGAGTGGCCGCCTCGATCTCAACTTCCGTATCGATATTGTCAGATGGTTTCAAAATATCTTCGACTTTTGCAAATGGAGCCACGATCAGGAATAACCATGGGAGCAGACTTATAGGCTATCAGTTTCAGTCTTGCTTAATAATTGCGTACTCTGACGTTTTGCTTCAACAAGGGTTTCGAGAATTTGTTCACGATTTTTGTGAATATACATGCCAGCCATCAAGCCGGTGCCAAACAGAATGAGGGGGTTTTTAACCAAGCGCAAAAATAATTGGGTACTCAGATAAGTTCCGGTCGAGACAATACTGAATTTAATCAACTCGCTGGCATTTTCCTGGATAAGTTGTTTATTGTGCTTGGACATGACTATTTTCCGATGACTGCTGAAAAGTTCCGCATTGTATCAAAAAAGCGATCTCTGATGAGCTTTATAACCCGATAATGCTCCGTTAGAGATTACGAAGACCTTCGGCTAAGAGAATCCGTCTTGAGCGCGCCAAATAAGCACTCGCTTCCGAATTTGACGCTGATTCAATGACTTCAATAATATCTTCACACGGAATAGTCGAATGGGTGTTGTGGATAAGGTAATTTGCCACCGCTTTGATGATTTTCCAGTGATGGCGATTATCAATGAATTGAAAAGCCTTCGTAAATAGCTGCTCAATTTTTTCAATACGTTGTTGAGGATTTTCCGCCAACCATTCGAGATAAGTGTCAATAATGTTCAAATCTGACGTTCCGCCATAGGCGCCAAGTCGCTGCACATTCAACAAATGCTGATTAAAAACTTCGTCATCACGCAAACTAACATATTTCGCTTCAGTCAAAGGCCCTATCAACAGATTAATAATATCGGCTTCACAGGCGGAATGATAGGCATGTTGCTCAAATTTAGTCAGATAGGCCAAAGAGCTCGGCAAATGTTCTATCAGCCTGCCACCTTCAACATTAGCCAAATAATTGTGGTTAGCCCCTATCGGTCCATGAATCAGAAATTTAATTTCAAAAAATACCGGTGGCAATTGTTGCTGCTTATTGCGGAGATAAATCGCCACCGCATGACCCGCTTCATGATAGGCCGTTTGTTTTATGAGTTCTATAGGGCTGCTTGGATTCAAGTGAGCATGGGTTTGATTGCGTTGCATGACGGCCTCCGAATCTAAAAAAAGACGATTAATCAATACTGAACCATTTAACTATAGTAAATTTTTTAAAAAAACATAGCGGTTCAAAATTCAAGTCTATTCGCCACCTTATACGCCGAAAATGTGACATTTTGTCGCGTGACAAAGTGTCGCAATTATTGGCATACTGTTTGTACTACTTATTAGTTTTGCCCAATAAATAGTTTGAATTTATTAACTTTTTAGACATTATCCACAAAAAAAATCAGTGAAATAACGCACTGCATAAGTGAAATAGCCTATTTTTTTCGAAATGGCGACTTAAATATGGTAAGCGTGGTTTTTTTTTGCAGTATGATGTGTTTTCAAAACTAAATTTTTTTTATTTGGAAGCGCAATGATTGCCGTAAGGGATGATGTATTTTTCAAAATACCATTTTTGCAGTTATACATTTGATTATCTTACGCAGTATAACCCCACCCCAAACCTCCCCTTATCTCGGGAGGGAGCCGAGAATAATTTCCTCCCCCTGCCAAGGGAGAAGCTTGGTAGGGGGTAAATATTGCAATTTTGTACGATGGTATTTTAATGTCTTCGATATCCCTAAGCTCAACAGAAAATAGCTTCAGTCGTCTGGATATGGCGATTGCTGATTTTCTAACGACTCGGAGCCCACTCGTCGGCGAACAGCGAAGTCTGCTTAAAGTCTTGCTGGCAAGACTATCGAACCAGCAAGCACAAGGACACAATTGCTTGTTACTGAGCGAAGCAGAACGAGACTTGATCGCGCAATCCAATCTGGTCACCGAACTATCGAACGTGCCACTTTCAGCATTGTTACCAGCAATCCGTCCACTGGTTCTGGAACAGCATCGTCTTTACCTGCAGCGCTATTGGGCTTACGAGGCGCGTCTGGCTTGGCAACTCGTCAATAAAATTAAATTGAGGCACGCGTTCACTGATATTGATAGCGCGCTGGATCGATATTTCCCTCCCCTGCCTAACAACGAAACCGATTGGCAACGCGCCGCGGCTAAAATGGCGTTACAGCAAGTCTTCAGCATTATCACCGGGGGACCCGGCACCGGCAAAACCACCACCGTGGTAAAAATTTTGGCCTTGATGCAGGAATTAACAGAAACACCTTTACACATCGCCTTAGCCGCACCCACCGGCAAAGCGGCAATGCGCCTGCAAGAATCGATCGGGCAAAGTATCAACCGCCTGCCTTGTACTCAAGCCATAAAACAAAGCATTCCAGATAAGGTCACTACACTGCACCGTCTGCTGGGCGCGCGGGCGAATTCTCCCTATTTTCGTCATGACACGACGCATCCGCTGGTTTATGATCTGATCGTTATTGACGAGGCGTCGATGGTGGATCTGGCGTTAATGAGCAAACTGGTTGACGCATTGAAGGCCAGTGGGCGGCTGATTTTACTCGGTGACAAGGATCAATTGGCTTCGGTGGAATCGGGGTCTGTGCTGGCTGACCTCACCGAAGCGCTACCCGCGCAAACGCTGGAATTAAAAGTTTCACATCGCTTTGATCACGACATCAAAGCCTTAGCCGAAGCGATTAACAGCCAACGCGCCGAACAGGCCTGGCAGTTACTTCAACAGCAAAATAACACGGTCGGCATACTTAACGGCGATCCAATTCACTATGTTGCCGAACAACAGCATGCTTATCTTCGATTGATCAAACAGGGCGCTTCGTTTCAGGAAATCTATCGGAGTTTTAACGGTTTCCAGGTTCTCTGCGCGACCCGCCAAGGTACCAATAGCGTTACCGATCTTAATTACCGCGTCGAACAACAACTCGCCAGAGAAAATTTAATCACGCTGAGCGGGTTATGGTATGCCGGTCGTCCGGTGATGATTACCCAAAACAATCCGACGCTGCATCTATACAACGGCGATATCGGCATTTGCTTACCCGATACCGATAATGCCAATAAATTACGGGTATTTTTTCAGCAGGCCGACGGTATGGTCAAAAAATATTTACCGGCGCGCATTACCCACTGTGAAACGGTCTTTGCGATGACGATCCATAAAAGTCAGGGCTCGGAATTTGATGAGGTGCTGGTGGTTTTGCCAGAACTGATGAATCCGGTATTGACCAAGGAGTTGTTGTATACTGCGCTTACCCGAGCCAAAAAATCTCTCAAGGTGGTCGCCGAAGAGCCGATATTTAAAGCTACCACGCTACAAAAGATCCAGCGTGTCACTGGATTAGTTAATAAATTAAAACAAGATTGATCGAGTCTATGGCAATGCGAACTCCCTCTCTGAAAAAGCGTTTTGAAAACACCATTCAAGCTTTAAGTAGCGCCCTCGGCGAATTATACGTCTTAACCGAAAACTTAAGCTTATTCGATCCCATCAATAATATGGCGCTGGAACTCGCCCAGGCGATAGAAGCCTTACTCGAAGATATTGCCAGTTCAAAGGCTTCGGAAATTATCCCCCTCGTAAAAGATTCTGAATTATTCGATTTACTCGAAGGGCTTCAAGATACCGACTGGGTCAGCGAATTGGAAAGCATCCTCCTTGATGCCGCGGGTCAACAGGCCAACCCTGAAATCGCCGAATTTATTAATCAAATGATCGAAAAAATCGAGCTGAAATACCATCAACTACTCTCAGCAGGACATGCCTTTAACTCGCTGATTCCAATCGATGATTAAGCCCTCGGCGCTGATTATCCGTGACCTCGGTCAACAGGACTACCTGACCACTTGGCAAGCTATGCAGGATTTCACTCAGGTACGTAGCGACGCAAATCCTGATCAAATCTGGATTGTCGAACATCCTGCGGTCTACACCTTAGGCTTAAACGGCAAAGCCGAACATTTGTTAAATACCGGCTCAATTCCGGTCGTGCAGACCGATCGCGGCGGGCAAGTCACCTATCACGGCCCTGGACAATTGGTTGTCTATACGCTTCTGGAACTGCAGCGTCATCAACTAAATGTCCGTCAACTGGTTAGCCTGCTAGAACAGGCAATGATCAACACCCTCGCTCAATACGGCATTCGTGCTTATGCTCGCGCCGAGGCGCCCGGCGTATACGTTAACGAGAAAAAAATCGGCTCAGTAGGTTTGCGCGTTAAACGCGGCTGCTGCTATCACGGCCTCAGCCTGAATAATGCCATGGATCTTAGGCCATTCGACGGCATTAATACCTGCGGTTTTTCGAATTTAGCCGTGACGCAACTCGCTGATTTAGGGGTTAATATCCATACCCACGAATTAGCGCTTCCCATTATTTACGCCATCAAAGAGGCTCTTGTATGACCTTAAAAGCGCCATCCAGGCTGACGCCTGACACCCATCAACGCAATGCCGAAAAACTTGCGCGCATTCCCATTAAAGTAGAGCCTACGACCGAGGCCCTGCGCAAACCGGAATGGATCAGAATCAAGGTGACCGCCAACGATGAGTTGACGCGCATCAAGAAAACTTTGCGCGAACATAATTTACATACGGTCTGCGAAGAAGCGGCCTGCCCCAATCTCGGCGAATGCTTCAGCCACGGCACCGCCACCTTCATGATTATGGGCGACCTCTGCACACGGCGCTGCCCGTTCTGCGATGTTGCTCACGGAAAGCCGCAGCCGCTCGATACTGAAGAACCGGAACATCTAGCCAAAAGTGTCGCTTTAATGAAACTTAAGTATGTGGTGATTACCTCGGTCAATCGCGACGATCTCCGCGATGGCGGGGCCGGACATTTTGCGGCCTGTATTTCAGCAATTCGGCAACAAACACCCGAAACCCGCATCGAAATTCTGGTGCCGGACTTTCGTGGTCGCGTAGAAACGGCGATTAAGATTCTGATCAGCGAACCCTGTGATGTGTTCAATCATAACCTCGAAACCGTGCCACGCCTTTACAAAGAAGTCCGTCCCGGCGCAGATTACCTTGAATCGCTGCAACTGCTGCAACGTTACAAAGCGGCTTATCCAGCAACGCCTACCAAATCGGGCCTGATGCTCGGCGTTGGTGAGACACCGGATGAAGTCGAACAAGTGATGCGCGATTTACGCGCGCACGGCTGTACCATGCTCACCGTGGGCCAATATCTCCAGCCAAGCAAGTCGCATCTCGCCGTCAAGGAATATATTACGCCGCAACAGTTTGACGACTATGGCCGCCTTGCGACCGCCTTAGGGTTTGAACACGTTGCCAGCGCGCCACTAGTCCGCTCCTCTTATCATGCCGATTTACAAGCCAAAGCGCTGCTTCAGTCTTGAGCGAAACAGACATGAACTAAGGAGGACTGCTGCAATGAAACACCCCGTGCTGGTAATCAAGGTCGGCCTGCTCCTGTTACTAAACAACCTCGGCGCGGCGGACACTGTTTATCAGTGCAATACCGGCGAGCATCCAAGCTATCAAAACACGCCGTGTCCGGAACAAACCGAAGTTAGAAAGATCCCGATTCAGCCGTTCAAATCCGACCCGGATACCCTTGACCGGCTTGATCAACAACGCATGGACTACCTGCAAAAGGCTGATCCTGCCGAATATAATAAACTTCGTCGCGCACAAATGACACCAGCCGAGCGCCTGCTCGACGAAAAGCTCGAAGAAGACAGGTTGCAACGGGAAAGGCAAGCCATGCAACAGCTTCAGGCACAACAGCAATTGCAACTTCAACGGCAGATGCTGGAGCGCCAACAGCAAATTGTCGAACAACAAGCCCAACGACAACGTGAACTTGAAGAACAAATGACCCAACAACAAAGGCAATGGCGTTACCTGTCGCCATATCACCCCCACCGTCCATCCAGAAAACCCTCACCTCAACAACCATCCCCACACCCACATTTTCAACCACTACCTGGCCTCCCCGGCGGGAAACCTTGATCAAAGGCAAATACTCGCCCCTCAGATTTTTATGGGTGTAGGTAATTGATTGAAAAGGCTTCTGCAGCATGGATGTTGCAGAGAGCTACAGGGATGAATTCACGCGTCCTTTTAAATCAATTACCTAAACCCTAATTTTAGTAGATACGATCAAAGTAACCTATTACTGACGCGGCAGCATTGTTTGTCCAAAGTTTGGATCGGTATTTTGCAAAGGAATCACCGGATAAATCGGATAAGGAATCGACGATTTTGAGTCCATAGTCGGCGGACGATCTTTCTTTAACACTTCAACATGCCTCGGCGTCATCCGATTGGCTGCGTCTTGATCACTTTTTGCCCTGCCCTCAACCTGCTTTAAACGCTCGTCCAATTCCTTAAGTTTCTTATCCATCATAATTTGCCGAACCTCCAAATCCAATTGGCGTGAAGAAAGCTCTGCTTCGGTTTTTGAGGACGATACCGGCGCCAAAATATCCAATTCGTCTTGAGCCGACACCAAGCCGACACACATCATCAAACTCAATAACCCTAATATATTCATAAGCCCCCCTTGCGTTTATGACGCAACGTTATTCTGCGTGATTTAACCTGTGGCAATGCGGCATATCACGCATTTATTTTTAAACTTCTAACCTCTCATAGACTGTATCCCATATCTCACAAGGGCTCCAAAAGTTGGCACATAGATTGCTTTAAGGTACTCAGCTCGTTATCAACAATACCCAACAACCCACGAGCTTACATATAAACTGTTAATTTGGAGAATACATGTCAACATTAATTTCCGTAAAGAAATTTACGTTCTATTCACTCGCTAGCCTATCCATCGCCACTTTGGCAAGCAATGCTTTCGCACATACCCGTCTGGAAATCCCATCCGTCATGGAAGGCACCTCAAATCCTGCCACCCACGCCCAAAGCAACAAAGTTCACAATTATTTAACGATCGGTCACGGCTGTCCACCCGCCGCCAACAGAAACCCTACCATGGCGACCAGCGTGGTGTTTCCAAATGCGATCAGCTATACCCCGATTATCGGCGTAGATTCGGGTTCTGGTAAAGTTTTTTCAAGCCAACCGGCAAGTAGTTATTATTCACCTTTAGCGGGGATCGGCACCATGATCAGAACCGGCGTGTGGGAATATAGCGGCATCAAAACCGATCCTTTAGGCAATATAGATGGTTTTTGGGCGGGAGGAAAAGCGTATCGCCAAAAAGTATCAGCGCCAATTAATGTAGAATTTTATACCAATACCATTACTATCGCTCCTGAATCCTGCGCCCGTACCGTGGTCTTTGAACTGGCGGTTGCGGATTTTTGCTCAATTAATGTTCCAGGCACTACTGTAAAGGATGAAGAAGTACTGTTCTGGTCACCGATTCCAAATTTCAGCGGTGTACCGGGTCAACCGTTCGGCGTCAAAACTGCCGACACCGCGCGCAAAATTTCTGCCGGCCCAAGTTTTTCAAACTATGACGGCTATGCCGACGCGGCTCATACTATCGCTGGCGACGGCTGGGGCTCTCCGGCCACCTTGACCATCAAACGGGATACCGTCAATAATCCTCTACCAAAAAATTGCACTGGCAACGCTGGCAAGGGTGATGATGTGTACATTTATCCATCAGCGGAACAAATCAATAAAGAATTGCCAATCTGGTCGGAAGAAAACCAGTCCGGTGTAAGTTACTGGAAATAAAGATCTAAAATTCAGTTAAACGTTAATAGTTTATCCATAATCTGTCACCGTTGCTTTTCAGTATCCTCTTGCGGGAGGATACTGAATCCAGCCCGCCCAAAATAGGCTGTTGGTTGAATTACCCAACAGCAAACCTTGAAAACCCGGTAAATGCGCTATAACTTAAACCTTATCGCCAATTGCTGCTCAATTCATAGCCTACCTCACCCTTTTAGATAAATTATCTCCCGACCTCAATTGCCAAAATTCCCTTAAAACTAAACTGTCAATTCATTCAATTTGTTTAACTTTTAAAACGAGTTTGTTCAACGTTCTAGCATGAATAGCGGCCTTGTATCTGTAAAAATCGCGACAATTACTCGCATTTAGTCGGCGTAAGCGATTATAATCAACGCATATACTGAACAACGCCAGTTAACTTAATGAGAACAAAACACACTCTAACTTTGGACGATGCCAAACGCATTGCACTTGCAGCGCAGGCGGAAGCGGATCGAAATGCCTGGCAGGTAGTGATCGCCGTTGTCGATGATGCCGGACATTTACTCTATTTACAGCGTGATCAGGCTCAAATTGGCAGCATTGAGGTTGCTATTCAAAAAGCCAAAGCCTCAGCACTCTTTAAGCGCCCCACTAAATTCTGGGAAGACCTCGTGGAACAAGGCAAACCAGGTTATCTGGTCATGCCCGGTATGTTACCGATTGAAGGTGGACTTCCACTGATCATCGAAGGCACCTGTTTAGGTGCGATTGGTGTCAGCGGCGTTACCTCCGCTCAAGATGGACAGATTGCCGCCGCTGGTGCGCAAGTACTCAGCTCGCTATAACCATGGACAGTCGAAAGCTCCATGTCAAATCCAGGTCGTTCTTGACCAATCAAGCAATGATTCATCATTCATGCAACCATCAATCGGGCTCTCTATCGCTAACTTTGGAGAAACCTCCGGCAAATAATCGAAACTTTCCTCGAAGAAATTCTTGAACCCTTTAATTGCCCTCTCACATTATTCCGTTACAAACAGGTAGCACTATGACCCATAAAGCTAATCGACCCACCTCTCCTCACCTGCAAGTATACAGACTGCCACTGACCGGATTAATTTCAATCACCCATCGCATGACCGGCGTGTTTATATCTGCCGGACTTTTGGGCGTGGTTTATATTCTGCATGCTACCGCGAATGGTCAACAAGCATATGCCGCCATGCAAGCGTTATTTGCACAGTGGCCAGTCAAAGTTGTCTATTGGGGCTTTTTATTCACCTTATGCTTTCATTTATGTCATGGCATCCGCCATCTAATCTGGGATAGCGGCAAAAGCTTCGACAAGAAAGACATGAACTTATTCGCAGGTATTGAAATAGCCTGTTCACTATTATTACTGAGCGGCATTTTTGTCCTAACCCGAGTGGTAATCCATCATGCATCTTAGATCTTCTCTTTCCAAAGTTCATGGCCTGGGGCCAGCGAAATCGGGAACGCTACACTGGTGGTCGCAGCGCATTTCAGCCGTAGCTCTCATCCCACTTAGCTACTGGTTCATCATCTTTCTTGAATTAAGTCTGTATGCCCCGTTTCAAGACACCATAATCTGGCTGAAAGCGCCGCTCAATTCGGCTGCGCTGATCGCTTGGATTATCGCGGCCTTCTATCATGCAGCACTCGGCTTGCAAGTGGTTGCCGAAGACTACTTGCACTCAGAAGGTCAAAAAATTGTGGTGATTTGGAGCATCAAATTATTGTTCATGTTTTTAGTGCTGTTTGCATTATTAGCGGTGTTTCGAATTACTTTAACAGGTTAACTTTATGACTGAACACTACAAGATTATTGAACACCACTACGATACGGTTGTCGTCGGTGCCGGCGGCGCAGGACTCAGAGCCACCTTCGGCATGGTCGAAAAAGGCCTCAAAACCGCCTGTATCTCCAAGGTTTTCCCAACCCGCAGCCACACCGTTGCAGCACAAGGCGGCATTAGCGCCGCACTCGGCAATATGGGAGAAGACCACTGGAGCTTCCACATGTACGATACTGTCAAAGGTTCCGACTGGCTCGGCGACCAGGATGCCATCGAATACATGTGCCGCGAAGCCATTCCGGCGGTTATTGAGCTAGAACACTACGGCGTACCGTTCTCGCGCACCGAAAACGGCAAAATTTATCAACGCGCCTTCGGCGGTATGACCACTCATTTCGGAAAAGGCCAAGCGCAACGAACTTGCGCGGCTGCCGATCTGACCGGGCATGCGATTTTGCATACCCTGTACCAACAATCACTCAAATTCAACGCCGAATTCTTTGTCGAATACATCGCCCTTGATTTAATCATGGAAAATGACGAATGTCGCGGCGTACTCGCTTGGTGCCTGGAAGACGGTTCCCTGCATTTATTCAAAGCTCACATGACTGTGCTGGCGACCGGTGGTTACGGACGTAGCTATTTCTCCTGTACCTCAGCGCATACGGTGACCGGCGACGGTAATGCCATGGCGCTCCGCGCAGGTCTTCCCTTACAGGATATGGAATTCGTCCAATTCCATCCGACCGGTATTTATGGCGCTGGCTGCCTGATTACCGAGGGGGTTCGCGGTGAAGGCGGCTATCTGACCAATTCCAAAGGCGAACGTTTTATGGAACGCTACGCGCCAAGTGCCAAAGATCTGGCTTCGCGCGATGTGGTCAGCCGTGCAATTACCGTCGAAATTAACGAAGGCCGAGGCGTCGGCCCCTTGAAAGACCACGCCTACCTGCACATCGAACATCTCGATCCGGCCATTATTCATGAACGCCTACCGGGGATCGCCGAAACTTCGAAAATTTTTGCCGGGGTCGATGTCACCAAAGAACCGATTCCAATTTTGCCGACCGTACATTACAACATGGGCGGCATTCCGACCAACTATAAGGCCGAAGTCGTCACCCTTAAAAACGGCAATCCCGACCATGTGGTGCCGGGACTGATGGCGATCGGCGAAGCCGCCTGCGTATCAGTGCATGGCGCAAATCGACTCGGCTCCAATTCCTTACTCGATTTGATCGTCTTTGGTCGCTCGGCGGCAATTCGCTGCCACGAACTGATCAAACCCGGCACCGCGCACAAGCCATTAGCTGCAAACGCCTGTGCCGAAGCGGTCGGTCGGTTCGACAAAATTCGTCACGCCAAAGGTCAATACAGCACCGCTGAAATTCGTTTATCGATGCAAAAAACCATGCAAACCAAAGCTGCTGTTTTCAGAACCGCGGCAACGCTTGAAAAAGGCCTCGAAGAAATGCATGCGATTAATGCCTCGTTTGCCGATGTCGGCGTCAAGGATCGTTCATTGATCTGGAATACCGATCTGGTTGAAACCCTGGAGTTGGACAATCTGCTTGCCCAAGCCACCGTCACCCTGCATTCGGCGAATAACCGCACCGAAAGCCGCGGTGGCCACGCGAGGGAAGATTTTCCCGAGCGCGATGACGAAAACTGGCTTAAACACAGCTTAGTCTGGTACAAACAAGGACAGGCGACCATTGATTACCGTCCGGTGCATCTATTCACGCTCACCGATGAAGTTGAAGTTATTCCACCCAAAAAGAGGGTTTACTAATGGCAGAATTCACACTCCCCAAAAATTCCGTGGTCCAGAAAGGTAACACCTACAAAGCCGCCGAAAATACCAAAAATATCCGGGTCTTCGAAGTCTACCGCTGGGACCCGGACTCGGGCGAAAATCCGCGCATCGATACCTACGAGATCGACATGGACAAATGCGGCCCCATGGTGCTTGACGCCTTACTGAAAATCAAAAACGAACTCGACAGCAGCTTAACCTTGCGCCGTTCCTGCCGCGAAGGCGTGTGCGGCTCGTGCGCGATGAATATCAACGGCAAAAACACGCTGGCCTGTACCAAACCGATTGAAGAATCAAAAGGCACGGTCAAAATTTATCCATTACCGCACATGGACGTCATTAAGGATTTAGTCGCGGACATGAGCCATTTTTATGCGCAATATGCTTCGATCAAACCCTGGATAGACACTCAAACCCCCGCGCCAGCGGATTCCGAACGCCTCCAAAGCAAAAGCGACCGCACTCAGTTGAACGGCCTGTATGAATGCGTACTGTGCGCCTGCTGCTCGACCAGTTGCCCCAGTTATTGGTGGAATAGCGAACGTTACCTTGGCCCTGCGGTATTATTGCAAGCCTATCGCTGGATCATCGACAGCCGTGACGAAAACACCGGCGAACGCCTCGATGAACTCGAAGACCCGTTCAAACTGTATCGCTGCCACACCATTATGAACTGCACCGATACTTGTCCAAAAGGACTCAATCCGGCCAAAGCCATCGCCGAAATCAAAAAGTTGTTGGTTCAACGCCAACAAGCCTAGTGGAGGCTCCGGCAAAATTACGCTGGCGCTGTCGTCGCGGCACTCGGGAGCTCGATTTACTGCTCCAAGGCTACCTCGACCGCGCCTATTGTGTTGCCGCCCCTGAAGAACAAAAGCTGTTTGAAGAATTGCTAACCATTGAAGACAATCTGCTGATTGCCTATTTACTTGAAAATGTGAGTGCGCCGACCCTGCCTTTAAAAACGCTAATCCTCAAAATTCAAGGATGCTAAACGCTCCCTGTGCATCATTTGCAAAAACAACATTTTTCTAAACAGTAATATAAGCGACATTTTTCTCCCTCTCCCTGAGGGAGAGGGCTGGGGTGAGGGGGAATAATGGCTACCAATTTAAAGAGGAACAAAATCAGGTTAAGCCTTGCTTGTTGTCCCGCCATAAGTGGGTAGCCGGAATAATGCAGCTTTATCACCTTACGCCCCTATATTCGCAACCGGCAACAATTCTCATATTGGAGCCAAATAATGGTGTCGGGAAGGGTTAAGCAAAGCGTTCTTCGATTAACCTTCCCGACGCCCGACTTTCCAAATTGAGAATTGCCGAACAACCTGACTTATTATTTCAAGCAATTGATTATTGAATATAATTGATTTGTAAGCACCAAACCGGCACCAGTATGGCTTTATGTTATTCTTCAAAAATGATAAAGTTCACGACTGATTTTTGAACTTAATCATTCATTTCTATAATTTAATCTTATGAAAATAAATAACTATATTAACCAGACTCTTTCAATATTAATGCTGAGCGCAGTCATTACCGCTGCATTGGTGAGCTGTTCATCGAATGATGACTCATCCAAGACTAGCACCGCTAAAGCCGTGCATAATCCTTTCGATCATACCCATGACGAAACCGTTACCGATATGGTCAAACATAAATTTGAACATCAATTTGCGGATGAATGCGTTTCCAGGGAACTTCACAACTCCGTTAACCCTGACAACGATAAAGCGCGTTTTGAGAAACCTTGTTTATGTATTGCGCAATATTTAATGAAAAATCTGACCACCAAAGAAGCCGAGTTATTTTTAACTGAACACCGAAATACTCAGTCATTACTCATTCGTTATGATAATGCTGCTTATCATTGCTTACAGGAAAGTTCGACACAACCAAAGCCACCTCAATTATTTGGCAAACACTAAAATCTTCAGCAGTCATCAGTCTTTTATGATTATCCAAGGATGGACCCCCCATAATGATTTTATATCTCGACCTTCAAATCTTAAGCCAGTGCAGCTACAGGTGCTTTTGGCCCTCCAGATGACAGCACTATTTTGCTGATTTCAAGACAAATAAGCCGTTGCCCATCCGTTGCAGCACAACATCGTAATTCTGTCCATCAACCGCTACCTTAGGTAAGGTGACGAGACCGGTCCTGAGATCAAACAACGTCGAGCGATTTTCGATCACTGGTTTGATATTTATCGCTTTGACGACTGTAAACTTGAAATTGCCTTGGTGCTTTAGCGTGACCCAGTAATGCTCATTGCCGACCGTGACATTTTCGAACAAGGCTTCGCCCGTGCTTGAGTCATAACGATTCACAGGCGCATTAAAGCGCCAATGCTGGATGCGGTTATTGCCAGTATCGGCGACCCACAAATTGCCATCTGCGCTGAGCAGCAGGTCGTCCGCTTGCTTGAATTGAGCGGGTAAAGCATCGAGAACCCGACCATTCGTCCCAAGATGTTGAACCGTGGTATCGCTTGTCACAAACAGTGAACCATCGGGCGCCAACGCAACTGCACCATTCTGCCAAAAACCGATCGGACCTACCGAAAGGCCTGAAAACTGCGTACCATTGGGGCTAAAATGTTTAACCTCATGAGAGGTCGTGGTCATGGTCCCAATATTCATAACGTGGGTATAGAGTAATAACGAACCATCGGTCGCGACGGTGAGTTTACCCGGCGTCACTTGACTGCCATAGGGACCGATCATATAGCTGCCGAAAGTAAAGGCGCTCAAAAATGTACCCGTCGCTGAAAAATGCTGAACGCGGGCGATACTGCCCCACGCCCCATCACTAGGCTGTTCCGTTTTGGGCGGATTGCTGAGCTTATCGACCACATACAAACGACCATCCGGTGCAAACGCGATGCCGCTAATCTCGTCGAATTGTCCATCGACGAAACCCTTCTGGCCAAAAGCCGACAAAAATTTACCGTCGGTGTCGATTTGTATGATGCGCTGCAGGCTTTGATCGACCAAATACAAGGTTTGATCGGGCGCCACTGCAATCAAAACCGGCCTTTTGAAATCAAAGCTTTGCTCGCTTGAACCGGCCTTAATTTTGATGGTCTTGAGCACCATCCCATCGGCCCGATAATTGACAATAGTGCGCTCCTTAACATCGGCAACGAATAGCGAACCATCTTTGGCTAAGGCCATGCTTTGGGGCGCCTCTATCGACCAGGACTCCGCCGGCTGCCAAGAGGATTCTTTAAAATCAATCGGCGTTATGCTCCCAAGCGGGCTTACCAAGCGAAGGGCATGGGGTTCACTTTTATCAAATGCCGACCACGAGTAAGAAGCAAATGCTTTGCCTTTATCCTCAGAACTGGTCGTCGCTGACCACGTGTACGATCTGAAACCGTTTTCATTATCAATATCAACAAAATCATTTAAAAGCGGGTAATAAGTTTCAAGCTCGGCAATTTCCGGCAAACGCCAGTCGTTAACGCCGCATAATCCCTGGGCCTTGACTTGCTTAATAAATTTTTCGGTATCGCAATTTTTTAAATCCCAGCACTTGCCGCCATTAGCCAGACCTGCCACACCGCCATTCTTAAGCGGATCGCTCGAGAACCAGCTATAAGTCCAATTCCGATCACGTAAACCGCCGTCAGTAGGTTTAAGCTCCCAGAGTAAATGGGTCTTATCATCATAAGTACACGCCCAATCATCGGCACTGGCACCGATCGCGGCTGAGAGAGGGAGAGCATCTCCACTATTGGAAATTTTTATAGAATCCGCTTGAGCAGCGGGTAGATAAATCAATAATCCACAGAGAATTACGTGATTGGAGGAAATCATGGTTGCACCTCTTAGTATGATTTGAGTGGTTTAAATCGAAGCCTATGCCTGGGTAATCTTACGCCAACTGAGTCACATCCCGACCCAACAAACGTCGAGACAATTTAGCCAAACGGGCCTTTTGGCGAAATTCGGCTTCGGTCAGCGCGTTGCCGACCAGATCGATATAACCTTTGGTATCAGGATCACGTAGATGTTGTTTGAGCAGGCTCTCCTGCCTGAAACCCAACGCGTGATTATTGTTCAGCGAAGCATCATTATCAGCGTAAACAATGGTCATCAGTTTATTGAGCCGGAGCCGGTTAAACGCAAAATCCATAATCAGCAAAGTCGCTTCAAGACCGCTGCCTGCGCGGCGGTCGGCGCTATCAGGAATACCGATGACGAATTCAGCGCGGCGATGCAGCCATTGAATATCGACCAATCCAGCGATTCCGATCGCTTGCTCGGAATCGCCAGATCGAATAGTCCAGTTGACCGCCTTAAGTTGACTCGGATGCAAGACTTGGTCTTCGGCGAGTTTCTCACTCAAAGCCTCCTCCGAAATGGTGCGCGCGAGAAAGCGGTTATATTGCTGCATAAAGGCCTGATTTTGATAACAGGCTTTGATATAGGCCGCATCCTCGACGCCATAGCGGCGTAACAACAGATGTCTGCCAACCAAGGGCTCAAGCCAGTGCGTCGCATAGAGTTTGAGATTTTCGGCGGCTAGGATGAAATCGGGTTGGATGGCTAAGGCGTTCCGAAAGCACTGTTCAGCGGCCCGATAATCATGCAGCGACGCTAGCGTCTGGCCGAGATTATTATGCGCTTCCGAATAATCGGCCTGAAAATGTAAGGCTTGGCGATAACTGGCTTCGGCATCCTTAAAGCGACCTAAGCGAAACCAAGCATTGCCCAAAGTGTTGAACACCTCGGGGCGTTGGCTTTTCAGCGTAATCGCGCGCTGGCAATACTCAATCGTCGCCTCGATCCGGCCCGTTTCCCAGAGCAGATTGGCGTAATTGCCCAGAATGTCGGCGCGTTCCGGCGCCAAAGCCAAGGCGCGCAGAAAATACTGATCCGCTAGCGCGCTCCGCTGAGTTTGAGCATAAATGACCGCCAGCAGTTGCAAGGCATCGACCGGCGCAGACTCGATGACGCACAACTGTCGGCACAGTTGTTCGGCCTGCGCCAACTGTCCCTCTTGCAAATAGCGGAAGGCTTGCTGCAACTGCTCGGTAACTGAAGAGCTGGGGGTTGTGCTCATGGCATTCACTTCCGGGTTATCAATGTTGAAATAAGGCGCTTTGCGCGATGTCGGATTGCGCACCGTCCGCTACCCCCACCGATAAGTCCATCACAACGTAAACGCTACCTCATGAAAATCCCCCGCTTCGCCACTGATGCCGGTAAACCTGATGATATCGCCGTGGGCGAACTGACTGGTTTCGGTCAAGGTAATCGATGCCGACAGGCTATCCTGGCTGAATTGCACGGGGTAATCACCATCAAGGCGCAGGCTATCGCCTGCTTGATGCTGTTGCCATAAAGCCCCTTGCCAATGCGCTGGCCCGTTAAAATTAAACATCACCACATCCCCGTTATCGTAGACACCTTGCGTACCGCCGTGATTAATTTCCTGGACCGCTTGATTCGCGGCGGGTTTGAACGATGCTTCGAAGGTAACGATTCCTTCCCCCTGATAGGCATTACCGCTACCATCGGTCACCAGTCCGCTGTCCAATTGGGCGGTATAAACTTTTCCTCCGGTGAGGCCTGGGTTTGGATTAATAGTGATGATTAGTCCATCAATCACTACTTGGCTTGAGTCATGGATGTCGATCACCCGGCTATCGTTCGCATCATTGGTCAAGTTAAGGTGTCCGCTACCGGTTTTTATCGTTTCGCTAAAATATAATCTCAAAACGCCAGCACTATCCAGATAAGAACTTTCGAGGACAGGCGCCGTCAGATCAGGCGTTGATGAAGGTGGCAATGACGGAGTAAAGCCGATCGTTGTCGAATCCTGAATACCTGCAAATGCATTGCCAGAATTGTCGCTGAATGCACCCGGTTCGATTTTCAGGCTATAGCGACTCTCAGGCAGCAACGCCGGTATCGGCGTAATCTCCACGACCTTGCTTTGATAGCTTGATCCCAAAATGTTGACCTGACGGTCGTCAGTCACCGCAATCGTCCGGACATCGCCTTGATCGTTACTTAGGATAAGATTACCTGTACCGAGTTTCAGCCCTTCATTAAAATTGAGCTGAATCACCTGCGTGCCGAGCGACTCAGAAAAGTATTCTCCATAAAATAAGAAATTCGGCACGCGAGTATCCGGAGCGGTAGTGAAATTGAAAGCGCCCGGATCGGTCACCGCGCCAAATGGATTGCCCGCTAAATCGACTATTGCCCCGGCATCGGCCTGCACCGAATAAGAAACGCCAGCGAGTAAGTCTTCAGACGGATTGATCGTCAGTTGCGTTCCGTCAAACTTTACCTGATATGAATCGTTTGAGGCAATTACGCGGGTATCGCCTTGTCCATTGAACAGTGTGATGTTGCCGAGGCCTGCCCGAATCGCTTCGTTAAACACTACCGTAATATCGCTATCAACCGCCACGTTTAGACTGTTGTCGGCAGGTGTCGTGGATAAGGCAATCGGCGCGCTTGCATCCGTTGGGGTCGAAAAATTCAGCGCCTGACTATCCATGACTGCCGCAACCGGATTGCCCGCCATATCTTTGACCGTATCGGACTCCATCCGAACCACATAGCGGCTATTGGCGACAAGGTTCTGCGCGGGATTGATGATCACTTGACTCCGATCTTCAAAGATTTTTCCTCCGCCATAATCGCGGGTTCCATAACGAACCTGAGCTTTATCATTCGCGGCAATGCTACGCGTATCGTCCTGGCCGTTACTGATGATGAAATGGCCGGCGCCGGTCAAATTTACCGCCTCGTCAAAAGTCAAGTGAATGTCGCTATCGAGCGCGACTTGGCCTTGTTCGTCTGTCGGACGGGTGCTGATAACCAAAGGTGCGCTGGTATCGGGTGGTATCAGAGCCGGTACCGTAAACGTCAAGGGCCCGCCAGGCGCTTGAAAGGCATTGCCGGCCCAGTCCTTGACGATGCCGCTTTCCAATAGCAATTGATACTGATCGCCGGCTAACAAGCCGATGTTTGGCGTTACAAACAGCGCAGCATCGCCGAATTGAACCTGTCGGCTATCCCGCACATCAATGGTTTGCCTACCCTGGCTGTTGATCAACGTAAGCATACTGGAACCGAACTTGATTGCTTCGTTAAACGTCACCGCCACGCCGGAATTATTGACATAGAGACCGCTTGCATCCAGTAGCGGCGGCTGATGATCGCCATAGACGCCAAAAACGAAAGCATTGGGGTCGGTCAGCTTGGCAGTGGCATTGCCAAATAGATCGGTAATGACGCCCGCGTCGGCCAGGAGGTGATAACTACTATCTGCCAGTAGCGGCTTGGCAGGATTGATGCTCAGACTAGCTCCATTAACATTAATCTGATTGATATCGGACATATCAATCACCCGAGTATCCCCCTGGTCATTGCTGAGCGTAATCTTCCCGCTACCCCGCTTGATGGCCTCATCAAAGGTAATCCACAGGTTATTGTTGGTGTTACCGTTACTGTCGTTATTTTTGCTCTGACCAAAATTAACAGAGGTCACGGCAGGTGAGGCCTGATCGATTGGAATCTCAAGCGGCGCAGCGGTAGTGAAATTATAAGCCGTACTGTCCATGACAGCAGCCAAGGGGCGGCCTTGCACATCGGTCAAGGCACCCGCTTCCATCTGGACCGAATAATGGCTATCAGGCGTCAAATCTTTCAGGGGAAGAATCGAAAGCGACCTATCATAAATGAAGACATGGTTGCCGTCATTGACCGAAATTATTTGGGTATCGCCTTGGCCATTGCTGATAATAAAATTACCCCGGCCTTGCACAATGGGCTGATCGAAAGCGACCTGGAGACCATAGCCAATAGGCACCTGTGTTGCATTGTGGGCCGGATAGACGTCAATCGGCACCGGCAAGGGGACCGTGTCGTTTGCGTTTTTTGGATAAAAAGTTGTGTTTGGTATAAATGGATTGGTTGGCATGGTTATGATCTCCTGAAGCCTAACTGACTTTTCAAGGTTTATTATTTCAATTTTACATCGTCCCCATGCGCTGGCGTCGGAATGGCTTGGGTAATCGCTCCAGCGGTTCGCTAAGCACCAGGACGCGGGAGCGTCCAGTACTGTATCCACACGGAGACCGAGGGAACGAGGCAAATCCTCGCCTAGGTTGATAACCAAGGTTTTACCATTGATACTGACCTGAGAAGCATCATTGATGTCGAGAACTGGTGGCGAGCTGTCAATAGGTGGTGTGGGAAAGCTAATTGAGCTTGCATGCTGAATTCCGTTAAAGGCATTGCCAACCCTGTCAGTAACTGCGCCGCTTTCGATTTGCAACGTATATTGGCTGCCATCGACGAGGGGCTTGCTCGGAGCAATAATAAGATGCGTCGGTTCATCAGCCACAATAGAGACTTGACTGCCATCGATCACCGCGATTTTACGCATATCGCCTTGGTCGTTACTCAGCACAAAATTACCTGAGCCTACTTTAACCGCTTCATTGAAAATCAAATTAATTGTGTTAGCCCCCTGAAACGAATCATCAATATTCAAAAAAGTTTCGTAGTGATAAACGAAACTAAGCGGACTCTGCCAAAACTGGCGCTTTTTTGGAGTTAAGTAGTTTGATTTGCTTAAAAAAACTGCTGAGTACTGTCATAAATCCTCTTCCATTAGTTTGGGAATACACAGAAAAAAAGCCCAAATCATAAGGTGATGATATCGCTTAATTATCGACGTTCTCCGGCGCATTGTGCGATGCCAGGTTAGACGCCGTGTGCCAAGCCAACCGACCAGATGATCACAAGGTAAACACCACATTATGCAACGTCCCCGCATCGCCACTGATGCCGGTAAAGGTAACCGTATCGCCATGGGCGAACTGACTGGTTTCGGTCAAGGTAATCGATGCCGACAAGCCATCTTGACTGAATTGCAGGGGGTATTCGCCATCAAGACGTTGATCATTAATATGCGAAAGTTCGGAGTTGTCCGACGTAAATTGATGATGATACAACATGCCTTGCCAATGCACCGGTCCGTTAAAATTGAATTTCAACACATCCTGATTGTCGTAGACGCCGGATGTGCCGCCGTGATTAATTTCCTGGACCGGTTGGTTCGCAGCGGGTTTGAACAGCGCTTCGAAGGTAATGATCCCGCCCCCCTGATAGCTATTGCCGCTGTTATCGGTCACAAGTCCGTTATCTAATTGTGCGGTATAGATCGCGCCGCCGGTGAGGTCGGTTTTAGGATCGATGTAGAGTTCTGCCCCATTAATTCGTGCTTGCGTCGAGTCATGGATATCGATCAGTCGCGTATCATGTGCATCATTGTTTAGCGTAATAAATCCGTTTCCTACTTTAATAAATTCGCTAAATCTAAAACTCAACGGGACCCCCGAATACTGGTTAAAGCCTTCAAGGACAGGAGCTACTAAGTCAGGCGCTGGTGTGCTAATGCGGATCCTGGTCGTATCCTGAATACCGGCAAAGGCATTACCGGAAATGTCGGTGAATGCACCGGGATCGATTTTGAGCGTATAACTGCTGTCGGGCAGTAAAGCGAATGTCGGCGAAATCTCGACGATCTTATGTCCATATCGGTAGTAGTAATCGTCCTGGAGAATCTTGACTTGACGACTATCGCTCACCGCAATCGTGCGGTCATCGCCTTGGCCATTACTTAGGATTAGATTGCCGGTGCCAAGTTTTATCGCTTCATTAAAAGACAACTGAATGGTCTGCGGCCACGTTAAAGATTCTTGATGATATAAATAAGTTGGCGCATCATTTTCCGGGGCGGTCGTAAAATTATACGCATTAGGACCCGTAACCGCTCCAAAGGGGTTTCCAGCCAAATCGAGAATCGCCTCGGCGTCGATTTGCACCAAATAGGCCGCGCCGTGGAGTAAATCTTGAGTCGGATTGATCATAAGTTGCGTGCCGTTAAAATTTACTTGGCTTTGATCGTCCACCGCAATCACGAACTGATCACCCAGCTCATTGGTCAGCGTGATATTACCGCGACCTGCACGGATCGGCTCATTGAACACCGCAATGATATTAGCATCGACCGGTACGTTTAAGCTATTATCGACTGGCGTAACGGACAGGATCATCGGTGCGTTTGCATCCGCCACGGTCGAAAAATTGAAGGCCTGATTGTCCATGATCGCCGCAACCGGGTTACCCGCAAGGTCCCGGACTGTATCAGCCTCCATCTGAACCACATAGCGACTGTTAGCGACTAAGTTCTGAGCAGGATCGATAATCAATTGAGTGTTATCAACGAAAATTTTACTATTTCCATAATCGTGTTTTACATAGCGTACTTGGCTACTGTCACTTGCAGCAATGACACGCGTATCGCCCAGGCCGTTACTGAGGATAAAATGACCGCTGCCCGTCAAACTTACCGCCTCGTTGAAAATCAGGAGAATGTCGCTATCCAGCGCAACTTGGTTCTGTTCGTCCGTCGGACTGGTGGTAATGATTTGAGGGACAGTCGTATCATTGGGCGGGATAATATTTGGCACATCAAAAGATATCGGCTCACTCGGCGCTTGCAATGGATTGCCGACCAAGTCCTCCACAAGCCCTCCATCTAATTGGAGTTGGTACTGAGTGTTTGGCAATAAGCCACCGCTTGGTTGCACGGTCAGGAAAGAATCGCCAAGTTTAACCTGTTGGCTATCGCGCACATCAATAATGGTTTGCCGACCCTGGCTATCGATCAGCTTAAGCGAACCGGATCCGAGTTTAATCGTTTCACTAAAAGGCAAGTAAAAGCCACTTGTATTGGCAGATATACGGCTTACATCGAATTGCGGTGGCTTATGATCGCCCAGGGTCTGAATAACTAAGAAATTGGGGTCGGTCAATTTAGGCGAGGCATTGCCGTCCAGATCGGTAATGACACCCGCATCGGCCAGGACATGATAACGACTATCTGCGCGCAAACTTCTTAGCGGATCGAGTCTCAGACCAGACCTATCGATCATAATCTGATTGTGATCGGAGACATCAATCACCTGGGTATCTCCCTGGTCATTGCTGAGCGTAATCTTACCGCTCCCCCGTCGGATCAGTTTATCAAAGCCGACCCACAACACACTGTTAACATTACTTTCCCCGTAATAGCTCCAATCATAAGAGGTCAGTGCCAAAGAGTCTTGGGTAGTGAACGTATAGGCGCTACTGTCCATTATCTCGGCCAAAGGTCGTCCATGCAAATCAGTTAAGGTACCGGCTTCCATCTTGACCGAATAATCGCTATTAAACTTAAAATCATTCAGAGGAGTAAGCGTTAGCGTCTTATCATCAATGCTGACATAGTTAAGATCATTAACCGAAATTATCTGGCTATCACCTTGGTCGTTGCTGATAATGAAGTTGCCTTGGCCTTGCTTAATCGGTTGATCGAACCTAACCTGAATAGCGTTGTTGATTGGCACCTGCTTTGCGTTCTGCGCCGGGGTGACTGCAATCGGCACCGGCAAGGGGGCGGTATCGCTTGTACTTTTTAAATTAAGACTGGTACTTGGTTCAAAAGGCTTGGTTGGCATCTTAATATTCTCCTGTGGAACTTAGTGCTGGTCATTTCAATCGTGAATGGCTCGACCAGAATACGAACTAGGTCGCGTAAAAATCAGAGATAACTGGCCTTAAGCAATCAACGCAGGCCTGAAAAACCGTTAGTGCTTTTCTTAAGACGTGCGAAAACACGCTTTAAATTTAAAATCAATCCAGCCAATAGCTTAACTCTACAGAATAGCGACACCACCACAACATGATCGATTGACAGAAGCATGGTTTATGCCATTGATATTTAAATGCCGATTTGTGACCTAAACCTAGCAACTAGATATTCACAACGTTAGCGAATTTATCTAACAGAATTAATGTGTTGATATTAAATTATCCCCAAATTTACTCCGAGCAGCGTTTAAATGGAGATATGACTGAAAGCTAAAAACTGCTACGAAAAGAAGATCATCAATAGCTTCCGACAAAAATTGCACAGGTAAACCCGCGCACAATCATACAAATTTTGCAGTCTACGAGAACGTAACTCAAATATTCTCGTAACGACGGGGACGCCTCAACTTTGTTAGCCCTGAACCTCGCCGACAGCGAGTGATTTTTACAAGTCATTTAATAGGAACGTTAACCGGACGGAACTTTAATCCCGTCCGTAACCTTAATGTGCAAGCATAAATTGTTTGTAAACCATCAAACGGTTTATCGATAGGGATTTATTCAGGGTGTACACCAGCATCGTCTAGTATCCAGTATGAATTTCCATTTTGACTTACATACTTTAAACTCGCCCAAACGGGAAGCTGAGTTGTCTTTGGCGGGAAACCACCGCTATTTTGTATATAAATCCCAAGGGGAATATCGATATCTAAATTAGAATAAATGATGGGCAAATCATCGCTGGTAAGCGCCGTATTTGAGCAACTGCTCGTTGACGGGGGCGTCACCACAGGCGTGGTGGAGCTATTACCGCTGGCCGCGCCAACTTCAATAGTTCCTGCGCGATCACTTGCGGTAAAGGTAAATGCGCCTTGCTCATTAAAATTATCGTAACTATCCCATTGGTCGACTAAAAATATTTCGGTCGTTTTTACATTATCGCAAAAAGACTGATCATCCCCGCGCGTGACTCGAAACGCCTGACCGAAATCAACGGTATTTTGAAAGACCGCGTAACTTGAGGACGAACAAAAGAAAAACGAGGCAGCGGTCATCGGTTGAACTTGAACAAATAAACGCGCTTTACCATCGACATTTTCTCGCCAAAAGGTCAGCGTCGCCGAGGTAGAGCGTTTAAATAATCCTGCATAACTCGGTGAGCCAACAGCAGTTGGCATTCGAGAGAGTCTAGCCCCGCTCCGAGGGATAGGAATATGACTTTTACGACTATCGATCACTTTGGCAATGATTTCGTCCTGCTGATCATTGCTAAGCTGCATCACACTCGATAATGCACTACTTGCTTCGCCTGTCTCCGTAGCCAAAGCGACTAGGGGAGTTAAGCAAACAAGGCCTGTAGCAATTAATAGATTAAAACTTTTCATTGAAATACCCCGATACTAAAATTGCTTTATTGGTAATTAATTAATGATGGGGACGCAATCGCTATAAAGTTTCCTTTAAATTATGCCGATTCACAAATCAGCAATCACGTTAATACCCTTATCCATGACCAGCGACACCAACATTCAATCGGTAACTTTTGTGCGTTCTATAAATGAAACATCACAAGATTACTTTACTCCTTTTGATTGAAAATTAATGTACTTATAATGCAATTTTTTCATCAAATAGCATGTTGTTTTTTTCGCAAATTTGAATCATGACTTTGGCACCTGTAGAAAACACCTCTTAAGCATCTTGCTGGTAAGTCATCAAGTCATAGCCGTTTTGATCGGCACAATAGTTTATTAAGATCGAAGCGGAACTTGTCATACAAGCTTAAACAAATCTTCATATGACTGTCATAGTCCCGCAGTAATCTTGGTCGATATAACAAAATCGAATTCAGGCGGGGCTCATTATGAAATATTTGCATACGATTCATCACTATGACACCTTGGTATTTTTACGGCTGATTAATCGTCAACGCCATGTTTCAATAAGCTATTTTTGGTCGGCACTTTCCAAGACCGGTAACGGCCCCTTATATTTGATAGTCATACTAGCCATCGGCGCTCAGTTAGGCTTCGATCATGCATTGATACCACTCGCCGTATTGGCGTTTTTTATAGAACGTCCCTGCTATTTCATACTTAAAAACAGCTTACAGCGTCATCGTCCCCAGGATGCTTTAAATAATTTTCAAAGCTTTATCGTTCCGCATGACAAATTCAGTTTTCCTTCGGGGCATACCTCGGCGGCGTTTTTAATGGCCGTATTGCTCAGCTCGTTTTGGCCCGCGCTGGATATGCTCTTATATCTCTGGGCAACTGGCGTTGGCATATCCCGAGTCATGCTCGGCGTCCATTTCCCGACCGACATACTCGCTGGCGCCTGTTTAGGCATTTCTGCCGCCGAGTTAAGCCTGTCACTGCTTTAAGCCACCTACCTCTAACAATTAATTGCGCATGATTCAAGCGACTTATAGAACTATTTGGATTTCCGACATTCACTTGGGCTCAACCCAATGCCAAGCAGACGTCTTACTGGATTTTTTGAAGCATAACGAAAGCGAAAAACTCTATTTAGTCGGTGACATTATTGATTTTTGGTCGCTTTCCAAAAAAATGTATTGGCCTCGCGAACACAACACCATCATTCAGAAAATCCTGCGTAAGGCGCGCAATGGTACCCAAGTCATTTATATTCCCGGCAATCATGATGAAAATGTGCGTGATTACGATAATTACATCTTTGGCGATATTGTGGTCAAAGTGTCGGATGTCCACACAACACTTGGCGGCAAGCGTTTTTTGGTCATCCACGGCGATACTTTCGATACCATTGCCAAATATCATCGCTGGATTGCCCAACTTGGCAGCGCGGGCTATGATTTTTTAATTCAAGTGAACCGATGGTTGCGTATTTTCAGACGCCTGTTCGGCATTCAGTCGCATTTTTCTTTATCGGCCTTTGTAAAATACAAAGTCAAAAATGCCGTGCAATTCATTTCAGATTACGAAAACAGTATCGTGCAGACTTTAAAGGATGAAAATCTCGACGGGGTGATTTGCGGTCATATCCATCATGCCGAAATCAAAACCATTGATGATTTTTTGTATGTCAATACCGGTGATTTTGTGGAAAGCTGCACGGCGATTATTGAACATCTTGATGGCGCACTCGAACTCATTAAATGGAGCATTGATCCACTAATTACGGTTGAATCTTAATGAATCGCGGTTTCTACATCATTCTCGCCGCCCAGTTTTTTTCCGCGCTGGGCGATAACATCCTGCTATTTGCCGCCATTGCCCTGCTTAAAGCCATTCAGGCACCGGCGTGGCAAACGCCAGTTCTGCAACAATTTTTTGTATTCGCGTTTATTGTATTGGCGCCCTTAGTTGGCCCGTTTTCCGATGCATTACCCAAAGGCCGAGTTTTATTTATCAGCAATAGCGTCAAGGTGATCGGTTGCCTTGGCATGTTACTGGGTGTGCATCCCTTACTCGCCTATGGTCTGGTCGGCGTTGGCGCGGCAATGTATTCACCGGCAAAATACGGCATTCTTGCTGAATATCTGCCGAGCCACCAATTGGTTATCGCTAATGGCTGGATGGAAGGTTTAACGGTAGCGGCAATTATCCTTGGCGCAATACTCGGCGGAACGCTGATTAGCCATAGCATGGGCCCGTGGTTGGTCGAACATTTGCATAGTGTTGGAATTGCGAGCGTACCGGAATTAACGATTGCTTTGGTATTTCTGGTCTATGCGGTCGCAGCGGTTTTTAATTTGTATATCCCGAACTTGCCGATTGAACATCGTCTGACCCGATCAAGTATCGGTTTCTTGTTCATGGATTTTTGGCAGTCATTTTTAGCTTTATGGAAAGATCCACTTGGACAGGTTTCGCTGGCCGTTACTTCATTGTTTTGGGGCGCGGGTACCACATTACGCTTTATTATTTTGAGCTGGGCCGCCGTTGCGCTTAATCTTAACCTAGGTCAAGCCACGCAACTGACTGCGGTTGTTGCGGTTGGTATTGCGCTGGGTTCAATTATTACTGCCAAAACCGTTAAACTCGAACATGCAGTCAAGGTGTTGCCGATGGGCATGCTGATGGGCGCTTTGATAATAGCGATGGTGTGGGTGACCGATTGGCGCATCGCGATTCTGATGCTGATCATTATCGGCGCGGTTGCCGGTGGCTTTGTGATTCCAATGAATGCCTTGCTGCAATATCGCGGTCATCAACTGATGGGCTCAGGCCACTCGATTGCGGTACAAAACTTTAATGAAAATATCGCGATTTTGTTGATGCTCGGCGCTTATGCGCGCATGGTCGATGCCGTCTGGCCTATCAATACCATTGTGATCGTATTCGGTGGCTTTATTTTTATTAGTATGGGCGTGCTGAATCACCTTCACGGGCATGATCAGGATAGGATAGAAAATTGAGCAAACTGGTGGATCGAATATTGTCTTGTTTACGCTAGGTGGGCTATGATTGAAGTGTCTCTGTATTAAATATTTCCCACTTTCAATCGATACCTAAGCGACCCAGTATGCCAACAAACACCTATTCCACTGCGAATGATCGCCGGAACACGATTTTAGAACTGATGGAAAAGCAAAAACTGGTGTCGGATCTGGTCCATAAACAGAACACCCCGCGACAGGATTTGATCGAATTATTGGTGCATAAAGAAAATTTGGTGCGTCTGGAACAATTACTGAATCAAACCCAAATTTCGGAAATTATTACCATTCTCGAAATGCTCACCCCAGAAGATCAAATATTTATTTGGAAACATCTCAAAAACGATGTAAAGGAAGCGGTGTTACTCGAAGCACCTCTGCCGGTGCTGGAGTTACTGGATAAAGCTGAACATAAGCTTGAAAAATATCACGTCAAGGCTTTTCATCTTATTGAAGGGCGCTTGCGCGAAATTACCATCAATTCCAGGCAAGAACTCACCGAGATTAAACCGATCTGGATCGATATGGTTGCCCCGTCGTTTGAAGACCGGCTTTGGGTCAGTGATATTTACGGCATCGAACTACCCGATCCCGACAAGTTGAATGATTTAGAAGCCAGCGCCAAATTTTATCTTGAAGAAAACGGCGAGATTCATCTACATTCGGACTTTTTATTAGACAAGGAAGATGTCTCAAATAACGTGCCGGTCGCGTTTATCTTGTATCAACAGATTTTATTTTCGATTCGCAAAGTCGAGTTGCCGATTTTTCGCCTGCAGCGTTTACGCGCCTTAAGTGAAGCCAATTATGTGTTTGATGCCAAGGACATGTTGCTCGATCTATATGCGGCTGCAATTGAATACTCAGCTGATGCCTTGGAAGATGTCTATCGACGCCTGGAGATTTCGGGCAATTCGGTATTACGCAAGCAGGTCAGTGATGAAGAAGCGGCTGAAATTCTCGCCGATATTGCTTATGAAGAAGATTTGAACGGTAAAATCCGCCGCAATGTACTGGATACCCGCCGGGCGATTTCCTTTCTAATGCGCGGTAAATTACTTAATAAGCTGCAATATGAAGACGCCCAACAAATTCTCAGAGATATCGAGTCCATCGACGGACATACCGCGTTTCTATTTGAAAAGATTAATTTTTTGATGGACGCCACGGTCGGTTTTATCAACATTAACCAAAACAAAGTCGTAAAACGCTTAACCCGAATCAGCGTGGTATTTCTGCCGTTAAACGTCTTGGCAGGCATCGGCGGGATGTCGGAGTTTTCAATGATGACTGAAGGGGTGCCTTGGATCGTTTCTTATAGCTTATTTACGCTGGGTTTGGCCATTATCGGCTGGCTGACATTTGTCATTATCCAATTTCTCGAAAACCATGAGGCCCGCCAGCTTGTCAAAAAATAACCAGCGCCTCCCCGAGCTTGTCCAAATAGAAGCATTAATTCAGAAAAACCGGCACATTTTGCAGCACGAGGTGTTATGCCACCTCGATTTCGCCGATCAGCAAGTGCCGATATACGCGCTCAGTCTCGGGACGTCTAAGCCTGTCCCAACCGTGGCCTTTATCGGCGGCATTCACGGCCTTGAGCGCATCGGCACCCAAGTCGTTCTAGCCTTCCTTGAAACCTTGCTCGAACGGTTACACTGGGACCAAACGCTGGCCGCACTATTGGAGCAGCTCCGCATCGTATTTCTGCCGGTCATAAATCCAATTGGCATGGTGAAAGCCACGCGCGCGAATCATCAAGGGGTCGACTTGATGCGCAATGCGCCAATCGATAGCGATGAGGAGACACTTTGGCTGGCAGGTGGCCATCGCATTTCAGCACGTTTACCGTGGTATCGCGGCGCTTTGGGCGAACCAATGCAGCAAGAGGCGCAGATACTTTGCCAATTTATCCGCGAGAAGTTATTCACCCAGCCGTTTTCTCTGGTGCTGGATTGTCATTCGGGCTTTGGGGTACAGGATCGTATCTGGTTTCCGTATGCCAGAAGCCGCCGGGAGCCGATCAAGCATTTGGGCGAGGTATTTCATCTTCGTAAACTGTTTTTTCAGACTTACCCGTATCAAAATTATCATTTCGAACCGCAATCGGTGCATTATTTGACGCATGGCGATCTGTGGGATCATTTGTATCTGGAGTCGTTGCAGCTCGATACCCTGTTCTTGCCGCTGACCCTCGAAATGGGCTCCTGGCGTTGGATTCGCAAAAACCCGTTACAATTGTTCAATTTACTCGGCATGTTTCATCCGATCAAACAACATCGCATTAATCGAGTTCTCAGAGGTCATCTGATTTTGATGGAATTTCTGTTACGTGCGACCTTATCTTATCCGCACTGGGCTCAATCAGCCATGAACCCCGCACTTGCCCAAGAAGCTAAAGAGCTATGGTATGCCAACTAACACCCAACCCACATTTTTACTGTTGCGTGGACTGGTGCGCGAACAGCGCCACTGGGGCACATTTCCCGAACTATTGATCGAACAATGCCCAGAATATAAGCAACTGATGCTCGATATCCCCGGCAATGGTCAATGGTATCAAAGCGAAAGCCCGCGCACGATTGCCGGAATGACCGAGTCATTACGGCAACAAATCGACGCGCAAGGGCTTCGTGGCCCATTTATTCCGCTTGCCTTATCGATGGGTGGCATGATTGCCTTAGATTGGATGCAGCGTTATCCGCATGAAATTACGGCAGGAGTCGTTGTCAATACCAGTCTCAGTAATTTTTCGCCGTTTTACCGACGCCTGCGCTGGCAATGCTATGGCGAATTTTTTCGATTATTCCGCCAAAATCCAGCTCAACGGGAACTAACAATTCTCGGTTTTATCTCAAACCATCAGAGAGACAACGCCGCATTACTGGCCCAATGGCAGGCTTGGCAACAAGAAACTCCAGTTGCGCCTCATAACGCCCTCAATCAAATTATCGCTTCGGCGAGATTCACCATGAGCCAAAAACCGGTTCAACCGCTATTGATTGTCAGCGCTAAAGCCGACCGAATGGTCGATCCAAGCTGCAGCGTGAAGATTCAGCAGGCCTGGCATTGCGCTTTTGCCGAACATCCAAGCGCAGGTCACGATCTACCTTTAGATGCGCCGGAATGGTTGGCCGCCACTATCAAAGATTGGCTTAGCTCGATTTGATTAACCAATACAATCTGCTTTATCACTCAGTGCGGATGCAGACCCAAGTTTGACACTGATTGTTTATCGAGTAGAAAACTTTGGATATTTACCAAAATCTTTAGGCTATTATGATATAATTCAATGAACTAACTATCGCTACGATGAAAAAGATAGCGCCAAATCATTCATCCTTGATAAATCTACATTCCTCCAAAGCCTGCTCTGCGTCGCCATGAATATTTCTAATGTCCAGCTTGTTTATGCTAACTCTGCCGATCAACTCCTCCAAGAGGCATGGTTTATCGAACAATGGCGAATACTATTTCAACGATGTGCTTACGCAACAGCATGCCAGACGCCCGGATTTGTAAAGTCGTGGTATGAGGAATATCGCGAACACTGGACACCCTTAATAGCATATGTTCGTAATAGCCAAGGGGAACTCGATGGAGTGTTTTTTCTGGCCTACAATCCCCAAAATCAAAATCTTACCCATGTGGGTGATAGACAAGCCGAATATCATGTTTGGCTTGCCTTGGCAGACCAAGAACAGCGGTTTCTTTCCGCAGTTTGGAGCGAGCTCACCCAAAACTTCGTGTTTAGTAAGCTTACTTTTAATTATCTTCCCGAAGTAGCACTCGGAGAGCGACTCAAACAAGTACCCAATATCCGCCATCGTACGATTATTCGTCGGCGGAAAAGACCACTATTACAAATTGATGAACAAATCATCCAACAGAGTTTTGCCAAAAAAAGCAATAAAAGTCGGTTCAATCGACTCAAGAAATTAGGTAACCTTGAGTTTCGACGCATCACCGATCCCGATGAATTGGAACAGGTGTTCGATGAACTGATTGATTTCTATGATTTTCGTCAAGGCGCAGTTCATAATTCGATCCCATTTAGACGAGATCCCCACAAACGGAATTTCTATCGCAAATTATTTGCGTTGGTCCCGTCCCAAGTTCATCTGACGGTCAGTTATCTGGACCAAAAACCGATTGCCGCCTTGTGGGCAAGCGTTAGCGGGACGTGGCTTAATCTCTCCATGATCATGCACTCTCCTTTACTCGCAGAGCACTCAGTGGGTAAACTCCATATCATGCAGTTGAGTCGGTCTCTCATCGATGAAAACTTAGAGGTGTTGGATATTACCCCGGGTGACGCCCCCTGGAAGGATCGTTTTGCTTCGACCCATGATGAAGTCATGAATGCTTTTATCTACAGGACAATCTGGCTACGTTTGGTAGATGACGCAAAACACATGCTTAAACAAACCGTGAAGCGAGTGCTCCTTCCCTTGGGAATTCAAGCGCAGGATTTAGAGCAAATCTCTCACATGAAACCAACTGCTTTGAAACGCCACTTTTCCCGCTGGGTCAATGACTCACAAGAATTACGCGTCTATCGATTCGACCGGCAATCTATCGAGAATTTTCAGCGGCATGCGCACATCTCTTGCAATTCTCTTAGTCACTTGCTTAGCATTGCAATCGATAGCACTTGGCAAACGAATAACAATTTTTTGTCCAAAGCCTTGATCAGATTGGAAAGTGACGAACAGGTGTTTACGATGCAGATTGATGATCGTATAGTTGGTTACGCATGGGCAGCTTGGCATCAAACTCAATGGCCAGTGATCGAACTGAACCAAAATTTCAATTTGCCGCCTGCAAGTGTTGTCCTCCATGATTGCAGTTTCCACTCTGCTTACGCAAACGATAAGCTTTGTCTAACCATGATTTCCCACCTTCTGCATGAGATTTTTACCGACACACAAATTCAATCGGTCTATTTTTTCTTACCTATTGAAGCTCAAGCAGTTATCCAGTGTCTCGAAAAGATGGGTTTCCAGTATCAGGGTTCGATGTACCGTCAAGTTAGCTTCGGCATGGAACAGACAGGTTTTCGTCATCCGTAAGACAATTTAAATTTACGATAATACGCACACTAATAAACCTGATGTCATGCCTGCATCGGTTTCCAATTCGGACTGATCAAAAACTGATCGATGCCCTGCCATCTTGTAATTGGTCGTTTCCCACCAGAAAAAGTGAGCAGTAAATAACTACCCCCTTTTCACTAAACCGTTTCAAAACAGTCATCTTCCTGACATAAAACTTGCTTAGGCTAAACCCTTTATTCAAGTGCCAATATAACACCAAGGGAGACTGTCATGATTAATGCAGAGGCCATACTGCAGGAAGTGTATCCGGAATTATCCTCCGCCAAGACCGGCAAATTTGTCATCAAACTGTTGAAAAATTTGCTGCATGAAGCGGATTTCAATGATTTCATCAGCACGCACCAACATTTACGCGGTTTTGCGTTTCTGGAAAAGTTGTTGCAACATTTTGAATTCGATTACGAGGTCAGTTCCGACTCTTACCAGAATATTCCTGCAGTGGGTCGCTTACTGATTGTAGCCAATCATCCGATCGGCACCCTCGACGGACTCGCACTGGTCAAATTGATCAAAGCAGTACGCCCCGATGTCCGTATTATCGCCAATCAAGTTCTGCAACACATGACGCCTTTGCAATCGATCTTTTTACCGGTCGATATTCTCAGCGGTAAAAAAGCTCAAAAGCAGTCGTATCAAGCAATGCTTGAGGCTCTTGAAAATGAGGAGGCCGTGATCATTTTTCCGGCAGGTGAAGTGTCGCGCATTTCGCCAAAAGGTGTGCGTGATGGCGAATGGCAAACCGGTTTTATCAAATTAGCCAAAAAAGCCCACTGCCCGATTCTGCCGATTCATATTGAAGCCTATAATTCGATGTGGTTTTATGGGGCATCCATGCTTTATAAACCGCTGGGAACCATGCTGTTGGTCAATGAAATGTTCAACAAACACAAGCAATCGGCCAAATTTAGAGTAGGTGCGCCGATTGCCTTCCAGTCCCTCGAAAAATGCGACGAAACCAAACAGCAGCTCGCTAAACGCATGCGCAAGCATGTGATCAATTTAGGTAAACATAAAAAATCCCTGTTTAAAACCTATGCCACTGTCGCGCATCCGGTCGACACCAAGGCGCTCAAGAAAGCGCTCTATCAATCCCAAGTGCTTGGCGAAACCCGCGACGGCAAAAAAATCTTTCTCTATCATTATCGGGATGACTGTCCAGTGATGCAAGAAATTGGCAGGCTGCGCGAATTAACCTTCAGAACGGTCGAAGAAGGCACCGGCTTGGCTCAGGACATCGACAAATATGATGTCTATTATGAACATTTGATTCTCTGGGACGAGTACGATCTGGAAATTGTCGGCGCTTATCGAATCGGGGCCGGTAATCAAATTATGGCGAGTCATGGCAGCCAAGGCTTCTATAGTCAATCGCTATTTGAATTCACTCCCGCATTTGAAGCTCTATTACCCAATAGCATCGAATTAGGGCGCAGTTTCGTGCAACCCCGCTATTGGGGCCAACGCAGTCTCGATTATCTCTGGTATGGCATCGGCGCATATATTCGCTTGCAACCTCAAGTCAAATATCTGTTTGGGCCGTTGAGCCTTAGCAATGCCTATCCTCAATTGGCCAAAGAAACCATTGTCGGCTTTTATGCCAAACAATTCGGCTCCAGCGAGCAGTTTGTTCACGCCAAACAGCCTTTCGAGTTGTCTGAAGCCACCCGAACGATGGTTGATACGACCTTTAATTCGGATTACAAATCGAGCTTTAAACTGTTAACGACCGAACTACAAAAATTGGGCGTCAAAGTGCCCACGCTTTATAAGCAGTATGTCGATCTTTGTGTTGAAGAAGGTTGTCATTTCATGGGCTTCAATGTCGATCCGGATTTTAACGACTGCATCGATAGCTTGGTAATGATCGAACTCGATAAAATTACCCCGAAAAAACGCCAGCGCTATATTGAAAATATCGAAGACAATTAGTCTAAAAGGCTCATCAAAACGTCATCGAACCGTCATCATTTGTTCATATTGAAGCCTTAGCATGTCAGGCTAAGTGAACATGACGGATAAAAAATATGAATGTAAAAATCGCTTTTATTACCGATGCTTGGCACCCGCAAATTAATGGGGTCGTGACCACCATAGACAACACTTGCAATACCCTCAAAGCGCAGGGGGCCGAAATTTTGTTGATCACGCCCGATCAATTCAACACCATTCCATGCCCCAGTTATCCTTCGATCAAGCTGTCGTTATTTTGTTATCCCAAGGTCAAACGTTTACTGAAGGCATTTGCACCGCAGCATATTCATATTGCGACCGAAGGCCCTTTAGGGCTGGCCGCGCGAAAATATTGCCTCAAAAACAAATTGGCATTTACGACCTCATTTCACACCTTATTTGCCGAATACGTCAATTTGCGCTTCAAAATTCCACTCTCCTGGGGTTATCGAGCCTTAAGCTGGTTTCATCAACCCGCCAAGCAGATTATGGTCGCGACGCCGCAGGTGGAACGAGATCTTGCCGGATGGGGCTTTACTCAAGAAAAATTTGTGCGCTGGTCGCGGGGTGTGGATATCGAGCGCTTTAAACCCGGTAATAAACATTTTCTCGATTATCCGCGACCCATCTCGATGTATGTCGGTCGCGTGGCGATTGAAAAAAATATCGAGGCTTTTTTGAATCTGACTATTCCCGGCACTAAAGTCGTCGTTGGCGATGGGCCGCAATTGAAAGAACTACGCGACAAATTTCCGGAGGTTATTTTTACCGGTTTTAAAATTGGCCAAGAACTTGCTGATTACATGGCGGCGGCAGATGTCTTCGTGTTTCCAAGCAAAACCGACACCTTCGGCATCGTGATGCTCGATGCCCTTGCCAGCGGGGTGCCCGTCGCTGCTTATCCGGTTCAGGGGCCAATGGATGTCTTGATTGACAATCATACCGGTTGCCTGCGCGAAGATTTGGAGGTCGCTTTTTACGATGCGTTAAATCTGAACAGTCACCATTGCCGGGAACAGGCGTTGAATTATTCCTGGCAAAATTGTTCGAAGCAATTTTTGAACAATCTGGTCCCCATCAAAGAGCTAACAATTCCGTTGTCGAGTTAGGCGGGAGCATCACTATGAAAGTCACAATTTTCGGTACCGGTTATGTCGGATTAGTTACCGGCGCATGCCTAGCAGAAGTCGGTAATGATGTACTGTGCGTCGATGTCGATGCGGAAAAGATCGCTCGTTTAGAGCAAGGTATTATTCCAATTTTCGAACCCGGTTTAGAATTTCTGGTCCGAGAAAACCAACGCGCCGGTCGGTTAAACTTTACCACCGATATCACTCAAGCCGTTCGACATGGTCTGTTTCAGTTTATTGCGGTCGGTACGCCGTCGGATGAAAATGGTTCGGCAGATTTACATTATGTGCTGCAGGTTGCCGAAAGTATTGCGGAACACCTGCAGGATTACCGCATCATCATCAACAAATCAACGGTGCCGGTCGGAACTGCTGATAAAGTCAAGGCGCGTATTACTAAGATTCTTGATCGACAACAAAATCTGGTCGAATTCGATGTGGTCTCAAATCCCGAGTTCTTAAAAGAAGGTGCGGCCATTACCGACTTTATGAAACCAGATCGAATTATCATCGGTACCGACAATCCGCGCACCACCGAATTGCTGAAAGCCTTGTATGCGCCGTTTAATCGTAATCATGATCGAATTTTAGCGATGGACATTCGTTCGGCGGAATTCACCAAATATGCTGCGAATGCGATGCTGGCGACCAAAATCAGTTTCATGAACGAACTTGCCAATCTTGCCGAGCATCTACAGGTGGATATTGAAAATGTCCGGCATGGCATCGGCTCCGATAGCCGCATTGGCTACCATTTTATTTATCCGGGTTGCGGTTATGGCGGCTCATGTTTCCCTAAAGATTTGAAAGCCCTGATTCATACCGCGAGTGAACATAATTACGATACGCCATTATTAACGGCTGTCGAGGCGATTAACCATAGCCAAAAACAGGTGTTATTCGACAAAATCAATCGGCATTATGGGGAATCCCTGGCAGGCAAAACCTTCGCTTTATGGGGATTGGCGTTCAAGCCGAAGACCAATGATATTCGAGAAGCGCCAAGTCGAGTATTGCTGGAAGCCCTGCTCTCCGCCGGCGCAATCATCAAAGCTTTTGACCCGGAAGCGCTCGAAGAAATGCAGCGAGTTTATAGCGATAGCTTACCCATGCAACTCGTGCTATGCGACACCCAGGAAGAAACCCTGGAGGGCGCAAATGCCCTCTGTGTGGTGACCGAATGGAAGAATTTCTGGAGTCCTGATTTTGACCTCTTGAAACTGAAACTCAGCGATCGAGTCATTTTTGACGGGCGCAATCTCTACGATCCCAAGCTTCTCAAAGCTAAGGGCCTGCGCTATTACGGAATTGGTCGAAATCAATAAGGTGCGGCTCTGTCATACCTTGCCACTAAATTTCACTGGGCCGCACGGCTTATTTAGTTAGTTAGGACCGACGTCACCCAAATTCATTTTTTGTGCATCACTGCGCATTGACCCGCAGTTAGGGGATTCATGCGCTTATTACCAGTTTAACATTCAGGATAACCTGCATTATGAAAATTTTTTATGGCGTACAAGGAACGGGAAACGGCCATATTACGCGAGCGCGCGTAATGGCTAAAGAATTGGCGAGCGCAGGATTCGAGGTGACCTATTTGTTTTCAGGGCGTAGCGCTGCCGATTATGTTGAAATGGCAATGTTTAAAGATTACTTATGCTATTCCGGCTTAACTTTTCAGTTCAACAAAGGTGAAGTTCAATATCTGAACACCGCTCGAAATACCCGCTATGGACAATTTTTTAAAGAAATCGGCTCGCTCGATTTGGGCGGCTATGATTTGATTATCAGCGATTTCGAGCCGGTGACCGCTTGGGCAGCTAAAAAACAAGGTCGAAAATTGATCGGCATCGGACATCAATATGCGTTCAATTATGCGATTCCAAAAGCTGGAGTCGATCCGATTGCCGCAATGATTCTGAAATATTTTGCGCCGGTCGATGTTGGCATTGGCCTGCACTGGCATCATTTTGGTCAGCCGATATTACCGCCGATGATCGAAATTCCACCGCTACCTAAAACGCTTAAGAAAAACAAAATAATCGTCTATCTACCTTTCGAAACCTTGGACGATATTGTTGAACTTCTAAAACCTTTTTCTGATTTTGATTTTCATGTTTATAGCAACGAAAAAATGACCCACGATCTTGCGCATATTCAGTGCACACCAGTGTCGAGACACGACTTTGCCCAGGATTTTGCCGATAGTATCGGCATCATCAGTAACGCCGGCTTCGAATTGCCGAGCGAAGCCTTGCTGGCAGGTAAGAAAATTCTGGTAAAACCGCTGCATTCCCAAATGGAACAAATCTCCAATGCTTTCGCACTCAAACAACTTGGCTATGGACAAACCATGTTTGATTTAGATCGTTCGGTCGTTGAGGCTTGGCTTGATGATCAAAAGCTGATTCAAGTGAGTTATCCGAATGTTGCCAAGATTATGGTCGCCTGGATAGCTAAGGGGATGCCGACTCTGGATCAGGAGTACATAAGTTCAGTCTGGAATGAAGTTAAAGTGTCCCACCATAAAATCTGATTATTAAGCGCCAAGGTGACGGACGAGAGGAGTTCTCGTCCAGTCAACATGTCTATTAACCTTTTCAGGGTAAAGCCGACATCGTTTCGGCTTCCAGGTAAATATCCTTTAAACTTCGGTAATGCGCCGCCGAATATGCCAAAAATTCTTTTTCGGTGATGCTTAACTCACGTACCGGTTTGGCCGGGGCGCCGACGTACAGATAGCCACCGGGCAGTGTCTTTCCGGGTGGCACAAGGGCGCCGGCACCGAGCATTACATAATCCTCAAGCACCGCATCATCCATGACAATTGCGCCAACACCGATTAGACAGTAATTGCCGATCGTACACGCGTGAACGACCGCGCGATGCCCGATCGTAACGTCATGTCCAATAGTCAACGGATGCCCTTCCGGCGAAAATTTACCGGCATGCGAGACGTGCAATACTGCGCCATCTTGGACATTGGTACCCTCGCCGATGCGTATTTTCTCAACATCACCACGAATTACTGTCGTTGGCCATACCGACACATGATCCCCTAGAGCGACATCGCCGATCACCTGGGCACTTTGGTCGATGTAAACCGATTCGCCCAGTACGGGGCGATGTTGTTTGAATGTTCGAAGCGCCATTTTTTCTCCTAAAATTGTGAGTATAAAGTGGATTTTATCATTCAAAGCAATTCATCAAAAATGGGGAACGAGTGCTCCGATAAAATACCAGCCCCGAAATATAAATTCCGGTTGGGCTAAAGGTTTTTGGTAAGGATATACCGCGAAGAACAGCGTGTTGTTGGAAATGTTGTGATTATTTTATTAGTAATTTTTCAACCGCATTAATCGACGTTTCACATCCATCAATACTGTCGAGAATTTCTTGAGAGTCAAAATAATTCTGCTCCTGACCGTCGCGTTCGCGAATGGCATATTCGTTGAGCAAGCGGCACTGATCATACATGTTTAATTCAGCCTGCGAAATTGCCTTATCTGACACCCCGGTCGAATCCTCATTCAACTGCATAATTTTTTCAATCACTACATTTTGATGGCGGAAGACTTGTTCGGCATGTGCTGAAAATTCGTCAAATCGACTGCTCATGCCTAAAAAACTGCAACCGGAGGTGATAAAGGTGATCAGCACTATCAACAATTGAACGTCAGTACGGGGATTGTGGCTTAACCAATGTTGCATATCACCTTTTTTCTCAAGAAGGGTTGTATCGCTTAGGATTCGAATGTTGATGTAATGAGTATGAAAAAATCTCGGCAACTATCATTACGCCGCAGACTCTGGTGGCTTGGTCAACTCATGACCTGTTTCCATCGATTAGGTGCATGTTTACATGCAAAACTCTGCCGCTATCAGTCGCTATTATGACATAGCTCGACTCAAAAAATTTAATGCGCATTTTAAATTCAGCTATTCTTAATTTGGACAGTCTGGCTTCAAATTGAGAATTGCTGTTTTAAATTGCATCCAAACTCATGGTTCGCCCATTTTGACACTCAGTTTTCCTAATTCCGGCGTAAGTCCCAAGTAGGTTTCCGCCGAAAATCCTATCAATGCCAGAATCCTTATTTGC
>CANNKG010000010.1 GCA_947505105.1 Methylococcaceae bacterium | reverse complement strand
TTAATGATTCAGATCACTACTGCATGACGCCGTTAACGGATGTGCAAATAAGGATTCTGGCATTGATAGGATTTTCGGCGGAAACCTACTTGGGACTTACGCCGGAATTAGGAAAACTGAGTGTCAAAATGGGCGAACCATGAGTTATATTGATAAAGATCCCAGAAAACAGGGCTTAACCATTTTAGGGCAAGCTGTTGCATCACCAGAACTTTTAAAGCGGGCGACAAAGGATGAAGCCGTCGTTATTGGGGTCGGGCCTTCGAGTGAGGCAATGCAGCGAATATTAGTCGAAATGGACTTTATGGGCGAAATCGTTACATTGTATTAGCGGAAGGAAAGGAACATGACGCAACTCTATCAGGAAAATGAAAAAATAACTTTTATCAAACAACAGGAGATTTTGATTCGACTAGGTGTTATTAAGCCTGTGGTGTTTGATGTGGGAGCAAATGTCGGGCAGAGTATTATTCAATATAAAAATATGTTTCCTGAAGCGAAATTGTACTCATTTGAAGCGAACGATGAGGTTATGTCGGAATTGAAAGCCGTGGCGAATGTTTATACCGATGTGCAATTGTTCAATATCGCCCTTAGTGATGCAGTAGGTGAAACAACATTTTTCATCACGGCAGTTGCCGAGGCCAGCTCATTGTTGGAGCCTGATCCCCGACTGAGAAGTCTTAGTAAAGCCCGCAAATATGATTTCCGGAGTGCTACTGTGGAAACGACTACTTTGGATGTGTTTTGCGAGCAATATGCGCTTGAGGGTATTGATATCTTGAAAATCGATGTCCAGGGTGCCGAAATGAAGGTATTACATGGCGCCAAACAGCTCTTGGAGCATGGCAGAATAAAGTTACTGTATATCGAAGTGACCATAGCGCCTTCTTATGTAGCACAGATGACGCTTAGTGAATTATTAGTATTTACTGACGCTTGCGGTTATCAGTTATGGGATTTTTTTCCATTTTTGTATACCCGTTCTGGCCGAGCATGGACCGCGAATGCCATTTTTATTCACAACACGTTTGTGGAGTATGCAGAAACAATAGGTGAGACTTATGGATGATCATGAGCAATTTATCAATGAACGTAACCAGCGTATTTTAGGATATTCAACCGCAGAAGCATTGAAAGACTCTGCAGATGCCTTTTTAAAGCAAACGCTTTATCACGAATATTCCTATAATTTTGAATGGATGGGCTTACCGGTCATTCAATATCCTCAAGATTTATTGGCGTTGCAAGAAATTATCTGGCGCACTCAGCCGGATCTGATAATCGAAACCGGTATTGCGCGGGGAGGGTCGCTGGTTTTTTATGCCTCTATTTTGGCGCTTTTAGGCGGAAACAGAAAAGTAGTAGGGATTGATATTGATTTCAGAGCACATAATAAAGCGCGTTTAATAAGGCATCCTATGGCGCAATGGATTGAGATCATCGAGGGGTCTTCCGTTGCAGCGGATACCTTTAAGCAAGTACAAGCGATAGTTGGAAATTATAGTTCGATCATGCTTTGTTTGGATTCTAACCATACTCATGAGCATGTCTTACAGGAATTGAATTTGTATGCACCATTAGTTACTCAAAATAATTACTGCGTGGTGTTCGATACGATTATTGAAGAGATGCCGGAGGGTTATTATCAGAATCGGCCTTGGGATCGGGGTAATAATCCCAAAACCGCAGTATTTGAATTTCTAAAACGAAACCAGAATTGGAAAATAGATCAGGCGATTGATCAACAGTTACAAATTAGCGCAGCGCGCTCCGGTTATTTGTTTAAAAAGTCAGAATGATGATGCGATAGTGCTATGCTGATTTTTGTATTTGGGTATATCTTTTTTGTTGCTTATGGCTATTCACTTATTTCAATTTTTAGTATTGAAATGACGCTGTACACTCTTGTTATAACGTTTTCGATATTCGTCCTCATGCTCCTAATATTTCAGTATAATTCTTGTAAAAACAATTAAATCTTGAGTTGCTTTTCTCTTTATTGGCTATGAATGTCTACAAAGCGAAAATTAATTTAAGCTTAGAAATGATAATTATTATTTTGCTAGAAAAATCAAGATGCATTTTGCAAGAATGAATCTTAAGTTCGTATCCATGGTGCTGGATAATCGCTTCTAGCGGATATTTTTTAAAGTAACTAAACGAGATACCAGATGATTATATATGCAGATGTTATTGGGCGATGCAATCTTAGTTGTCCGAGTTGCCCAGTGGGTAATATGTCTAGTAAAGAATATATGAGGGGGTCTATGTCACCACAATTACTAGAGACAATACTCAAAAAAGCCAAAAGTGAGTCGCCAATTGATTTTGTCGGGCTTTATAATTGGACTGAGCCTTTACTTCACCCTCAGATAGGGGAGTTGATCAATATTGTCAATTCTTTTGGATTACGTTGTCTTATTAGTTCAAACCTAAACATATCAAAAAGACTGGAAGATGTCATTAAGGCGCAACCAGCTTTTTTTAGAGTATCGTTATCTGGATTTACAAACCATATTTATCAACAGCAACATCGTGGCGGGGATGTTGAGCGAGTAAAAGAAAATATGCGATTACTGGCCGATTTGGTAAGAAAATATAATTCTAAAACACATATTGAGATTTATTATTTACGATGGCTAGGTAATTTGGATGAGGAGTTTTTTATGCAAGAGTTTGCCGAAAATCTTGGATTTACTTTCAAGGCTGAATGGGCGTGGATGTGTCCTATCGAAAAACAGATTGCAATTTTGTCGAATGATGAATCAGGCTATTCTGATGAAGATATTCTGACTGTGAATAGTCTTGCTCGACCGTTTTTAGAAACAGTAAATTTTTTAATGACAAAATATGCTAATTCCGGCTGCCCTTATATTCATGGAGTATTGACACTTGATTGTACAGGTAGGGTTTCTCTATGTTGCGGGACATTCAATCAGGAATTATACACCATAGGTAATTATTTGGATTATACATTATCAGAACTTAATTCTATGAAATTGAAGAATGATAATTGTAAAGCTATTTGTAATGTCTGTACGGGATTGGGATTACCAGCTTTAGGTTTTGTAAATGATCCGGAGTTAAATAATTTGCCAGTATTATATGTGTTAGAGCGATATGCTAAAAAGATGGGAACCTCTTTAGCTTCTATTTAGTTTTAAATATCGACTTTGTTTTTCGAAAGTTCAGTAAGAGGGTATCATTGATATCCTAATCCTCTAATTTAAGAGGAAGGCTGATGTCATTAACTTCAATACTAAATAAAAAATAAATGTATTATGAGCGAATATAAACAAGATGGATTACTAACTATAGCTATTACCAGTTTTAACTACGCTCATTATATAGAGGATGCAATTAAGTCTGTAGTTAATCAAACCTCGCCACATTGGCGGCTTGTTATTTATGATAATGGTTCTACTGACAATACTTTAGAAGTTATCGATGTGTATTTAAAAGATCCACGAGTAAAATTGGTTGTCCATTCCCAGAATATTGGAGCAAAGTTAAATCATGAATATGCTGTAAAACATTGTGAAAGTGAATATTTCTCTATTTTGCAGGCAGATGATTTTCTGACGGAGACTTTTGTAGAAAAGGCGCTAGAATTTTTTCAGAAATTTCCTGAATCACCTTTCGTTTTTTTTAATTGGCATCAATATATGGATGATACTAAAAAGGGACTATTTCATCATCGTTTTCCTTTTGCGAAAGATCGATCAGGTCCCATCAGAATTGCTCCATTTTTAACGGTCTGCAATTTTGTTCCGTTTCACATGGTAGTGTTACGAACAGATGTTTTGCATAAGTTTTTTGATTTAGTTATTTCTTCTCCATTGCATCAACTTGGCGAACAATTCTTTTTAAAAATGCTAGAAGATGAATATGGTTGTGGTTGTTACACTGGAACATTGGGTGGAGTATGGCGACGGCATGGAAAACAGCTAACTTCCGTTCAGATGGCATCTGAAACAGCAATTATTGAGGAGCCACTAGAGCGACACTATTATGCCTCTACGGCGCCAAATCCGAATTATGTGAATGTTTTTATGGCATTAGCTAATTTTATACGTTTTTGTAGTCATGTAAGTTTTTTTACAGCAGTTGGATGGCTATTAAATACCGAAGGAGTGCGTTACGCAGAAAGCTTCAAGGTGCCAATATCCACACAACGCTCTCGGTTAGAAGGCATTGCCCTGCTCGTGGCGCTTAAATTCACGACCTATAGTTCGATCATGCTGATCACCGAAAGTGATTTAAAAACTTGGATGATCAATTTAGGGTTTGCTCCGACACGCCAGGATTTACGCTTAATGCTCAGTAAAATTCGAGCACAGGAAGGGGAAGTTTTGTTAAATGAGCAAGAAATTGTAGCCATTGGTAACCGTTTTTTTCCATTTGAAGAGCATGAGCAAATTTATCTTAAATGGCATCAGAAACATCAATTAACTGAGGCGAATGCTCAATTATTGGCGGAGCGCACCCCGGCATGGAAAGAGCGGCCCAATTTTCTGATTGTCACTGTTTTTGAAAAGGATGATCTGAGATTATTAGCGGATACCATCGATTCGTTGGATTTGCAGTTTTATAAGCAATGGTCATTAGCCGTTGTGGCGACAACGCCGTGTCCTGTTTCTGAAATTGATGAACTGGAAATGGTGTACTGGATTCAGGTCGAGGGCGATCCCTACCAGGGTATCAATCAGGTGCTTCAAAATGTCGATATTTTTGATTGGGTGACGGTTTTGAACATCGGGGCGGTCCTTACGTCGGAAGCCTTATCGACTTGTGTCGATTACCTAAATCTGAAACCGGAATGGAGCTTTTTGTATAGCGATGAAGATACTCGGATACTCGGCCTCGATTCGATCACAAGCGGCGAGCTTGAATTTGTCGATCCATTACTCAAGCCTAATTTTAATTTGGATTTATTGCGATCCACTCCTTATGTGGGCAATTTCTGCGTCACGCGCAAACGAGTTTTGGACGATCTAGGAGGATTTTGCGGCTTAGGCGGGCTGATGAATTGGGATATGGCCTTACAGGTCGTCGACCGTCTAGGCGGGCAGGCCGTTGGACATATTCCGGAAATGTTATTGCATGAGCCGCCTCGAACGCTGTCAGACGCCGAACAGAATTATCTATCGGCAGCCGGTCAGGTCATTCTTGAGCGTCACTTGCAACGTAATACAATTTCGGCGACGGTTTCCGAAGGATTGGTGAAAAATAGTTATTTTATTCAATATCCATTGACTAGTAATCCTACTGTAATTTTAGTGATTACCGTATTTGATACGGTTCAACTTGAACGGCTTAAAAACTGTCTGTCGGCGATTATTGAAAATACCCATTATCAAGCTTATCAGATTGTCGTAACCTCCGTATTAAGCGAGAAAGACATTCAAAAGGTTATCAAGCAAATCCACCAAAATAAAGTTCAAATATCGTATTTAGCCTATTCCGGAAATACCTCGTCGCCGTTACTTAATAATGCATTGCATTCCTTGAAATGTGATTTGTTATTGATGTTTAGCCCCGATTTGTTAGTGATTCAAAATGTCTGGTTGGAACGCTTGGTGGCGCATGCCTTAAGGCCGGAAGTCGGTATTGTCAGCGCCAGAATCGTCGATGCCGATAAAAAGCTCTATCATGCCGGTATTGTTCTAGGCATGGGGGATTTGGGGGTCGCTGATTATCCGCATCAGTATATCCCTATGGATCATCCTGGATATATGAATAGAGCTCAAGTCGTACAGAATTTTTCTGCGGTTTCATCGTTATTAATGTTGATCAAGTCGGAGTTATTAACCCAATTTATTTCGGAAAATTTAGCGGCGGGCAATATATTTACCCACATCGATTTTTGCATCCAGGTCAATAAGCAGGGCTCATTAATTGTTTGGACGCCTTTTGTCTCCCTCGTTATGCCGCAACAGCGATTTATTGAGCGTGGTCAAGAGGAACTTCGTGCCGATGCGGATGCGATGCTGAGCAAGTGGTTGCCGGAACTTGCCAATGATCCGGCGTTTAATCGGCATTTAAGTCTCAAACATAAGACTTTTAAAGTTGAGACTGAAACGGATGTGACCTGGAATCCGGATTTTCATGATCGTCTGCGTGTTTATGCCTTTCCGGCAAATGATTCGGGGATTGGTGAATATCGGGTACGAGCACCAATGCGGGCATTAACTAAAGCCGCTAAGCTTCAATGCAGTTTATTGCCTAATCATAGTGAAACCTTAATTCCGGATATTGTCGAAATTGAACGGGTAAAACCTGATGTTATTTTATTGCAAAATGCTATGGCGGATTATTTGATTGATGCTTGGAAGCATTATAAAAAATTTAATCATAGTTTTCTAATTTATGCTCAGGACGATTTGATCTATTCTTTACCTCAGAAACATCCTTTACATGGAGTGTGGCCAAAAGACTTAAGGAAACGCTTGTATAAACTATTCGCGAATTCGGATCGGTTAATTGTAGCGACGGAACCCTTGAAGGAGGAGTTTGGAAAAAAAATTGCCGATGTGCGTTTGGTGCCGAATTTTCTGGAGAAAGCGCGTTGGACAAATTTAACATTTCATAAGTTGGTCAGTTTCGATAAACCGCGAGTCGGTTGGGCAGGGGGCGGGCAGCATCAGGGGGATCTTGAATTTATCTTACCGGTGATTGAAGCGACTAAGCATGAAGTAGATTGGGTATTTTTCGGCATGTGCCCTGACGTTATCAGGCCGCATATTAAAGAATTTCACGGTGGTGTAAGTTTTGATGATTATCCGGCGAAGCTGGCAAGTTTGAATCTCGATTTGGCGGTAGCACCTTTGGAATATAATAATTTCAACATCGCCAAAACTAATCTACGTTTGTTGGAGTATGGCATCTTGGGCTGGCCGGTAGTCTGTACCGACATTTTTCCTTATCAGAATGCCCCGGTGACGCGCGTGGCTAATTTGCCACATCTTTGGATCAAAATAATTCGTGACAAAGTTCACGATTTAGATGCTTTGAAAAATGAAGGAAAAATTTTACAGCAATGGGTGCTGGATAATTACCTGCTGGAGGACCATTTGGACGATTGGTTGTCCGCGTTAACCCCATAAAAAATAATTTTAAAGGTTTGAACATCAAGGTCGATAAAGTAGCTGAACTTAGAATAAAGTTGGTTTACCCAATCACAAAAGATTCAGGAGAGCAGTCATGCCACAAGTAATTAACACCAATGTTGCTGCACTAAACGCGCAGCGTAGTTTAAATAAATCCCAATCTGCCATGCAGACCAATTTGCAACGTTTATCGTCTGGTTTGCGTATTAATAGCGCTAAGGATGATGCGGCGGGTTTGGCGATTTCTGATCGATTTATGGCCCAAATTAACGGTCTAAATCAAGCCTCACGCAATGCCAATGACGGTATTTCGCTCGCGCAAACCGCTGAAGGAGCGCTTGATGAGGTAACCAATGGTCTTCAGCGGATGCGGACTCTTGCGGTACAAGCAGCCAACGATACCAACTCTACAAGTGATAGACAGTCTATTCAATTGGAAGTTGAACAAATCGTCAGCGAAATCAATCGTATTGGCGGCTCTACCCAATTTAATGGTAAGAATTTGTTGGACGGTAGTACTAAAGCGTTCAGTTTTCAAATTGGGGCGAATTCAAGTCAACAATTATCCATCACCATGAATGATATGCGGGCAAGTTCTTTAGGTGCTCAACCTGGTGCAGTACAAACTGTTTCAACACGTTTAGAAATTAGTGGTGCAGCAGCAGGATCAGGTAATATTGGAATATCACACATTGCATCTGGTAATGCTACTTCTGCTGCTGTTGCTGTTATTAACTCTGGTGAAGTTTTGGTCAGTGTCAATAATAATGCACAGAGTGTGGATATTGCTTTAGCTCGTTACGGTGGAAGTCTCTACCAATATTCGAGTGCGGAATTAACCACAAGTACCAGCACTAATTACGGTCAAGGTCTAGCAAAAACAGTTGCTGAACGCGTAAATTCGATTCGTGAGCGAGGTGAGGTTGATGCTTCAGGTAAAGTAGTATTCGAAGGTGTTTATGCTACGGCTCGAACAGACTTTAGCATTGGGGATATCGCATTAACGTCATCTGGTGCTACAACCGGTGATATTGGCGCTGGTGTAATAGGAACTTCTGGTGCACCGTTATTAGAAAATCAAAATGTTGGTGCAGGTCATATCGACCATGACGGTTTGGCTATCAATGGCGTGAATATGGGACCTGTTGACTTCCAGGAAAATGATGCGGGCGGTGATTTGGTTAATGCTATCAATGCTAAATCTAAACTGACAGGCGTTACTGCAAGTATTGATAAAGATGGCCGGTTAAGTCTTGCTGCCGAAGACGGGAGAGATATTCTTGTTCAGACTAAATCAGGTGCCGAGTCTAATTTGCTCTTCAATGGTGGTGGTGGTGCTGTCAATGGTATGGCGGGCAACGTTGGGTATGATTTTGCATCAAGTGCTGCGGGAAGAGTCCAATTGCGTATCACTGGCCGGGTCACTTATTCATCTACTGATACTATGTCTGTTAGTGGTACTTCAGGGGCTATCTCTGGGTATGCCGGTACAGCAAGTAGCGCTACAACCTCAAGTAATATGAAGCTCGAATCCAACGTTCAAGCCAAAGGTACGATCGCCAATGCTGATGTGACGACGGTTCAAGGTGCCAATACCTTGATGAAATCTGTCGACAGTGCTTTGAAACAAGTGGATACCTTCCGGGCGAATCTCGGTGCGGCGCAAAATCGATTTGAAATGACGATACGAAATCTCGATAATGTCTCTGAAAATCTATCTGCAGCTAATTCTCGAATAAGAGATGCGGACTTTGCGGCAGAAACGACGGCCATGACTCGAAACCAGATTTTGCAACAAGCAGGTGTCGCGATGTTGGCGCAGGCAAATCAGCAAAGCCAAGGCGTGATGTCATTACTTAGATAATTAATCTTCCGGGGTAGTTGGCAACAATTACCCCGGTTTACATAGAGGAAATGATTATGGACACGGGAAATATTTCTCGCAACCTTAACCAGGTACCCTCGGGGCAAGAATTGAGGCTTCATCCTGTTGCTAAGGTAGATAACAAGGATGAGGCCAAAGTCGTTTTAAATGAGCCCCAACAGGATAGTGTCGAGTCTGTAAGCGTTGCGAATGAAAACAAAAAGCCATTGAGCAAAGATGAATTGAACGATGTCGTTACAAAAATGAATGATGCTTTGCAAAATGAAAATAGAACAGTCCAGTTTAGTATTGATGAAAAAAGTGGTCGAACGGTCATCAAGGTCAGTGATTCGAAAACTGGTGAGCCAATTACTCAGTTCCCTTCTGAAGAAATTTTAGCAATTTCCAGGAATTTGGCTGAATTGATTGAGAAACAAGAGTCACCTTCGGGCTGGTTGTTAAAAGATCGGGCGTAGGTGATGAGGAGGCAGTCATGGCAGGTATTCAGGCACCCGGCGTAGGGTCAAGTTTAGATATTAATAGTATCGTCAGTCAACTCGTTGCCGCTGAGAAAGCGCCTGTTGAGAAGCGTCTTGCTAACGATGAGGCTTTAACTCAAGCGAGATTATCTACACTCGGTATTGTCAAAAGTTCGGTTTCCGATTTTCAAACTGCCATCAGCTCTCTAACTTCGTTGTCTTCGTTTCAAAGTAAAACGATTTCTATCGGTAACGAGAGTTTATTCTCTGCCTCTGCCAGTAGTGCCGCGAAACCTGGTCAGCATAGTGTTGAAGTAACTAAGTTGGCTCAGGCACAAAAATTGGCGAGTCCTCGGTTTACGAGTACTACCGATTCAGTGGGGACAGGAACTCTGCATATCAAGTTCGGAACCTATGATAGCGGTTTGAATACCTTTACTGAAAATGCCGCTAAACAGGGAAAAGATATCGCAATTACGCCGGATAAAAGCAGTCTGTCCGGTATTCGGGATGCAATTAACGCCGCAGGCATTGGAGTGAGTGCTTCTATTCTGAACGATGGAACCGGTAGCCGTTTGGTCATAAGTTCCGAAAGTGGCGCTGCTCAAGGTCTTCAAATTACCGTAACTGACAATGATGGCACTTCATTAGATGATGCATCAGGCTTGTCGCGTCTGGCATTTGATCCAACCGCAGCAATTGGTTCCGGTAAAAATGCGGAGCAAACGCTGGAGCCGAGAGATGCGCAGATGAAAGTGGATGGAATCTCGGTGACACGTTCATCAAACTCCGTAACTGGGGTAATTCCTGGGGTCACTTTAGATCTGAAAAATATTGCCGTCGGAGTGCCGACGACCTTAACAGTGTCGGAAAATAAGACCAGTATTAAGGATTCTGTTGAAAAATTTGTGACTAGTTTCAATGCCTTAAAAGGGGTTTTAAATAAAACCACTAAATATGATTCGACTCAGAAGAAGGCGTCTTTATTAACCGGTGACTCTGCGATACGCAGTATGAATAATCAGATGCAGCGTGTTATGGGGGATGTTGTTACCGGGTTGAATTCAAATGTCAGAGCCCTTGCCGATATTGGCATTACATCTGCGCGAGATGGAACTTTAACTTTAGATAGCGCCAAATTAAATACAGCATTGCAAAGTAATATTGATGATTTTGCGGCGCTGTTTGCTACGACGGGCCATACTTCGGACAGTCTGGTCAGTTATGTAAAAGCAGGTAGTAATACTAAAGTCGGCTCCTATGATGTCAATATTACCCAAGTTGCTACCCAAGGCAGTTATTCAAATTCGGTGGGAGCTGGGCCATTTACGATTGATGCCGACAATGATGCTTTCAAGATAAAAGTCGATGGTGTGGAATCCGGTCAAATTAACTTGACGCAACAGAGTGGTCTTACGGGAGAGGGTCTTGCTAAGCATTTAGAAAGTAAAATAAATGCCGATTCGACGCTAAAGAATGCGGGTCGTTCCGTGAGTGTGGCTTATGCTTTTGATAGTGGTACGAGTACCGGTAGTTTTACTATTAAGTCAAGTCGTTATGGGGTTGATTCAAAGATTGAGGTGACTCAAATAGAGGTGGGTAGTCCTGGTTTAGGGTTAACTATTCAAGCGGGTGTTGATGGAAAAAATGTGGCGGGTACGATTGGCGGCGTTGCTGCAACGGGTTCTGGTACTCAATTGCTTGGCACGGGGGATGCGGAAGATTTAAAAATTGACGTAGCAGGTGGAACGACGGGTTTTCGTGGAACTGTGAGTTATTCTAAAGGTTATGCGGAGCAACTGAAATCAGTGCTTAACGGATTTTTGGCAAGTGACGGGGCATTGACGCAACGGATTAATGACTATAATGAACATATCAGTTCCATTGCTGAAAGACGTACAGCTCTAAATCAACATTTAACTAAATTGGAAGCACGGTTTAGAGCTCAGTTCGGGGTTATGGATGCCATGGTCGGTAAAATGAAAGCGACCGGAGATTATTTAACCGCTCAACTGTCTAGTCTTTCAAATAATAAGTAGTATGCCCAAAATAACTTAAGCTATTAAAATTTTAAGACCGTTCATGGTGATCTTATTGGACCTTAAGCGTTCTCAAGTTTTTTTGACTGAAGCTCTATTTTTATAAGTAATGATGCGCCGGTAAAGTAGATGTTACCGGCTTTTTTTTGTCTAAAATTCAGTGTCAAAATCATGACTGGGTATTGCAATTTTTTTAATTTTAACCTAAAAAGCGCAGTTAAACGTTTAGAAAATCGTTCGAGCTGAGCCCAGTCGAAGTATGGAAGGTTTTCTATGTGTTCACCCCAGGCGGTGAGACCTTAAAATCCCGTCCAACCTTTCGATAAACTCAGGGCGAACGGAATTTTAAGGTCTCAACTGCTCATTTTAGGTTAAATCAGGGTATTGATTGGTTATTTCATTGGTTGTGTTTATTAATTGTAACTATTTAAATTAGAAATGTAATTTTATTGTGGCATAAATGGTGCTTTAAGGTTTATAGATTGAATATGTAAACCTCATTCGCGCAAAAGCTATAGCATAGCTAAAGTTAAAAGTTCATCATCTAGGTGACGGAGCGTTGCGAATGCCAACTGGAGAAAGGCAATGCCACAAGTTATCAATACCAATGTTTCCGCGTTAAATGCGCAGCGAAATTTGAATAAATCTCAAGCATCATTGCAAACCAGCATGCAGCGCTTATCATCAGGTTTGCGAATTAATAGCGCTAAAGATGATGCGGCAGGGCTTGCTATTTCTGATCGCTTCATGGCGCAAATCAACGGACTTAATCAGGCATCACGCAATTCTAATGATGGTGTTTCACTTGCGCAAACGGCTGAAGGGGCGCTTGATGAGGTCACCAATGCCTTACAAAGAATGAGGACATTAGCTGTGCAAGCTGCTAATGATACGAATTCAATTACCGATCGCCAATCAATCCAGCTCGAAATAGAGCAAATTGTCAGTGAGATTAATCGGATTGGCGGTGATACGCAGTTTAATGGTAAAAACTTGTTGGATGGTAGTAATCCGACTTTTAATTTTCAGATCGGAGCGAATTCGGGACAGCAGTTATCCATTACCATGGCGGATATGCGCGCAAGTGCTTTAGGAGCGCAACCGGGGCAGGTGCAAACTGTCTCGACCCGCTTGGAGATTAGTGGTGCTGCCGGTTCAGGAAATATTGGTATTTCGCATCTTTCTTCAGGGAATGCGACTGCAGCCCCAGTAGCTGTAATTCAATCCGGGGAAGTGTTGTTAACTGTCAGTAATGCAGCATCTGGGGTCGATATCGCTTTGGCGCGATATGGTGGAAGTATCATGCAGTATTCAAGTGGTGATTTGACGACTAGTACTAGTATTAACTATGGGCATGGAATTGCTAAAGATGTCGCGGCTCGAGTTAATTCCATTCGTGAATTAAAAGAATTAGATGCGTCTGGCAAAATTGTCTTTGAAGGCGTATATGCAACCGCGCGGACAGATTTTAACATCGGAGAGATTGCATCTACCTCAAGTGGTGCCGCAACCGGTGATATTGGTGGGGGGGTAATAGGTGTCTCTGGAATGCCTTTATTGGAAAATTCCAATATTGGTGCCGGTCATATCGATAATGATGGTTTGGTAATTAATGGCGTTAGCGTTGGACCTGCCGATTTTCAGGAAAACGACGCGGGCGGCGACTTGGTGAATGCTATTAATGCTAAGAGTAAAACCACTGGAGTGACGGCGTCTATTGATAAAGATGGACGATTAAATCTTTCAGCGGCAGATGGGCGGGATATCTTGATTCAAACTAAGAGTGGGGCTGAATCTAATTTGCTCTTCAATGGTGGTGGCGGTGCCGTTAATGGAATGGCGGGTAACGTGGGTTATGATTTTGCCGCAGGAGCTGCTGGGCGGGTTCAGTTGAGGGTTGCGGGTCGGGTAACCTATTCATCTACCGATACTCTAACTGTCGGGGGAGGTTCGGGGGCTGTTTCAGGATTTGCTGGGTTATCAAGTGGTCAGGTTACGTCTTCCGCTACGAAATTACAAGCGAATGTTCAGGCGGTAGGCACAATTGCAAATGCCGATGTTACTACTGTGCAAGGCGCAAATACCCTGATGACGTCGGTTGATAGTGCTTTAAAGCAGGTTGATTCTCTACGGGCATTATTGGGTGCGGCGCAAAATCGGTTCGAAATGACCATTCGTAATTTGGACAATGTATCTGAAAATCTTTCTGCGGCTAATTCTCGAATACGAGATGCCGATTTTGCTGCGGAAACTTCAGCGATGACCCGAGCGCAAATCCTCCAGCAGGCTGGGACTGCGATGTTGAGTCAGGCAAATGCCTCCTCTCAAAATGTTATGAAACTCTTGCAATAGTTATTTTTAAAAATGTGATAGAGATCAAAAAAGCCGAATTTCCTCGGCTTTTTTGTTACGGATACTCAAGAAATCCAAAAACTGTCGATAATATAGGTACAGTTATTATTATCTCGGATAGGTGGTAAGTTATGAACATGGGAGCCAGGCAATATGCCGTCAATAGTTACAAGCTTGGAGTCGTCGCTGAGGTGGAAGAGGCCAGTCCGCATCGTTTAATTCAAATGTTGTATGAAGGCGGTTTGCAGCGAATTGCGGTGGCAAAAGGAGCGATTCAGCGGAACGAAATTGCTATGAAAGGCCAGAATATTAGTGCGGCAATCTCCATTATTGGTGGTTTGCGTTCAAGTTTGGATTTGAGCCAAGGTGAGATTGCAAGAAATTTAGATAATTTGTATGAGTACATGGAGCGTCGCTTGCTTGAGGCTAATTTGAAAAATGATCTTGAAGTTCTTGACGAAGTCAGTGGCTTGCTCCGAGATGTCAAATCCGCATGGGATGCGATCGGTGGCGTTTCTAATTAGAGGTTATAGTATGGATTCTCAAAGGTTATTACGTTTACGGGAAGTATCAGAGCAGATGTTGGTGTCTGCTCTGAATTCTGACTGGGATGCTTTGGATCATTTGCAGGATGAACAAAGTGGTTTGGCGCGAGAAATTTTTATCGACGTATCGGAATGTAGTGCGCATGAGCGAGCTGAAGTAAGTAGTATTATCACTATTCTTGCTCAAGTGGTTCGATTGGCTGAGCAAGGTCGAACTGAAGTGGCTGAGCAAATCAAACAGTTGAAAAAAAGTTCTGTCGTCCAAAATGCCTATCTACAAAATGCCGAATAATTTTAAGTTCGATGAAGAATAAGTTCCAACACTAACTTGCTGCCAAAATAAGCCAGTAATAGCAATACAAATCCGATCAGCGTCCACTTGGTGGCCGTCTTGCCTCGCCATCCGTAACGAATGCGTCCAAATAACAAACCACTAAAAATCAACCAGGCTAAAATCGATAACACGGTTTTGTGAGCTAGGTGTTGCGCGAATAAATCCTCGATAAAAATAAAACCACTCACTAGTGAAATCGACAGAAAGAACAGGCCGGTGCTAATCATCTGAAACAGCAGTGATTCCATGGTTTGGAGTGCGGGAAGGCGCAGGATCAATGGTTTGGGGGGATGTTTTCGAAGCAGGCGCTCATGGATGGCCAGTAAGATTGCTTGTAAAGCAGCGATATTCAATAGGCTGAAGGCAATAATTGACGTCAAAATATGAATATGCATTTCCCAGCTATAATTTTGCGAGGTGAAACTCGTACCGGGATATAACAGCGTCAAGCCGATCATTAAGGCGGCGAGCGGAAAAACTGCGATACCGAGTTTTTCAACCGGTTTGTTCAGTGAGGCAATTAGGAGTAGGGCGCTAACGATGCAGGCGATGAGCGAGGCAATGTTGAAAAAGCTAAAATTAAATCCTCCGTATTGTCGGCAAAGAATTCCGAAGGTGGCGCTGTGACCGGCAATTGCGAGCCAGGCAATGTATAAGGGCAGGCGACGGGATTGATTGCGCACGGTATCTTGGATCAAGAGCCCGGCGCTTCCGAGGTAAGTGCCAATGGCTAATAGGCCAATATTTAAACTATTCATAGGTCTTATTGAAATTATCGGGTCGTGATTGTGAATAGATTGGAATGAGTTTGCAGCGAGTATAACCCAAAATAGCAAGCGCTTATGGTACGTTATGGTAATATATCACGTTCAACCGTGACAGGCATTCGTATTTGTGGATGCTGGCCTTAACCTAAATATTAGAAGAATAAAGATTTCACTATGTTTGACAATTTAACCGATCGATTAAGTAGTACACTAAAAAAAATCAAGGGTCAGGGCCGGCTGACTGAAGATAATGTTAAAGACACCTTGCGTGAAGTGCGTATGGCTTTACTTGAGGCTGATGTCGCTTTACCGGTAGTAACGCAATTTATTGAAGATGTGCGCGAGGGTGCTTTAGGGCAAGCTGTTCAGTCGAGTTTGACGCCGGGTCAGGCAATGACTAAGTTGGTTCAAAAGGAATTGATCAAGGTGATGGGGGAGGCCAATGAAGGGCTCAACTTGCGTGCGGTACCGCCAGCAATCATTTTGATGGCAGGTCTACAGGGAGCGGGTAAAACCACAACGGCCGCTAAATTAGGTCGTTGGTTGCAGCAAAATCAAAAGAAAAAAGTCGGCGTAGTGAGTGTGGACGTCTATCGTCCGGCGGCGATCAAGCAGTTGCAAACCTTGGCGGATGATTTAGGCTTGGCGTTCTTTGAGAGCGACAATTCGCAAAAGCCGGTTGATATTGCCAGGGCGGCTATTGATTCGGCCAAACGAAAATTTTTGGATGTGTTAATCGTCGATACCGCGGGTCGTTTGCATGTCGATGATGAAATGATGGTCGAAATCAAAGAACTTCATGCCGCCCTTAACCCAATCGAAACACTGTTTGTGGTTGATAGCATGACCGGTCAAGATGCTGCAAATACTGCAAAAGCGTTTAACGATGCGCTGGCACTAACCGGAGTAATTTTGACCAAGATGGATGGTGATGCGCGTGGTGGTGCAGCGTTATCGATTCGGCACATCACCGGCAAGCCGATCAAATTTATGGGTGTTGGTGAAAAAACCGATGCGCTTGAGCCTTTTCATCCGGATCGTCTGGCGTCTCGCATTTTGGGGATGGGGGATGTGCTCAGCTTGATTGATCAAATTGAGCAAAAAATTGACAAAGAAAAAGCCGAGAAATTAGCGCGCAAGATGCAGAAAGGTAAGTCTTTCGATCTGGAAGATTTTCGTGAGCAGTTGATTCAGATGCAAGATATGGGCGGCGTTGGGGCAATGATGGATAAATTGCCGGGCGTCAATCAAATGCCTAAAGAGATGCGTGAGAAAATTACCGACAAGGATTTGGCGCGTCAGATTGCGGTTATCAATTCAATGACCATGCAAGAGCGTCGCTTTCCGGATTTGATCAAGGGTAATCGTAAGAAACGTATCGCCGATGGTTGTGGTCAGGATATGCAGGCCGTCAACCGGATTATGCAACAGCATAAAATGATGGAAAAAATGATGAAGCGCTTCTCAAAAGGTAATCTGGCGAATTTGGTACGCGGAATGAAAGGTAATCTGCGTGGTATGAATAGCGCCAAGATGCCGATGAAGTGATTTGGCTTCGCTATTGGCTTGTTTTGAATCGAACTGATAGACAAAGTTTAAAAATAAACATTTTACGCTTCACTTATTTTTAAATTCGCGTAGAATAGGCCGATTCAATTTTTGATTTAATGTTTTTAAAGGTAATTAAATGGTAAGCATTCGTCTCTCAAGAGGTGGTTCGAAAAACCGTCCGTTTTATCACGTCGTTGTTACTGATAGCAGAAATAGCCGTGATGGTAATTATATTGAGCGTTTAGGCTTTTTTAATCCGATTGCGCGTGGTAATGAACAAAGACTACAATTGGATGTCGAGCGTGTTGCCCATTGGCAATCACATGGCGCCCAGCCAACTGACAGAGTTGCGCGTTTGATCAAAGACGCAAAAAAAGTGGCTGCTTAAGCTAGCTTGAACGACAAGCATTATTTGATCCTTGGAAAAATTTCCGGGGTTTTTGGTGTTAAAGGATGGGTAAAAGTATTTTCTTATACCGATCCTAGGGAAAATATTCTGCAATATCCGCGCTGGCTGTTGCGGAAAGGTGCTGCAGAGCGAACTGTTGAGTTAATTTCCGGGCAGTTACAGGGTAAGGCTGTTGTGGCAAGTCTTGCGGGTATCATTGATCGTGACCAAGCCGCGGCCTTAAACGGATGGACGGTAATGATCGAGCGAGAGCAATTGCCGCCTGCCTCTGAAGGTGAATATTACTGGGCAGATTTGCAAGGCCTAAGAGTCATGACTACCCAGGGAGTCGACTTCGGACATGTTGATCATTTGCTTGAAACCGGTGCGAATGATGTATTGGTGGTAAGTGGAGAGCGGGAGCGCTTGATTCCTTTTCTACAAGACCAAACCATTATTTCGATCGATCTGGTGCAAGGTGTCATAGTTGTCGATTGGGATCCGGAATTTTAGTTCGGTAATGCGTTTTGATATAGTTACCTTGTTTCCGGAACAAGTCATTAATGCTGCATGTTTTGGAGTCACTGGACGCGCTATAACGCGTGGATTAGTCGAGTTAGCTGTGTGGAATCCCCGTGATTACACTCATGATCGGCATCGAACCGTCGATGATCGGCCTTATGGTGGTGGTCCAGGTATGGTCATGAAGTATCAGCCCTTGGTTGATGCGGTTAATGCTGCGAAAAATGTTAGTGTTGAAGGCGTTACCAAAGTTATTTGCATGAGTCCGCAAGGCAAACCGTTGAAGCAGGCTCTATTCGCTGAAGCCCGCCAGTTTTCCCAGTTAATTCTGATTGCTGGGCGCTACGAAGGCATAGATGAGCGCTTCATTGAGCATGTTTGCGATGACGAATGGTCATTGGGCGATTTTGTGATCAGTGGCGGTGAATTAGCGGCGCTTGCGGTGGTTGATGGGATTACTCGGTTGTTGCCGGGAGTCTTAGGTGATCAGGAATCGGCAGCACAAGATTCTTATAGTTGTGGTTTGTTGGATTATCCGCACTATACACGACCGGAATCAATCGAAGGTTACGATGTGCCTCAAACACTGTTAAGCGGGAATCATGCCGATATTGAGCGATGGCGCATTAAACAGGCATTAGGCAGAACTTGGCTGAGGCGAGCGGATTTATTGAGCCAAATCGGATTGACAGCAGAGCAGCAAGCATTATTAGAAGAATTTAAAACTGAATTTGAAGAAGTTAATTAGGGTGTGGGAATGAGTAACATAATTAAAGAATTAGAAGCATCGCAAATGAAACAGGATATTCCGGTTTTCAATACTGGCGATACTGTGGTTGTTCAAGTAAAAGTAATCGAAGGAACGCGTGAGCGATTACAGGCGTTTGAAGGCATCGTGATTGCAAAGCGTAATCGTGGTTTGAATTCAGCGTTTACGGTTAGAAAAATTTCCAATGGCGAGGGTGTTGAAAGAGTATTTCAAACGCACAGTCCAATCATTGGCGATATTCAGGTCAAACGTCGTGGCGATGTTCGTCGTGCGAAATTGTATTACTTGCGTGACCTTAAAGGTAGAGCGGCACGGATCAAGGAAAAAATTTAATTTTCTTGTTCGATGTGCAGTTAAAAAAGGCAGCCTATACGCTGCCTTTTTTTTGTCGGAAACCTGGGAGTTTGTTGATGTTACAGCTGATCGAGCTATTTTTAGATAGTTTGTGGGTTGAACAAGGCTTAAGTCAAAATACCTTGTCGGCCTATGGCAGTGATTTGCAAATTTTTCAGAAGCATCTGGCGGATAAATCCTTGATCGAGGTGACCGAAGCCGATATTACCGGTTTTCTCGCAAAACGCATCAAAGACGGTATAAGTAGCCGATCGAGCGCACGGATTATTTCGAGTCTACGGCGGTTCTATGCCTATCTGTTGCGGGAAAATCAGATTACGCTTGATCCTACTCAACTTATTGAATTACCGCATATCGGACGGTTATTGCCGACATCCTTGTCCGAATACGATGTCGAATTGTTGTTGGCAGCCCCTGAGCCTGTACATAATTTAGGTTTACGCGATAAAACCATGCTGGAAATGCTTTATGCCACCGGGTTGCGTGTATCGGAACTGGTTGAGTTAAAATTAACCCAGGTCAGCCTTCGGCAGGGCTTGGTTAGGATCACTGGTAAAGGCGATAAAGAGCGTCTGGTGCCGTTCGGCGAGGAAGCCATGAGCTGGTTGGAAAATTATCTGAATAATGCCCGGGTAGCCTTACTGGCGGGTCGGCAAAGTGGCGATGTATTTGTGACGAGTCGTGGAAGTGCCATGACTCGGCAAGCTTTCTGGCATATTATCAAGCGCTATGCTAAAAAAGCGGGTATTACTAAGGAATTATCACCACACACCCTGCGCCATGCCTTTGCAACTCATTTACTCAATCATGGGGCTGATTTGCGGGTTGTGCAATTGCTGCTGGGTCATTCGGATCTCTCCACGACGCAAATATACACTCACATCGCAAAAGCCCGCTTACAAGATTTACATTCAAAATATCATCCAAGAGGATAAGGTCTATGGCAAATATCATTCATCCCAGTGCATATATCGCTCCTGGCGTGGTTTTGGGGGATAACAATATAATTGGCCCTTTTGCCGTGATAGAGGCGGACGTTGAAATTGGCAATGATTGTGAGATTGGTGCGCATGTTGTCATCCAGCGTTACGTCAAGATGGGCAGCGGTAATATCGTTCATCCGCAAGTGGTCCTGGGAGATTTACCGCAGGACACCAGTTTTAAAGCCGAAACGGTCTCGTATTTACGCATTGGCGATAACAATGTATTTCGGGAAGGATTTACGGCGCACAGGGCCTCAAAAGAATTTGCCGAAACTGTGATTGGATCAGGCGCGTACTTCATGAACAATAGCCATGTCGCACATGATTGTCGGATTGGCGATAAAACCATTTTCGCAAATAATGTTGCGATTGGTGGTCATGTTGAAGTCGGCAACAATGTCTTTTTAGGCGGTAATGTGGTTGCGCATCAATTTTGTCGCATCGGGGCGTTTGCAATTGTTCAGGGGACGACCGGGTTGAATATGGACGTTATTCCATTCACCTTGGTTGGAGGTCGTCCTGCGCGTCATTATCGTTTGAACACAGTCGGTTTGCGACGTGCGGGCATTTCCGGCGAGCGCTACAAGGTTTTGGCATCGGCATTTCGCTTGCTGAGGGCAAAACAACCTATCGACGAGCTTGAAGAAACTCCCGAATTAGTCCAATTGAAAACCTGGCTCGGCGTGAAATCAAAACGCGGGCTGCATGGTTTCATTCGCGTTGAGTCTAAAACCGACGATCAAGAGGAGTAGTGATTGTCATTCTGTTGAGCAGCATTTAATTATTTGAAGTTGCTTCGTCTGATATTCGGCATTTGTGTATAATTATTTGACCCAGGCGCTGTTTGTGGTATTAGCGAACAGCCATTTATCATCCACTTCGACCACAGTAAAGTTATGGACTATTCAATAGAAACCGCCTCAGTAAGCACCCTTCAAAGTGATTGTATTATCGTCGGACTCTACGAAAACAATAGCTTATCACCTTCAGCAACCGCGCTTGATCAGCATACTCGGAATTTGATCAGCACAATTTTGCAACGCGGCGACTTGACGGGTAAAAAGGGTGAGGCGTTGTTGGTAAATTTTATTCCAGATTGTGCAATAACGCGTGTTGTATTAGTTGGTTTAGGCAAACAAGCGCCGCTTTCGAAGAAAGATTATCGAAAGGCACTACAAAGTGCAGCCAAAGTGCTTAAGGATCAAGTGATTAATGACGCGTGTTGTGGTTTGGTGGAAGTCGATGTCGTCAGTGCCGATTTGAAATGGAAGGTGCGTACTACGGTTGAAATTTTCGGTGACACGCTCTATCAATTGAAACCCTTAAAATCGATTCCCGACCCTCAAATCAAACTCCAAAGATTATCGGTTCTAGTGGCACCTAATGATCAAGCGCAGGCTCAGATTGGTTTAGAACAGGGGATTGCGATTGCCGAGGCGATCTCGTTAACCAAAAAACTGAGCGATTTACCCGGCAACGTCTGTACGCCGAGCTATCTTGCCGATCAAGCGCGGCAGATTACTTCGTCTTATGCCAATTTGCAGATTGAAATCCTTGATGAGCTTGATATGGAGAAGCTTGGGATGGGGGCGTTGCTATCGGTCAGTCGTGGTAGTCGGCAGCCTGCAAAACTAATTGCGATGCAATATCAAGGGAGAGACAGTAATGTCAAGCCGATTGTCATTATTGGTAAAGGCCTGACCTTTGATGCCGGTGGTATTTCGCTTAAGCCCGGCGAAGGCATGGATGAAATGAAGTATGACATGTGCGGCGGGGCGAGTGTGCTGGGTATTATTCAAGCGGTTGCTCAATTAGCGTTACCGTTGAATATCGTCGGGTTAGTGCCGGCATCCGAAAACTTGCCAGATGGTGACGCCTATAAACCGGGCGATATCCTCACCAGCATGTCGGGTAAAACGATTGAAGTGCTTAATACCGATGCCGAGGGCCGTTTGATTTTATGCGATACCTTGACCTTTGCTCAAAAGTATAATCCGGACGTGGTGATTGATATGGCAACCTTAACCGGAGCGTGTATTGTGGCCTTGGGACGGGTGCCAAGTGGTTTATACGGTAATGATGATGCTTTATGTCAGGACTTGATCAATGCGAGCGAAACCTCGGGTGACAGCGTTTGGCGAATGCCGCTTTGGGAAGAGTATCAGGAGCAATTGAAATCAAATTTTGCGGATATGGCCAATATCGGCGGTAAGGATGGTGGAAGTATCACGGCAGCGTGCTTTTTGGCGCGTTTTGCCGAAAGCTACCGCTGGGCGCATCTCGATATCGCGGGAACGGCTTGGCGCAGTGGTGCAAATAAAGGGGCAACCGGACGTCCGGTGCCTTTGTTGATGCAATATTTGTTAAATCGAGCGAATGCTTGAAGTTAGTTTTTATGTTTTACCGGCGGTAACCGCCTTAATTAGCCGGTCCGACGTGAGCTACGAACAGGAAACTCTTCCCGTGGCAAGTGGTTCTGGGCCCGGAGGGCGTGAACTCTTGGCGTGTAAGCTTGCTGAGAAAGCTTTTCGGCAAGGGCTTTATTGTGTGATTTATACGATGTCCGAAGTTCAGAGTCGATCTATCGATGATTTACTTTGGACATTTCGCAATACCAGTTTTGTGCCGCATCAAATTGTGACTGGTCATAATCTGCCGTCTGTGCCGCAAGTGTTAATTTGCTGCCAGTTCTTGCCGGACCAAGAAAAATTAATCGTAATTAATTTAAGTCATGAATGCCCCGGCAATCTTGAGCGTTGTGAGCGTGTGCTGGAAATACTCGATGATCAGGAAGGTTCAAAGCAGGCAGGTCGAAAGCGTTATCGTCACTATCAGCAACTAGGTGCTAACCTAGTCACCCATAAACTCTAAAATTCGAACTGCCTGGGCCGAGATGGTCATGACGGTTTATTTATCTAAGCCAATGAAATCCCAAACTTTGTTAACCGTGTTGGCTTGTTGGGCTTCAATCGCGGCGGTGCCGTTTGGAAAATTAAGCGTATAAACGCGTTTGGTGTCTTCGGCTAACGAAGTCATGCCGAGAGTGGTGTAGGCTTCTTGCATGATTTGTAACGCATAGGGAACCGCAGGGGTTTTTTGATAATTTTGGATGACTTCGTTGGCACGACCAATCGCGGCTAAATAAGCTTTGCGTTTCATGTAATAATTAGCAATATGAATTTCATGCATAGCCAGATTATTTCTTAATGAAATAATACGCTGATTCGCGTCTTCAGCATATTTGCTTTTCGGAAAGCGTCGAACTAATTCCTGAAAAATAGCCAGTGAATCTCGTGCATGCACCTGATCACGCTGAGAACTGTCGGTGGGTAAATATCGATCAATAAAACTGATTCCGCGGTTATAATTTACCAAGCCTTTCAAGTAAAAAGCATAATCGATGCTTGGATTGCGCGGGTTTATTTTGATGAACCGGTCGGCTGCGGCAATTGACGCTTCAGGGTCGCCATTTTTGTGATAAGCATAGGCAATATCAAGTTGCGTTTGCGCGGCGTAATCGCCAAAAGGAAAGCGAGCTTCCATGGCTTCATACAATTTAACAGCTTTGTCATAGTTGCTGCCTCGCATCGCTTCTGTCGCCTGCTCATGAAATTTTGCTTCATTCCAGCCTACATATTCGTCTTTTGTTGAAGAATCGTCAGAACCGAGTCCAAGATCTTTTCCAAGTTCTTTAATGGTTTCACAGCCAGTTAAGGGGATGACCAAGCAACCGAGAAAGAGAATTTTGATTAAAAGTAATCGCATAGTGTTATGGATACGTTGTAGTATGAACGGTTTTATTTGAATTAAGTGTTAAGTGGATAAATTTACCCAGCGCGATATGGTTGTGAATTTTCCACTCATTAAGATTTGAGTAAGTATAACTTAAAAATTAGGTGACTAGTTTGTGATTGTTTGCTTGAGTACTGATTATGGTGAAAATTTATTTTATCTTGATCGTGCTTCCACTCGAAGAGCCTGGGGAAATATCGGAAGCAAGACCGTCAAATTTGCATCAAGTTTACATTAGCAAAGGATATCAATGGCCAGATTAGAAGAAAGAGTTCCGGAATATTTAGCCGGTTTGAGAGTGGATCAAGGTTTAGCGGAATTGTTTGATGACTATTCAAGAAGTAAATTACAAACCTGGATTAAGGATGGCAGAGTATTAATAAATGGTCTGATCCCTAAGCCTAAAGATCGTCTGGAGGGTGGTGAACAGGTTGAGCTGGAGGCAGAGCCGGAGCTTGTGACAACGTGTGAAGCTGAAAACATCCCGCTGGATATTGTCTATGAAGATGAGGCCTTGATTATTGTCAACAAGCCTGCCGGATTAGTCGTGCATCCGGCCCAGGGGAATTGGAGCGGTACCTTACAAAATGCCTTGTTAAATCATGACGCTAATCTGGCCACGCTTCCACGCGCCGGCATCGTTCACCGTATCGATAAAGACACCAGTGGCTTATTAATGGTTGCGAAAACCTTGCAGGCGCATCACAGTTTAGTTGATCAGCTTCAGGAACGCAGCATCGAGCGGGAATATCTGGCGGTGACCAAAGGACGAATGATTTCAGGTGGTACGGTTGATGAACCCATTGGTCGACACCCAACCGAACGTAAGCAATTTGCGGTTAGAATGTCCGGAGGAAAGGACGCGGTGACGCATTACCGCGTGATTGAGCGATTTACCCGACATTCGTTTATTCAAGTGCAATTAGAAACTGGTCGTACTCATCAAATTCGGGTCCACATGGCGCATATTAAATTTCCGTTGATTGGCGATCCGATGTATGGCGGTCGCTTTCAGATGCCGGCAAATTGTTCCGAGCATTTGAAAGTCATCTTAAAAAACTTCAAACGTCAAGCATTGCATGCGGCCAAGCTCGGCTTGGTTCACCCGCTTACCGATGAATATATGGAATGGGAACAAGATATTCCGGATGACATGCATGAATTACTTGAGGCTTTAAGGGATAACGATGCTCAACAACTGGCTTGAACCAAGCTGGCCGGCGCCGTCTGGCATTCGCGCCGTGTCAACTATACGCATGGGGGGCGTCAGCCAGGGGAGCTATGCCGGGTTTAATCTTGCCAGTCATGTTGGTGACGATCTCCAAAACGTTCTGCAAAATCGCCATTTATTAAAATCCAGCTTGAATCTGCCGAATGATCCGGTATGGCTGACGCAAATTCACAGTGATGTCGTGGTGCAGGCCGAGTTGATTCAGAATGCACCATCTGCTGATGCGAGTTTCACGACTTGTTCCGAGGTGGTGTGTACGGTGATGACGGCGGATTGTTTGCCGGTGTTGTTCTGTTCCAAGGACGGGCAAGTCGTTGCCGCTGCGCATGCAGGATGGCGTGGGTTATTGGCCGGTATTTTAGCTAATACCTATCAGGCAATGCAGCGCGATAAGGTTATCGCTTGGCTGGGACCTGCGATTGGGCCGCAACGTTTTGAAGTGGGTAATGAAGTATTTGACGCCTTTGTGCAAAAAAATCCTCGCTTTAGCAGCGCTTTTAACCGGAAAGATGAACAGCATTATCTTGCAGACCTTTATGAGCTTGCACGAATAGAGTTAGCGGGTTATGGCGTGACTGAAGTCTATGGCGGTGATTTTTGTACCTATTCGGATGCTGAACGCTTTTTCTCTTATCGAAGAGAAGTGCAGACTGGGCGCATGGCTACGTTAATCTGGAGAGCGTAGCTATGGAATTATTGTTATTAATAATTTTGTTTACCTCCGTCGGCGGGGTGCTAAGTGTGTTAGCGGCTTCGGTGTTTTTATTGCTGCCGGAAGCGCAGCGCCAGCAGGTGTTGCCGCATGGGATCAGTTTTGCGATTGGAGCGTTACTTGCGGTGGCGTTTTGGGGATTGATTCCAACCGTTTTTTCGAGCGTAGCACCCGATCAAATTCAAACTCTTTCCGCTACGATCATGGTGGGATTATTGGTGTTTTTCATCCTCGAAAAACTGTTGATTTGGCGCCATTGCCATTCGGAGAGTTGTGAAGCGCATGCGGAAGATCATCATGAACATGAGCATATTCATGAACACGCTGATGTCCATAACTCTCATGCGCATGTACCGCATCTGGCGGCGGGTCCGTTGATTATTCTGGGCGACGGCATCCATAATTTCGTCGACGGTGTATTGATTACTGCGGCTTTTTTAACCGATGTCAAGCTAGGCATTGTGACCAGTTTAGCCGTGGCGACCCATGAAATTCCCCAAGAAGTCGGTGATTTTGCGATTTTATTGCAAAGCGGCTATACCAGAGCCAAAGCGCTTTGGTATAACATCCTGGCGAGTTTGATGACCGTACTTGGCGGGGTACTCGCTTATTTCGGCCTTGAAGATTTGAAAACCAGTTTACCGTTCTTTTTGGCGTTTGCCGCTTCGAGTTTTATTTACATCGCGGTCGCGGATTTGATTCCATCACTGCATAAAAAAACCGATATTAAAACGTCTTTACAACAAATTGCGTTGATTGTGGCCGGAGTTTTATTGATCTGTGGCATGCACGAACTTGCGCATGGTTTGGTACCTGGATAGATGGCGGTTTTGAACGCACAAAATCTGTAGCTTGTTGATTCTGACGCGAGCAGTTAAACGCACAGAAATCGTGAAAATAAATGCTCACTTCCCGATTCAGCGCTTCAATTCCTCGTTCCCAAGCGCTGCCTACTATTTACGATGGTTACTCAGGAAACAGGCGTTCGTTAAGCGGAGCTTGATTTTAGAAATTCCCGAACAGCGCTATGGAACGAGACAATGTAGGGTACGCAGTCAAGTAGGGTTCCCGGCTGATTGTTATTGTAAATCAATGATACGCACAGCCTATCCTTGGCTGTATGGGGTTTGCAAACTCCACCCAGTTCAAGGCAATTAAAAAAATGTCTTAACCACAATCGACATTACGCCACCGATCAAAATACCCAGCATCCATTTTATGAGGGTAAATTGACCGTCATGCTCGACTTGTTTTATCTTCACGTCCTGAACATTATTTTTTGTCGCTAGATGGGATTCCATTATTTCGGATAATGATTCCTTTTGCGCTTCTACCATAGCCACTGCCTGATCGTGAGATATTCCGACCTGCTCTAATCGTTGGGTAAACTTTAAGGTGTCAAAGATTAAGGTAGCCATAATCCTTCCTATAATTCATGTTCGCTCAAGTTTATCATGCTTAACGGGCGCTTCAAACTCTCATAGGCTATCGCGTTCTGTCTTACGGGTTAAAGAGCAAGACCAGCAACATCATTAATGCCGATGCACCACCGCGAGAGCGGTTTCGTAGTCCGGTTCGTCGGTAATTTCCTGTACCAGTTCGCTATGAATAATGACATCATGCTCATCAAGGACAATCACGGCACGCGCGGTTAATCCAGCCAGAATGCTGTCGGTTAATTTCACTCCGTAGTCTTCTGGAAAGCTTGAGCGAAAGGTCGATAGTGGAATCACATGTTTTAAACCTTCAGACTCACAAAACCGGCCTTGGGCAAATGGCAAATCCTGAGAGATGACTAGCACGATGGCTTTATCTGAATTGGAAATTTTTTCATTGAATTTTCGGGTAGAGGCTGCGCAAACCGGGGTATCCAGGCTAGGGATAATATTCAGGACTTTTTTTTGCCCGGCATAGCTGGCTAAAGTGACTTCTTTTAATTGACCATTGACGAGCGTAAAATTCGGCGCTTGGCTGCCAACGGGGGGTAATTCACCATTGGTATGAATCGCTTTGCCTTGAAAATTAATGGTTGCCATGCAGTTAACTCCTGATAACTAAATGAATAATTGCAAACTAAGATGAGCTTCGCTCAAATCAATGATCGCTTTTACGCGTATGCTTGACCAAACGCTGCCGTTTTTTGATCTGTCTTGACGATAATTCGTTCTTTTTATCTCCAAACGGATTGGTTGGCGATTTAAACTCGATACGAATCGGCGTACCTTTCAGCTTTAATTTCTGTCTGAAAAAATTGACCAGATAACTCTTATAGGCTCCTGGGATAGAGTCGGTTTGAATGCCGTGAATAATAATGATCGGTGGGTTTTTACCGCCTTGATGTGCGTATTTAAGCTTAATTCGACGTCCGTGAACCAAGGGCGGTTGGTGAGTGGTGGTCGCTTCTTGCAGCAGTTTGGTCAACGCTGGCGTCGACATGTTGATCATCGTTGATTCATACAGTTGATCGACGACATCAAACAGTTTACCGACGCCACTGCCATGCAATGCCGAGATCGGATGCTTTTCGGCAAAGTCTAAAAATGGTAGTTTGACATTCAATTGGCGCTTGACGAGATCTTTTTGATCATCTGCCAAGCCGTCCCATTTATTTAAACCAATAATCAGTGCTCGTCCTGCTTCCACGACCAGACCTAATAAATGGGCGTCTTGATCGGTGACGCCTTCGCTCGCATCAATCAAATAGATGACGACATTGGCTTTTTCGATGGCTTGCAGTGATTTGATCACACTGAACTTTTCCACGACCAGATCAATTTTGGAACGTCTCCGCATTCCGGCGGTATCAATCAAGGTAAATTTACGCTCATTACGTTCAAACGGAATGAAAATACTGTCGCGGGTGGTACCGGGTTGATCAAACACCACGACACGCTCTTCGCCCAAAACGCGGTTAACCAAGGTCGATTTGCCAACGTTCGGACGGCCTACCACGGCAATAGCGATGCCGAGTTCTTCCTCATTAATGGTTTCTTCTGCCGATTCAGGAAATAATTCGTCAATTCTGGCGAGTAGGGTATTCACATTTCGGCCATGGCTGGCGGCAATTGGAATCGGTTCACCGAGAGCCAATGAATAAAAGTCATTCTTGACGAGGTCGGCATTCAGGCCGTCGACTTTATTGGTCACCAGCACAATCGGTTTGCCGAGTTTGCGTAATGAGTCGGCAATAATTTGATCGGAGACGTTAATGCCATCTCGTGCATCGACCATGAAAAAAATGACATCCGCTTCTTCCAGGGCGATCTGAACTTGCCGTTTGGCAAAATTCTCCACGCCCTCAGCTTGATCGGGAATTCCCCCGGTATCGACCACCAAGCAATCTCTGTTGCCGCGTTTGACGCGACCGTATTGACGATCACGGGTTAAGCCGGGGAAGTCGGCGACTAACGCTTCACGACTCCGCGTTAAATAATTGAAAAGGGTTGATTTACCGACGTTCGGTCGGCCCACAAGGGCAATAACTGGTAACATTTTAAAGGGACCGTGCTTTCAAAGCGGCAAGAGTGCCGTCTTTGGCGTAAACATACACAATGTCATCTTTGATAACGGGGGCAACATCAATCGATTCAGAGACAACCTGAGTGCGACCTAGCTGGCGACCATCATTTCTCGATAGCCAGTGAACATAACCTTCGAAATCAGCAACAACTACATAATTGGAATACACAATGGCTGCGGTCAACCTTCTTTGGTGTAATTCTTTTTGTTTCCACAGTGACGCACCATTACGCTGATCAAGTTGCCAGACATCACTTGACGAATCACTTAAGTATAAATAACTATCATCCTGACTCATCCCTGCATAGGAGGAAATCTCATCGTTGCGCCACAGTACGTCGCCATTGCGGGTTAACGCTGCACAAACGCCGCCATGAAAACCTGCAATATAGATGATACTTTTTTGGAGTAATGGATCAACGTCTAAGTCGACGATCCGTTCGACTTCGGAGCGCCCTTGAGGAATCGCAATGCTTTCTTCCCAGACCTGCTTGCCGTCTTTTAAACGCAATGCGAGTAATTTGCCATTATCGAAGCCGCCAATGAGGATGCCGTCTTCAACAATCGGGGTTCCGGTTCCGCGTAAGCTTAATACCGGGACATTTCGATCAAAATTCCATACTTTATGACCATCAGCTTCACTAAAGGCCAGCATTCGACCGTCAATCGAGCGAATAACCACTAGGCCATCGGCAATAACTGGCGTTGAGAGTACTTCGCTAGAAATCTTAGCGGTCCAGAGTTTCTGACCGTTGTCTGGATTTAGCGCAATGACATCGCCACGGCTACTCGCAAATACCAGGGTTCGGTCACTAAGACCGGGGCCGGCGGATAAGGGTAACTCAGTTTCGGCTTCCCATTTTAAATCACCGTTATGACGATTCAGGGCTTGCACCACGCCGGTATGATCGGCCACAAAAATCGTGCTTTCGGTGACTACCGGACGTAATTTCAAGTATTTTTCACCGGGACCGTCCCCGATAGTTTCTTCCCAAAGAACGTCAATCTCGACTTCAGGTTTATACTCAACCAACTCTACAGGGGGTTCAGCATTATCAGCGCCAAAAAAATATTCAGCAGCGCCATTGACGGTATCGCTTAAGGTGTCTATGGTGCTACAACCTGCAAGACTCAAACTGAGTAAAAGGATAGCCAGGATTTGCATTATTTTTTGGATTCTGCTGGAGTGGGAGCTGATTGAGTCGCAGGCGCAGGTGTCGGCGCAACTGGATTTTGTATTGCTGGCGGATTATTACTTGCAGCCGTCAAATCATCCAGTTTGAACTGGAGTAACGGTGATTGAGAACCGTCGCGCAAAGCGTTTTGATAAGCGGTACGTGCTTCATCCGGACGATCCAGTGCGGTATACAAGTCACCTTTGAGTTCTTCGTAGTTGCTCATAAAGCCGGTCATTGATGCGGCATTGGTTTCGGCAATCAGTTTAAGGCCCTGCTCATATTCGCCGGTCGCTAACATTAGGCTGATCAAGCGAAGTCTTGCGACATGCTTTAAGGAATCATCGGCTTCAGCAATTATTTTTTCAAAAATCGCTTTGGCAGTAATTAAATCCCCCAATTGAATTTTAGCCTTTGCTTCGAATAAGGCTGCATAATGCGCGTAAGCGGATGAGCCAAATTGTACCGCTAATTGTTTACTGAGTTTTTCAACTTGTTCAGATTGATCCTTGCCGTCAGCTTCCAGTAATTCAGAGTATAGATCAGACGCTTGGAGACGTTTATCGTTTTGATAGCTTTTCCAGTAATTACCGGCCAAAATCATGCAAAGTCCTGCAATAATGCCAAAAATAACTGCTTGGGCGTTTGCTTTCCACCATCGCTGTAATGCTTCAACTTGTTCTTCTTCAGTATCGTAAATAGCCACTGTTGTTTATCTCTTGTCTATGGGTTATTGTCAGTATGAATTAAGGTAATGCGTGTTGCTTTAAATACGTTATCACGTCGGCTAACGGGATATTCTGTTGATCAGCATCGGTGCGCAAAGATTTTATCCCGACTTCACCGCGCAACATCTCGTCTTCACCGAGCACCAGTGCGTATTGTGCAGAACTTTTATCGGCTTTTTTAAACTGGCTTTTAAAGCTTCCGCCACTACAATTCATCAGTAATTTTAGATTCGGAATGGCGTCACGAATAGCCTCGGCCAGCTTAAGCCCTGCTAATTCAGCGTCATTACCCATGCGGATCAGGTAAACGTCAACAGTAGGCGTTTCAGGTAGGTCCGTGAGTAATTCCAGTAAAGCCAGCAGGCGTTCCATGCCTAAAGCGAAACCAACCGCAAAGTTGGGTTTGCCACCCAACTGGGCGATCAGATTGTCGTAACGTCCACCTGCGCAGACGGTGCCTTGAGCGCCCAATTCATCGGTTACCCATTCAAATACGGTTTTGGAATAATAATCCAAGCCCCGAACAAGGCGAGTATTCACGGTGTATTGCACGCCAAGATTATCCAGCATGGTTCTGATTGCCTGAAAATGTTCGCGGCTTTCGGTACCTAGATGATCAATAAGTTCGGGTGCAGCGGATATGATTGTCTGCATCGCCGGATTTTTCGAATCTAAAATCCTTAACGGATTCGTGTTGAGGCGGCGTTGGCTGTCTTCATCCAGTTTATCCAGGTGAGCGCTAAAATAGTCGACCAGTTTCTCGCGATAAATCAGACGTTCTTCGATTGACCCTAGGGTATTTAACTGAAGTTCTAATTTATCACGAATTCCGAGTCGCCGCCAAAGTCTATCGGTCAGCAGAATAATTTCGGCATCAATATCGGGGCCGGCCATGCCATAAGTTTCGACACCCAACTGATAAAATTGACGGTAACGACCTTTTTGTGGACGTTCATGGCGAAACATTGGCCCACAATACCATAAACGATGTACTTGATTATGGAGTAGACCGTGTTCGAGACAGGCGCGCAGGCAGCCCGCAGTACCTTCAGGGCGAAGCGTCAAGGACTCGCCGTTGCGATCCTCAAAGGTGTACATTTCTTTTTCGACAATATCGGTAACTTCACCAATCGAACGTTTGAAAAGCTCGGTTTTTTCGAGAATCGGCAAACGGATTTCTTGATAGCCATAGCCGTTTAATACTTCGCGCATGACAGATTCTACCGCAAACCAACGGGGGGTTTGCTCGGGCAGAATATCGTGTATGCCTCGAATTGCCTGTATATTAGTAGCCATAAAAATTAATTGTTACTAGGATTTGTTGAGGAAGAAGGTAACGTGGCCTGGATTTGTTTGGCTTCTTTGGTATTAGCAAATTTCTCTAGTAGAATCCGGCGATATTGCAGGGCAAGTTCGCGATTACCTAGGGCGATTTCGGTTTGAATGCCTACCCAGAGCGTACCAGGGGTGTGTTCAGCAACTTCGAGATAGCGTTGCAGGAATGCTTTGGCCGACATATAGTTATTATTGCGATAACTGATGCGCTGTAATTCCAGCAGGGCAGGGGCATAATTTGCTTGATATTCCAAGGCTTGTCGAAAATATTGTTCGGCTTTATTTTGGTCGCCGCGCATTAATTCGCAGCGTCCGGCATTTGTGAAGGCGTACCATTTATTGTCGTTTAAAGGCATTGCCATGGCTTTGTGAAGATACTCAAAAGCTTCTTCATATTCGCCGCGATCACATAAAAACCGGCCATAATTATTCAGCGTAGCGGGGCTATCGGCTCGCAAACTTAGCGCCGCTTCGAAATGCTGTCGAGCTTTCGGGTATTCCTTAATTTGTTCATAAAGTACGGCTATCGAATCATGGGCTTCGATGTTGTTATCATCTAGCTCAATAGCAAGGCGTAATTTTTCGAGCGCGACATTCATTTGGCCCATGCGCAAATATTCCGTACCCAGTTTTGCGTAGGTGTTGGCCGCAGCTTCTTTGGATGCACCATCCTCTTGATCGGTGAACCATGAACAACTCGACACGCTGCCCAGAAAGAAGATCAGCATTAGCGTTCGAACCTTAAATTCTGGGAACATTGCTTGAACTTGCTAATTTCAGTTTTTCTGCGCGACGACTTTTATCATTGACTTTGCCGACTAATTGACCGCATGCCGCATCGATATCCTCGCCGCGAGTTTTACGGACGGTGGTAACCATGCCAGCATTGTGCAACACCGCACGGAAACGATCGATCGCTTCGGGGGATGAGCATTGATACAGTGAATTTGGAAACGGATTAAACGGAATCAAATTCATTTTAGACGGAATATCTTTAAGCAGTCTAAGCAGGGCTTTAGCTTCAGCGACTGAGTCGTTGATGCCGGCAAGCATGACGTATTCAAAGGTGATGCATTTTCTCGGCGAATGCTCGACATTGTCCCGGCAAGCGGCCAGTAATTCTTTGAGTGGATATTTTTGATTAATCGGCACCAGAATATTACGCAGTTCGTCGTTAACGGCATGCAAGGAGACCGCAAGGCTCACATCGCATTCTTGAGTGAGTCGATACATCGCCGGAACTACCCCGGAGGTGCTGATTGTTACGCGACGTTTAGACAGGCCGTAAGCAAAATCGTCCATCATTAAACGCATTGCGGCAACCACGTTATCGAAATTCAAGAGCGGTTCGCCCATGCCCATCATGACGACATTGGTTATACGTCGACTTTTACCGAGTTCGCGTTGAGCAACATAGAGTTGCCCGATAATTTCAGCGGTACTTAAGTTGCGATTAAAGCCTTGCTGAGCGGTTGAACAAAACGTGCAGGCGAGTGCGCAGCCAACTTGTGACGAAACGCAGAGTGTGCCGCGATTTTCTTCAGGGATAAAAACCGTTTCAACGCGATTGCCGCAGCTCATTTGCAGTGCCCATTTGCGGGTACCGTCCGAGGCTTGCTGGGCTACGCTGATTTCAGGTGGCGTTATGCAGCAATGCTCCTGCAGATACTGACGTAACGACTTGCTCAGATTGGTCATCTGTTCAAAGTCGGTGACGTCTTCCTGATAAAGCCATTTTAGGATTTGAGTGGCTCGAAACGGTTTCTCGCCAAGCTCGACAAAAAAGGCCTCAAGACCTTTTTTGTCAAACCCCAATAAATTTACTTTGTTGGTATTAACGGGTGCGAGCACAGAGTTCGATATCCGAGAAGAAATAAGCGATTTCTCTTTTAGCTGATTCTAAGGCATCAGAACCATGCACGGCATTTTCATCAATGCTGCTGGCAAAGTCGGCGCGGATCGTGCCGGGAGCTGCATCTTTCGGATTGGTGGCGCCCATCAATTCGCGATTTTTCAGGACGGCATTTTCGCCTTCCAATACCTGAATCACAACGGGACCTGAAGTCATAAAGGCGACTAAGTCTTTGAAAAAACCACGCTCACGATGTTCAGCGTAGAAACCTTCTGCTTCAGTTTGGGTTAAATGCAGCATTTTTGATGCTACGATTTTCAAACCGTTTTTTTCGAAACGACTATAGATTTCCCCAATCACATTTTTAGCGACCGCATCAGGTTTAATGATTGAGAAAGTACGTTCAATTGCCATCTTTGTAAAGCTCCACTAGTAAATAAAAAATCTAACGTTGTATTATAACTGATCTTAGGTTCAAATAGCCGCTTGTTAAGGCATGCCATCATCATAACCTTCTTTGATTTGGACAAGTAAATCCTGTCGACAGATACCGAGCATCAAGGCTGCAGGGCTTGCGATAAAAATCGACGAATAGGTACCGAAGACTACGCCGAATAATAAGGCCAGTGCAAAGTTATGAATCACTTCGCCGCCGAGGAAAAACAGCGATAACAGTACCAAAAACACGGTCAGCGAGGTCATGATGGTCCGGCTTAAGGTTTCATTGACGGCGATATTCATCACTTCCTCGGTCGTATCTGCGACTGAGAGTAAAAAGTTTTCACGAATACGATCATAAATTACGATGGTATCGTTTAAAGAATATCCAATCAGTGCCAAAATCGCCGCTAGCACCGTGAGGTCAAATTCGATACTCATGGCCGAAAATAGTCCCAGCGTGACGATAACGTCATGGACTGTCGCGATAATCGCACCAGTCGAGAATTTCCATTCAAAACGCCAGGCCACGTAGACAAGGATGCCGAAGCACGAATATAGCAAGGCTAAAAAACCATCTTGCGCTAAATCTTCCCCTACTTGAGGGCCGACAAACTCGACTCGATGTAATTCGGCAGGTTCTGCTCGGCCACGATTAATGACTTCCAGAACTTTAGTACTCAGGTCCTTACTGCTAACACCTTCCCGAAGTTTTAAACGAATCAGAACATCTTTGGTGCTGCCGAAATGCTGAACGGTTGCATCGCCTAGATTATCTGCAGCGAGTGATTTGCGTAATTCATTCAAATCAACTGATTCTTTATAGCCGACTTGAATTAGAGAGCCCCCTGTAAAATCAATGCCTAAGTGAAGGCCGTTGACACCCAGAGATACCAGCGACATAAAGGAAAGTAAGCCTGAGAATATGAGGGCGTATTTTCGATTGCCGATAAAATTTATACTTTTGTTTAACATTATTGTAATCTTCTTAATGAATTCAGGTCGCTAAGTAGCCAAACATGTGGTTACTCGTCGTTTAATGCTCATGCGTTAGATGGATAATTTCTCAACATCACGATTGCCGTAAATCCAGTTAATCATCATGCGCGAACAGGTAATAGCCGTAAACATCGACGATAGAATACCGATAATCAGCGTGACCGCAAAACCTTTAACCGGGCCGGTACCATAAGCGAACAAAACAATAGCGACGACAAGATTGGTGACATGCGAATCAAGAATAGTGCCGAATGCTTTGTCGTAACCTAAGAAAATGGATTCTTGTATCGAATTACCGTTACGTAACTCTTCTCTGATCCGTTCGAAGATTAACACGTTGGCGTCGACCGACATCCCGACCGTCAGAATAATACCGGCAATACCCGGTAAGGTCAGAGTTGCTTGCAGCATCGATAAAATGGCAACCACAATCACCACGTTATATGCCAGGGCAAGATTTGCAACTAGACCGCATAATTTATAAACAACCAGCATCAATAGCACGACGAGTCCAAAGCCTACCACGAACGAAAGCATACCTTTGTCAATGTTGTCTTGGCCTAAACTGGGGCCGACGGTTCGCTCTTCGACGATATCGACGGGGGCAGCCAAGGCGCCAGCTCTTAACAGAAGCGCTAAATTACGTGCTTCTTGTGGGCTATCGAGGCCGGTAGTTTGAAAACGTTTGCTGAAGACGCTTTGAATGGTCGCGACGCTGATCACTTTTTCAACTTTGTCTTTGTGATTCACTTTTTGGCCATTTTCGATAGACGTCTCATTGACGTATTCGATAAATACTACCGCCATTGGTTTGCCAACACTGACTTGAGTGGTTTTGGCCATCTTGCCGGCGCCGACACCATTTAGAGTGATGTTGACAGACGGGCGTCCATCTTGGTCAACGCCGGAGGCGGCATCAACAATTTGGTCTCCGGTTACAATAACCCGGCGATCCAAAAGAATAGGCTGACCGTTTTTCTCGTAATACAGGCGACTATTGACCGGGACTTGTCCGGCTACGGCTTTTTGAACATCGTGTTCAGTATCGACCAATCGATATTCCAGAGAGGCGGTTTTGCCTAGAATTTCTTTGGCTTTGGCGGTGTCTTGAACACCCGGTAATTGCACAACGATACGACTATCGCCCTGTTGTTGAATAATTGGTTCCGCGACACCGAGTTCATTCACTCGATTACGCAGGGTGGTCATGTTTTGGGAAATCGCAAATTTTTTAATTTCTCGCTGATCCGCTTCTGAAATCGCCACATAGATTTCATTTTCACCACGTTGGTCGAGTTGTTTCAGGTTACGAAAATCTTTAGCTAAAATATTTAAAGTCGTTTCAGTTTCGGCTTCATTATTTAGTTTAATCTTGATCGCTTCGCCTTCTTTAGCCACCGATAGATAATGAATTTTCGCTTCCCGTAAGGCAATTTTAAGATCGCCGAGATAACGTTCTTCTGCTTGTTTCAGGGCAGCATTCATGTCAACTTCTAACAGAAAGTGCACCCCGCCACGTAAGTCAAGACCTAGGTACATGGGGTTGGCGCCAATCGCGTTTAGCCAGGCGGGGGTTGCCGGAGCCAAGTTTAGTGCGACTGTCGCTTGTTTGGCTAGTTTGTCGCGTAATAAATCGGCTGCTTTAAGTTGGTCAGGGGTATTGGTGTAACGAATTAAAATCTGGCCTTTGTTGAACTCCAGGGCTTTGCCGGGTAATCCCGAGGCTGCGAGAATGTTTTTAACATCGTCAACTTGTTTTTGTTCGAGCGGAATTGCGCCTGATGAGGTTATCTGCACCGAAGGATCGTCCCCGAACAAGTTCGGTATCGAATAAATCAAGCACACGATGAACGTGATTAAAATCAGGATATTTTTCCAAAGTGGGAAATGGTTTTGCATTGTGGTTCCAATGATCAAATCGTGTATCTGCCGGTATTAAGAATCCGGCAGTCAGCGAGTCAAAATAATAAACTTAAGAAACTTTTGGTTTTTTATTTAAAACCTTATAGGTACCTTTGGGCATCATGTTTGCGATTGCATGACGTTGTACTTGGATGAAAACGCCGTCTGATATTTCAATGCGTACGAAATTTTCGTCCAGATCTGCTACTTTGCCCAAGATTCCACCGTTGGTAACGACTTCTGAGCCTTTATTCAAAGCTGCCAGCATTTCTTTTTGTTCTTTTGCGCGTTTTGATTGTGGACGTAAAAACAACAAATAAAAAAACAATAAGATGCCTAACGGAAACAGTAACCCTTCAATGCCGGGTTGTGTCGCGGCGGGCGCGGCGGCTGCGACAGCATCAGAAATCAAGAAACTCATGGTTTTCCCCGTGTAATTATTAAGTGAATAAAATTTGCCATTATGCCACAAAAGGAGTTGTTTTACCGCGTTGTTCATAAAACTGCTTGACAAAAGTAGCCAGATTTTTATCGGCAATGGCATCACGCAGCCCTTGCATTAATTTATGATAATAGTAAAGATTGTGGATAGTATTTAGGCGTGAACCCAGCATTTCTCCGCAACGGTCGAGGTGTCTCAGGTAGGCGCGCGAATAATTTTTGCAGGTGTAGCAGCCACAGGCCTCATCAAGTGGGTTCGTATCATGTTGATATTGGCTGTTGCGTATTTTGATGACGCCATTACGGGTAAATAAATGCCCATTACGCGCGTTACGTGTTGGCATGACGCAATCGAACATATCAATACCTCTTTGTACCGCCTCGACTAAATCTTCCGGCGTACCTACTCCCATTAAATAGCGGGGTTTATGTTCAGGTAGCAGGGGGCTGACGACTTCCAGAGTGGCCAGCATTTCTTCTTTAGGTTCACCTACTGATAATCCGCCGATCGCATAGCCATCAAAACCGATGCTGACGAGTTCGGCGGCTGACTCTTGACGTAATGATTCGTACATGCCTCCTTGCACAATGCCAAAGAGTGCGGCCGGGTTGTCGCCATGGGCTGCTTTGCTGCGTTTTGCCCAGCGTAAGGATAGGCGCATTGAATCGGCTGCTTGTTGGAAAGTTGCGGGATATGGTGTGCATTCATCGAAAATCATGACGATATCGGAGCCTAAATCTCGTTGAACCTGCATGGATTCTTCGGGGCCCATGAAGATTGTACTGCCATTAATGGGGGATTTGAAGGTGACGCCCTGTTCGGAGATTTTTCGTAATGCGCCGAGGCTAAATACTTGAAATCCGCCAGAATCGGTCAGAATAGGTTTATTCCAATGCATAAAATCATGTAAGTCTCCATGTGCTTTAATGACTTCCATGGCAGGTCTTAGCATTAGATGAAAGGTATTGCCCAGAATTATTTGTGCGCCGAGTTGATCTAGTTCTTCAGGCGTTAAAGCTTTAACGGTGCCGTAAGTTCCAACAGGCATGAATACCGGGGTTTCAATGCTTCCCCTGGCAAATTGCAATTGCCCTCGCCGGGCAAGGCCATCGGTATTAAGTAAATTAAAATTCATAAGTAGGTCAATACATCCAAAAAGCCGCTGATTATCACGCCTTAGTGATACAAAAGGCAAGAATCAATATTTGCTCTATTGATCGTTTTTAGTGGTTAGACGGGTGTGACTAGTTGCGTTTTGCCGAAAAAAGTAAATTTTAAATTCATGCTAGTGGTGGCGAACAAAATTCAAGTCGAATCGCACAACATTCCAGGAATTGACTGACGAGGAAGGGCGAAAGGAGAGCAATTATTTTATTTATAACAATATTGAGGTGGGCAATACAAAATAATGGCAATAGAAAAGCAGGTGACTCATTGAATCGCTTTACCTGCTTTCATGACCATATTTGGTTTGATTGTTAAGTGTTAGAGCTTCGTTGATTTCTTTTTTTTAGAAGTTTTTGTTCTAATTTGTGGAAATACATATAAATACCCAATAAAAATATCCCGGCAAGAGGTAGGGCAAGGTACCAGTGTTGTTTGGCGAGTGCTAAGATGCGTAATATATCCGCTCCAAAAATGTATGCGGGGGTGATCGTAATCGCAGCCCAAGCCCAAGCGCTTAGTAAGTTAATTAAGGCGTATTTTTTGGCCGAGTATTTGGTGATGCCAATTGACATCGGAATGACGGTGCGCAAACCGTACATATAGCGTTGCGCAAAAACAATATACCAGCCATATTTCTTGAGCAATAAATGCGCAATTGCGAACTTGCGTCTTTGGGAATGTAGTTTTCGTTGAATGAAGCCTTTATTGAATCGACCGATATAAAAGTAGATCTGATCTCCGGTAAAGCCGCCTAGTCCGGCAACGAAAATTGCCATGGGATACCACATGTCGCCAGTGTGTGACATGATGCCGCCCATGATGAGTCCCATTTCACCTTCCAGGATGCTCCATAAAAACAGAATTATGTAACCGTATTCTTTAAGCCAGTCAATAAGCAATGCTTCCATAGATTTCTTTCAATTCCCATACGTTATTATTCTAATTATTATCAATTCCACATCATTATGTATTGATGGGCGTTGTTTCGTCTGCATAGCATAACACTGGTTTTTATTTATAACAGCTATCAAGCTAAATGAAAGGAGGAGTGGTAGATAATTTACCTTATATGAAAAAAATTGCTCAAATAAAATCAATGATTGGTCAAAAAAAAAGCCCGGCAAGTAAACTTGCCGGGCTTTTTTTAATTAAAAATCCAATGAAAAGTTATTTCATCATTGATTTTTTGAACATGCGATCTAACTTGCTGTTAGTTTCTTCAGCAAGAGAAGCTGCGCGGTTTGCGGCAGATTCTGCAGCAGCAGCTCTAGAAGCTGCGTCAGATGCAGCGCTTTGTGCGCTAGCAGCGTCAGAAGAAGCTTTAGAAACGCCTGACTTTAAATCATCGATTTGAGTTTGCAGATTTTCAATGTCAGAAGTGCTTGCGCAACCTACTGCCAAACTTGCAACCATAGCAATCACTGATAGTTTTAATGCTTTATTCATCTTTTTTCCTTACAATCAAAAGTGTGTATAAATAAAAAAATTCAACCCTGAGTAATTATCCATGATTTCAGAAAAAATTCCAGCTTTTTTTATTTTATCTGATTTTTATCACGGTACCTTCAGAGACCCAACGACTTAAACGCATGATTTGCGGATTAGTTAAAGCAATACAACCACGCGTCCAGTTCATTGATTTGTGAATGTCGACATCGGCGCGTCCTAGGCCATGAATACCAATTCTACCTCCAAGTGGGGTGTTTTGTGGTGGAACTCTATCGTGCTGTTCAGCGTTTACGATGGCTTGATAATGGTTAACGCCAATCAAACCTTCTTGCAGGGCCTTTTCGGCATTTTCACTGGAGGGATAGGTAATTCCCATAAATACTTGGAAGGCGCTGCGTCTATCTATCCAGCCGATTTTATAATCGCCTAAAGGGGTCACTTCATCACCCATGCGTTTTTTAAAACCGGCGCCTCTTTTGCCAATAGCAATGTTTTCTAATACTTCGAGAGTTTTGTTACCTTGATTGACTGATAAGCTTAATTTTTGGGTGTCAACGAGTAGCCAGATGCCTTCTTTAGCCCATGCAACAGAGCTTAAACAAATCAAAAGGAGTAGGGTGTAAATTCGTCTCATAAAAATCTATAATAAAAAACTATTTTGGTGTAACGTAAACATTTCATCAATTGTCTCATCTGGACTTAAATATGCAAATAAAAACAATTAATACACGTCCTTACGACGATCAAAAACCCGGAACTTCCGGACTGCGTAAAAAAGTGACTACTTTCCAACAGCCCGATTATCTGGAAAACTTTGTTCAGGCAATTTTCGATTGTTTGAATGATTTACCAGGAAAAACCTTGGTTCTCGGAGGCGATGGTCGTTATTTTAATCGTCAGGCAATTCAAATAATTATCAAAATGGCGCTCGCTAATGATGTTGGTGAACTGATTATCGGGCAGGGCGGTTTGCTATCTACTCCAGCTGCTTCAAATTTAATCAGGAAGAATAATGCATTCGGCGGCATTATTTTATCAGCAAGTCATAATCCGGGTGGTCCAGATGAGGATTTCGGAATCAAATACAACGCCGAAAATGGGGGACCCGCCCCGGAAAAATTTACCGATGCATTATACCAACGTACTCAGGTCATTGAAAGCTATCGCACGGTTGAGATGAATGACGTTAATTTGGATGTGCTGGGTTCTCAACATATCGATACGCTTAAAGTCACTATTGTAGATCCTGTAACTGATTATGCAGAGTTAATGCAGTCATTATTTGATTTTAATCTGCTTAGACAAAGTATTCAGTCGGGTTTCATCACCTTGCGCTTTGATGCGATGCATGCGATTACAGGCCCTTACGGCAAAAGAATTTTGGAAGACATGTTAGGTGCAGCACCTGGGTCGGTTATAAATGCGGTGCCGCTTGAAGATTTTGGTGGCGGTCATCCCGATCCGAATCTTGCGCATGCTCATGAACTGGCTGAATTAATGTTTAGCGACCATGCGCCAGTTTTTGGCGCAGCGTCTGATGGCGATGGCGATCGTAACATGATCATGGGTGATAACTTTTTCGTGACGCCCAGTGACAGTCTTGCGATTATGGCGGCGAATGCACAGTTGATTCCGGCCTATGCAAAAGGTATCAGTGGTGTAGCGCGATCAATGCCGACCAGTCAGGCAGTGGATCGAGTCGCCAGAAAAAGCAATATTCCGTGTTATGAAACGCCCACTGGCTGGAAATTCTTTGGCAATCTTCTGGATTCTGGAGATATTACCCTTTGCGGAGAAGAAAGTTTTGGTTCTGGCTCGAATCATATTCGTGAAAAGGACGGCTTGTGGGCCATTCTGTTTTGGCTCAATTTGATTGCGCGTAAACGCCAAACCGTTGCGGAAATTGTTCAGGAACATTGGCAAATCTATGGTCGAGACATTTATGCTCGCCATGATTATGAAGCGGTGCCGAATGATATTGCAGATGCGATGATCAGTCATTTACGGCAATTATTGCCCACTCTGCCTGGCCAGAGCTTTGCTGAATATACCGTGAAATATGCTGATGAGTTCTGTTACAACGATCCGGTCGATGGTAGTATCAGTAAAAATCAAGGGATTCGGATTGGTTTTACCAATGGCTCGCGGATTGTGTTTCGTTTATCCGGAACCGGAACCGTTGGTGCCACTTTACGAATTTATTTGGAGCGTTTCGAGCCGGATCCTGCGAAACATCATCAAGAAACTCAGCAGGCACTCGCTGATTTGATTGAACTGGCGGAGCAATTTTGTGAGGTGAAAAAACGCACGGGTCGAACTGAACCAACCGTTATCACCTAAACAAGTTAAGTAGCTATTTTTTTGGTCGCCGATGACTTAGTCGGCGACCAAAATTTCAAAGCAAACAAGCCTACCTACAACTCAATGCGAATGCCGATCTCAATGACGCGCTCGCTAGGGATTCTGAAGAAATCAATTGCGTTTGACGCATTATGATACAAAAATAAAAACAAGGCTCTTCGCCATTTCGGCATCGGACTCCGCTGACGGAATGACAATTGTTCATGGCTGATAAAGAACGAGGCTTGTTTTAAATCGATGTTAACCCCTTCTTGAGCGCACAGCGTCAAATCCTGACGGATATCGGCATTCTGCTGGAAGCCGTAATAAAACTTGATTCGAAAAAACTGTTTTTGATGACCAAAGGTGCGAATCTTGATGCGATGGGCCCGATCTACGAAAGGCTCGTTGGTAGTTACGATGGTCAAAACAATGATTTGTTGATGTAACACATGGTTGTGTTTGAAATTATGGAGAAATACCTGGGGAACGCCATGTAAGCTTTTGGTGAGATAAATCGCTGTTCCTTTCACCATAATTGGACGTTGAATTGTGATCTGTTCTTCAAAATCTTCAAATAACACCCGGCGATCTTCGAGGTAGCCCGATAGTAGGGTTCTTCCTTTGATCCAAGTGGTCATGATGATAAAAATCACCAAACCGATTAATAACGGTAGCCAACCACCGCTGGGAATTTTTAAGCTGTTGGATGAAAAAAATAGGAAGTCGACAGTGATAAATGTTCCCAGGAACAAGAAGCTGGCAAGTTTTTTCCATTGCCAAAGCCCCTGTATTACGATGAAGGCTAATATGGTATCGACAATCATTGTGCCAGTCACTGCGATACCATAGGCAGACGCCAATGCAGAAGAAGATTGAAAACTGAGCACGACAATAAAAACCGAAACCATCAATAACCAATTGACCGAGGGAATATACACCTGCCCCATTTCATCGCCAGAGGTATGTTGAATGTTCATGCGGGGGCTATAACCCAGCTGAATTGCTTGGCGAGTCACTGAAAATGCCCCGGAAATTACCGCTTGTGATGCTATGACTGAAGCGAGTGTCGCTAGAATAAGTAGCGGATACATGGCCCATGAGGGGGCGAGTAAATAAAAGGGGTTGGCAACAGCTTTAGGATTTTCCAGAAGCAAGGCGCCTTGACCGAAATAATTTAATAATAAGGCTGGAAAGACAAAACTAAACCAAGCGTAACGAATCGGTTTCAAGCCAAAATGCCCCATGTCGGCATATAGCGCTTCGGCACCAGTAACGGCGAGTACGACCGAGCCCATGATCAGATATCCATGCCAGCCCAACTCCATTAACAAATGAACTGCATAATAGGGATTGATTGCAGCTAATACTGTCGGTGCCTTGAGAATATTAATGAGCCCCAGAGTTCCGAGGGTACCAAACCACAGGCACATGATGGGGGAAAAAAGTTTGCCGACCGTACCGGTCCCTTTGGCTTGAATAGTAAAAAGTGCGCAGAGGACGGCAATCGTAATTAATAAAACATAATGTCCGAGCGATGGCGCGATAATTTGAAGTCCCTCGACAGCACTTAACACTGATATGGCGGGGGTGATGATGCCATCGCCATAAAATAGAGCGGCGCCTAGTAACCCCATGGAAATAATAAATGCTTTTCTATTGGGCTTATCTTTGCTGCTTTGCAATGCCAATGTCATTAATGCCATGATGCCGCCTTCGCCCTTATTGTTGGCACGCATGATGAAGATGGCGTATTTGATCGTGACTACTAATACCAAGGCCCAAAAAATAAGCGACAATACGCCCAAGACATGAACTTTATCAATCGCTAAGTGATTACCGAATACTTCCTTGACCGCATATAAGGGACTGGTGCCGATATCGCCAAAGACCACTCCGATCGCACTTAAGGCCGTGACGACTAATGGCGGTTTGGTTTGATTGTTTGAACTTGTAGTCATAAGTTTATTTAAGGGTAAGCTAAAATTAAGATTCAGTATTCACGTTAATCGACAGCAGGTGCCATGTTGTTTATAACCGGACTCAGCTCGTTGCTGAGCGTATCGATATGTAAATGATAGTTATTGGGATAATTAATTAAATCAAGCTTTGTCGGCCAAGTTTCCGAGTTAACTATATAAGTGATGCTGGCTTGCTTTTCGTTGTTGTAATATAAGTTACGTTCGTTATGCTTAGCGTCCAAACGCCAAGGTGCTTGTGTTTGCTTGGCAAGCGCTGTGATTGGCCAATAGGCAAGTTGCAGATCGTTAAGTAGCGTTTCTGAGGCAATGGCATTTTGCATTAAGGGGCTTTGTTCAAAAAGCAGCGTTGTGCCGTCATAATTGAGATTAAACAAGCTCAAACCATCTTGAGTTAAACCGGCCATCGCAATATGGTGGGCGTCCAGCTCCAGTGCGATCAGAAGCTTTTGATGTAAATCATCTTTGTCGAAAGTCATTTGCAATAGCACCCGTCTTTCCGGCCCTATCGGCTGGCTCAATGGGAGTCGAGGTGGGCTTATTAAATTATTAACAGTTTGCCAAAGTGCGCAACTGGTCAAGCTCATTACTAGCACAATAATCGTTAATGGTAATCGCATGAGATTCTGTGGGTTCAAGATAACTTAAGATTGATGCAGGTGCTTAAGTCCGATCAGTGGCGAGACGAGTAGCGCAGTAATAATGCCGCAGCCCACTGTTACACCAAAGGCCTGAACAATCTGAGTCGAACTGAGTGCCAATAAACCAAACGCCAGTAAGGTAGTAAGCGCCGATATTGTGACGCCTAACGAGGTACTGGCGCGTCGATCTTCGGCGATAAAAAAGAAAATTGCGTAGTCAATGCCTATTCCCAGCACCAGCAACAGTGCGAAAAGATTGAATAAACTGAATAATTGACCTGACCAGCCTAACGCTGCCAGGGTGACCGCTAAGGAGGCTAACGGTACGCTGGTAATAATCACCGCATTGCGCCAGCCGAATTTCAAACTCAGTCCTAAGAACGCCAGACAGAAGGCACTCAGTAACAAGCCACTCGCGCGGATGCGATAGCGTTTAAAGAGCTGAGAAAACTGATCAACCTGATCAATCCAAGTGACGCCCGGCAGCTTGGCCAAGGCTGATACGGACGACAAGTCTTTGATACCGATTAGCGACACAATACTTCGGCACTGCCCATGCTCACAGCCTAACCATAATTGCTGTTTCGATTCGTCGCTTCCTTCTAGCCAGGTGTTGAGGTCGAGTGTCTGATGCTCGGCTGTTTTGAAGACCTGCAGTTCGGTTTGGATTGCATTGTGGGCAAATCCCAAATTAAGCATATATTTTTCGGTTAACCCGGAATCATAGAGCGCATCTTTTAATAATTGATAGTTTGCTTGTTGTTGCTTAAGGGACGGCCAGAAATCGCTGATCGCCTCATAGTGACCGAGTGCCGATTGCGCTTTTAAGGCATTGAGTTGCTGAGTCAGACTTTGTTCATTCTGATGCCATGCTTCTTGATCTTGTCCGGATACCAGAAAAAATTGTTGTTCGGGGCTGACCGGCAATAAGGAACGAATTTTTTCGGTGACCGCCATTAATTCGGGGGAAACCGACTGCAAGAGCCGCACATCATCTTGAGGCGTTAACTGCCAGAGACCGCCTGTGACGAATAGGATCAGAGAGAGGCTAAGTTTGCGTCGATTTTTGAACAGCCATAACGGCCAGCTATGTTCCCAGTGCCGCGTGAGTTTAAGAATGCCGGGTACATGCTCGAAGCTAAAACCGGTCAGTAGTAGCGGAAAGACTAACACCACGGTAAGCCAAGCGACCAGCAAGCCAATTGCCGAGAACAGCGCCATTTGCTGCAAGCCCAAAAACGGAGAAAGGCCTAAGCCCGCATAACTGAGTAAATTACTTAATAAACCGATAAATAAGCCCGGCAGAATAAAACGCAGACCTTTTTCGGCATTCCAGTTTTTAACGCCATAGCTGTCGCATAAATAATGTTGGGCGTAATCATCTGCTACACCGATGAGACTAGCTCCGAACACTAGGGTCAAGATATGAATTTTGCCGAAAAACAGGATGGTCAACACTAAAGCGGCAAACATGCCGCTGCCGATAGCGAGAAAAGACAGTAGTAATGGGCGAATGCTGCGGAAAGTTACGAGCAATAATAAGATAATTCCAGCACTGGAGCCAAAACCAATGATTGAAATTTCCTGTTTGGCCGATTGTGAGCCATGGGCGGTAAATAAGGGAACGCCGGTCACCAGAAGTTCGCCATGCAGTTCCTGGATATGGGCTTTAGCGTTTTCGACCAGGGTCTGCAAGTATTCGAGTTTATCGAGTTGTAAATCATTATTCTCAAGATCGCTCAGCAACAACGCCCAGTATCGACCGGCATCCTGGACCATCACGACGCCTTGTTCGACATTGAATTTCAGAGGATGGGCGGCATTGAAATAACGACTGAATAATAACAGCGGATCGTGTTCCAGATTAGCCGCTTGCAATTGGCCTATCGGGCTGTACAACATCTGAAGGTTTTGTTGAATGAACTGTTTCGGATCGATGTTTAGGGTTGCGACAGTCTCGTTAGTCAATAATTGATAGCGTAATGGGAAAAGCTGTTGATATTGATCGATATACTTTTGCTGCGGTATTTGCAGGGTGAGGTTGCTGAATAAGGCGCTCTGGGTCAGGGTCTGTTTAAGTTGTTCAGCTAAACGGATTGCGCTTGTCGAATCTCCGGCCCCGATCAACCAGATGAGTTTTCGATTTAAAACTTGATCACGCTGTTGAACAATGGCGGCAATTTCCGGATTTTGCTCGCTGGTGGGCAGTAACGCGAGGAAACTTGTTTCAAGCCAATCCTTGCTTAAGGCCCGATAACCGAGAACCGCAATCAGGATCATACCGACTAACCATAGCCAAGCCGTAAATTTAGGGTGATAGCCGCGCAAAGTCCACTTCCTGTTCGGAGGCTAGCTCAGACGGGTGAGTAATGTGCTCGAAATGAATTTGGGTTTGATTACCGTTGAATTCTTCCAATTCCATCTGGCGCAGTTCTTGATCGCCGGACAATTTAATGTGCAGGAATAATTTCTTGAGCAATGGCTCTTTCGGTTCCAGTTGCAATTGCCAGACGGCATCGTGATGGCTAACCGCTATCGTAAAGCCTTCCGTCAGAAAATTAAGATTATTGCCGAGCAATGCCTGGAAAACCTTGCCGAATGCAGCAGGTACGGCTTGCTCGCCTTGATCGGTCAGCAAGCGGTTATCGTTGATTATTACTGTGGACGGAACTGGGCTGAGAGTTTTCCAGATGACCCCTTTACTCTGATGGTACACAAAGGTTCCATTAGAATTTAACGGATTACGCAGGAACTTTAGCTGTTTTTGTTGTTGAAATGCGCCTTGAGTAATCGTTGCTTGACTCAAATGCGCACTAATCTGATTCAACTCATCCTCAGTTTGAGCTTGGCATATTCCAAACCATAGCAGAGTGAGTAACGTTAGTTTTAACCGCATCGACATGTCCAGTGGGTAACAAGCGTACCCATGATTTTAAGCAATGATGGTAATTTCGAGATCATCATTATGATGGTTTAAGCCACAACTCCGTCTATTGTTCAAGGGTCACAAAAGCCAATTTTGCGATGCCGGCATGTTGCACTATCGCCATAATTTCGGCAATTCGTCCATATTCAACTTTCTTATCCGCATAGAAATGAATCGCGAGCTCCGGATCTTTTTGAAGTTCATCGCGTAAGGTTTTTTCCAGCACGGCTAGGTCGGTATAGGGAAGTTTATTCAGGGTAATTGCCCCCTGGGCATCGATCCCCAACTGATAAGGCTGTTTTTTGGTGTCTGCGACGGTTTCGACCGTCTTGGGGAGGGTAACATGCACCGACTGAGTCAATAATGGGGCGGTCACCAGCAAGATAATCACCAGTACCAACATCACGTCCACGAGGGGCGTGACATTGATTTCACTCATGGTGTCGCCGTCTTCGGATTGCGTTTTAAAAGCCATGATTATTCCTTCAAAAATCCTGAGCAAAAGGCAATGTGCATAAAACTGGAAATAAAGTTTTCCAGGCCAGTGCGCTGCTTTTTAGCTTGGCGTAGTAAAAAGTTATAGGCCAATACTGCAGGCACCGCGACCGCAATACCGACAGCGGTTGCCACGAGTGCGTCACCGATAGGACCTGCGACCACGTCTAGGCTAGTTGAGCCACTTGCGGTGATGTCATGCATGGCGTGCATAATACCTAATACGGTACCTAATAAACCGACAAATGGTGCGGTGCTGCCAATGCTGGCGAGCATGGTGATACCGGATTCAATGGTATGTTGCTCTTTCTGCATTTGTTCAATCAATGACTGTTCCAATAAATCCGCAGGTGCGCCCAGAAATTTGAGCTTTTTGCCGGTGAATTGGCTGTTGTGATACAGCCAGTTTAAGCCTTGTAAAGCTACTCTGGCTTGAGGCCCCTTAAATACGTTATCGGGCAGTTTTTCTGCGCTGGCTAAATCCGCTTGTTCCCAGAACACACTGTTGAAACGTTTATTGTTTATGCCGTTATTGGTAAATTGCCAACTTTTAAAAATAATCAGCGTCCAGGTTACCACCGAAAACAGGATCAATATGTATAAAGTCCCATCGATGATGGCCGTGGGTATAATGTGAAAGTGCATCCGCAGATCCTCCTGGTGCTGAATAGATTTAGAAAAGGTTCGATTAAAAATTTGATTGCGTTCTAGTTTACTAAATAAACACTTTTAGACGGAAAGTTTTGCTCCGGCAATAAGTAATTGTCGCGTTGTAAGGTTCGGGTATTCATTATTTCCCTATGTGTTAATCGTATTGGTTTCGTTTGTGGGTGGAATTTATGGCTCGGGTCGGCACGCTAAGCCAGATTGACCGGTCTAATTGGCCAATTTGAATTGTAATGTTTGCACTGCACGCTGTTCCACGGCTTTGCCGTTGACCATTTTTTCCTTAAACTCCCATTCACTGATCGCATTGAGTGCGGCATCATCAAAAATATCTGGAGGTTCCGCGGCAACGACTTTCGGATTTTCCACGGTTCCTGAAGTCGTGATCGTAAATTCAATTTTGACCCATCCTTCAATATGCCGACTCATCGCGCGGGCCGGATATTTTGGTGGCACTCGCACCAATGGCACAACGCCCGAAACCACCGTCTTTGAATTACTGGGGCCTTCACCTTCGCTGCTTTGAGAACTTTTCGTCGACGGTGCAGGCGCAGCAGGAGCAGGTGGTGCCGTGACTACCGGAGGCGGCGCTTTAACCGGTTCCGCCTTGGGTTGGTCCGGAATCGTAAAATCCTCCTTGGTCACCACGGGTGTTTGGGGTTGGGCCAACACTTTGGGTGCGACTGGTTTGGGTGGAACCGGTTTTTGAATCGGTGGTTTGACCACGGGTTTTACAACTGGCTTCGGCTTCTCAATCGCTTTAGGTGGTGGTGGCGGGGGAGGTGGCGGTTCTTTGATAACGGGAACCGGTTTCGGAGGCGTTAACATCGTCACTTCCATAATCAATGGTTTCGCGACCGGGGCGGGAGCGACCTGTTGCAAGAGCCACCCTAATACCCATAGATGTAATCCGACGACCAGTATCAGTGATACCGCGCGTTTGATATGATAATGACGATCGACTGCTTGGAGCGTAAGCAGCAGGGATTGGCGTTGAATTACCGAGATTGCCTCATTCATAGTGTGGGTAAATATAGATTCTTTAGGCTATGGTGTGGGGCATTCATCAAAACGTAAATTAAAATTCTTGTTGTTTGTCATTGACATTAACTTAAATAGCTATCGGACTGATGTTAAGGAGGCTCTGATGGGCAGCGATATTACTTATGGCTCAGATTGGGAGTGTTGATATTTTTTTGCTATATTTTCTTTGATATCAATAGGCTATCTTGATTAGCGCCGATGCGTAAAAGAGGGCAATTATATGCTTATTTCCTGGTAGTGACAACATTGTGAGGAATTGAGCTTTAGATGCGGTGATTTGTCTGAACATAAGCTAGATTCTGCTATTCCTGACGAATAATTCTGCCTTCGATTTGTTGTCTGACCATTTTCTTGGGGAGCGTGTTAAGCGTATTTTCGACACTTTTTCTAAAGCTGATTTCTTTGCCGTTATCAATGCGTGAAGGGCTGGTTTTTCCAGCATCTTTGGCAAAAATGGCATAGCCATCCGAAAAACCTTTTTCCCAAATGAAGTAAGTGCTTGCTGCTCGATAAGTTTTATCCAGTTCCAGAGGGGTATAGGTTGATGCACCTCGCTGCTGGATTTCAACTTCGGCAGGATTAATCGTATAAACATAACCGCTATTGGATGATTTGGCGTGATATGTAAAGCGGATTCCAGATACCTGCAGAAATCGACCGTCGCCCAAATGCGCTTTGGAGATCGAGTTTTTTAGAATTTCCAATAGTTGTTGACCAGTTAACTCAAAGCTGACCAAATTATTATCGTAATAAAACAGACCTTCCATGTCATACATGGTGATCGGGCCGGGTGGAATATTGTCATTAATGCGAACGCCACCACCGTTGGTGAAGGCAATATCGCTGTTCATTTCAGTGCGAATAACGTCAGCCAGGAAATTTCCCAAGGCCGTTTCCCTGCCCCGTATCGCCGGTTCAACGCCTTCCAGCAGATGCTCGGTATAACCCAACACCTCCTGCATATTTTTACCGTTCTTTTGAAATTCCTGTGCCAGACGAGTCAACTGTTTGGATACTTCGGTATTGATTTGAGGATCTTTTTCGATTTGATCATTCAGCACAATTTTGCGGTGATTGGTTTCGACCGATCCATCTGGTAAAAGTTGGATTTCATGTACAATTGCGCTTTTATTGTCGGCATCGGCCTTGGTGATCCAGGTCTTACCGATTTTTTGCTCGATGAAAAAATGCTCATGGCCGCCGATAATCAGATTTATCTCCGGAAACTCTCGTGCCAAGCCCTGATCCTGATCTAAATCCTGGTGCGTCAACGCAATAATCACCTGAGCCCCGTTGGCTTTTAAATCGGCGATCATCTGTTTGATCAGGATTTTGCGCGCTTCCGGGGCGTAGTCGTACTCTATATAAGGTGGTTTTTGGTTATCGAGGGTAATTCCGAATAAGCCAACTTTTATACCATTGATGTCCTTAATGATCTGATCATGGACATTGCTAAGTCTTTTTGAAAATGGTTCAGGAGCTGAACTTTCGCTAAAGTGAAAGCGGGTGTTCGACGAGACCCAGCCAAAATCAGCTTGCACGATCCGTCGAAGCAGCAGTCCCGGATCAGGACTGTCAAATTCGTGATTGCCGAAAACTACCAGCATATTGTTATCAAAGCCTGTCGCATTGCCGTCCATAAGATTAAGAATCTTGATCATCGAATCGGCTTTCAAATACTTACTCATGACCGAGGGAAACAGAAAATCACCACCATGAAGCATTAATACCGGTGCTCCTTGGCTTTCCAATTGGTGACGTAAGGTGCGTAATCGAGCAAATCCGCCAATGCTGCCGTTTTCAAGCCCTTCAATTTTATAGGAATCATTTACTTGCAAAATTGAAAAATGACCGCTCTGTGAGTCATTAATATGATCATCGATGTTTTCAGAATATAGGTTTTGTATGCAGCCGGTCAGACTGATCAAGAAAATAATCGGCAGCAACTTATAGTGCCATTTTGAATAATGAATCACAATTTTGCTCTCTGGAGTAGTTGGTTATCGAGGTTAATTTACCATTTTTAGGTGGGATTCTTGTTATTTAGTCAGTATATTTTTGCCGACAAAACGCTCCTAGTACTCAGTCAATTTGGTTTTGTCGAGTACTTATAAATACCCCGTTCGTCCTGAGTTTGTCGAAGGATTTGCGGTTCATGGTTCGACAAGCTCACCACGAACGGTTTTTTTGAACTACACCCGCCATAATTAAATTGACTGAGTACTAGGCTATGACTCTTAATATTATATTGAGACGATTGATGCTCTAGTTATAGTTGAAACTGGACCATTAAAAATAGCGAGAAAAGTTCATAATTTGCTTTACTGAAGAATAGTTTTAGAATGAAGGCGTTATTTGGGGTGAAATTATGCGTGAATAATATTTCAAAACCTGAATAGCACCGAGTATTTCATTCGTTAAAACAATAATAAGGTGAACGATTATGGGGATAATTACAACAAGTGCAGGTCTTGAAATGTTATTGCGCTGGGGGCATTTTCTGTCTGGCGTAGCGTGGGTGGGGTTGCTTTACTACTTTAATTTTGTCCAAACCGAATATTTTAAAGATGCCGATGCGGCGGCAAAATCGGATGTGATTCGAAAATTAGTGCCACGCGCCTTGGCCTGGTTTCGTTGGGGATCAGTGGCGACACTGGCGACTGGTTTAGGCATTTTTGCAGTCCGAGGTGGCGGAATGTCGATCGACATTTATATTGGCGCGTTGCTCGGTATATTTATGTTCGGTAATGTCTGGCGTTTGATTTGGCCCAATCAGCAAATTGTAATTGCATCTGCCGAACAGGTTGCTAACGGTGGCGAAGCACTGCCTGAGCTCGCCGAGGCGCTTGCTAAGGCGGGCTTGGCTTCTCGTACCAATGCTTTGTTTTCGATTCCGATGTTATTTTTCATGGGTGCCTCTGCGCATTACCCGCATACTTTTAGCTTGTTTGCCCTGATTGTGGCGGTGGCGGTGATTCTGGTGATCGAATATAACGCCCTCTATCCCTTGCTAAAAAATCTCGATGCGGTTAAAAAATTACCGGCTGGCGGTATTATGGGACCGATCGCAAGTATCAAAGGTGTGGTTCATTGCGGTTTGGGCCTGACGATCGTGCTGTTTTTGATTTTAGAATTTTTGTAATTCGGAACATGTTGTTAAACAACCATCTGTAGGTAGGTGGTTGTTTTCATCTCGCTGGGACGTTAGGGTTAACGACCATTCACCCTAAACCAGCCCGCAATACTGCTCCGCTGATAATGGCTGACTTGAACCTCATGTGGAATTTCTTCACTTAAAAAAACTACCAGCGTACTCGCTTCGGGGCGAACTTTCGCAATCACTTGTTGTTCGTCCGGCGTGTAAATCAATAATTCTCCACCGCCGTCAGTCGGCCAGTCGGCATTTAGATAGGTGACGGCCGACACTAGGCGATTGGCTTGACCACGAAAACTATCCAGATGTTTTTTATAAAAAGCACCAGGTGGATAGAATGCAAAGTGCGTTTCAAAATCAAATAAACCTAAAAACAGTTCCCGGTTTAAGGTCAGGCGGAGCGCCTCCATCTGGGCGAGATAACGCTGCTGAATCTCCGTCGTACCATCGAGCCAGTGAATGAAATCCAGACGGATTTCGGCGTTTTGTTGAAAATCCTGGCCACGACCAATGCCGGCGCGGGTCATTTGCTGATTTTGATAGAGTGTGAGCGTTTCGTCGGCGAGACCTTCAATCAGTTCAGGGCTAAAAAATTGCGTTTTAACCCACCAGCCTTGTTGAGTCAGACTGTCGATTAATTCAGAGGTTTCGAAATTCGGCGATGAATCAGCAATCATGAGCCGGAATATTTCTTCTTGATCGCCTGAGCTAATTGATGCACGGCCATCGCATATTTATTGCTGTTGTTATATTTTTTGATAACCTCGAAATTGGGATGTACATGCCAGTATTCGTAGCCATTCTGTGCACCGAGTGGAATAGTGGAAGGAATGCTGTCGTCGCTGACTTGTTCGGCGACCAGTTGATGCGCTTGCCAGCCGTTGCGCGAGAAGTAATGCGCAACACTGCCGATCGCATCTTCGCGGTGCCAGAGGTTACGTTGGCCGTCCTGATTGAAATCCACCGCGAGTCGTCTGAAACTGCTGGGCATAAATTGGCCGAGTCCCATGGCGCCGGCCCACGAACCGACCGGTTCTTTGGGTTGATAATGTTCTTCACGCGACATTAATAAAAAATGTTCAAGTTCCTGCTTGAAAAATTCCGAACGTCGTTGGGTGTCGAAAGATAGCGTGGTCAGGGCGTCGAAGGTGCATGTTTTGCCAACGTTCCGGCCAAAGAAGGTCTCGACGCCGATGATTGCGACGATGTATTCGGGGTCGACGCCATAGGTTTCGCTGGCGCGTTTGATTGCATCGCTATTCAGTGACCAGAATTCAACGCCGTTGTCGATGTGACCGTTGGTCAGGAATTGTTTGCGGTATTGCGTCCAACTGCCGAGGCGAGGCTTGGCACCTTTCGGGCCGCTATATTGCGGAGTATTTTCAAGGCGTATCACATAATCCAGGCGATGGGCTTGCGAGAAAATGTCGTTGAGATAGCCTTCATCGAAGCCATGGGTGTTGACCATGTGTTGAATAAATGCTTTGACTGAAGGAGATTCGGCATAGATTCCAGTTAAAGGATGAACCGGATACTCATAAGCCGGCTTGGGCGTGACCGTCAGAGGTAGTCTGGGTTTTGGGGCGGTGATTTGCTCGACGGGAGTTTCCGCACAACCGTTCGAGATAAGACTTAATACGATTAAAACGAGGGTTTTGTAAATCGGTAGGGGGGCTGAAAGTCTCATGGCAAAAAGGGGGGTAAAAAGCTTAATTTAAGCAAGTATTATAGCCCAACTGCAACAGGCGGTTAGGTGGGATCTCAAAAATTAAGCGTAAATTTTTCTATCGGCGGTAATTTACACGATTCGATGACTTGGAATTATGTAAGTATTTGTTTTAATGGGTATCTATGTCTGGCTCGCTTGAATCGGCCAGATTTTTTACCCGGGTGATTTGTGTCAATTGGGCGCAATGACTGCTGATTTTGGCCCAGGTGCCGGTGAAACGCAGTTCGGCGAGTGCTGTGGTCGGGAGTAGTTTGCCGTCTTCGGGGATTTCGACTGGTGTATCGGCGAGGTCGATGAGTAATTCTTCAAACGCGGGATTGTGGCCGACTAACATTAGTGTGTGCAAAGTTTCGGGGCAAGTCTGCAAGATTTGTTTGAGTAATTCCGGGTTGGCGTTGTAGATGCGCTCATCGGTTTTGATCAGGCTAGTTTCCAGATTCATGGCTTTGCAAACTTTTCGAGCCGTGGTAATGGCGCGCTCTGCGGGTGAGCTTAGTATCAATTCCGGCACTAGCATTTGGTCGCTAAGCCAGCGTCCCATTGTCTTAGCGTCGCGCAAGCCACGTTTCTTGAGAGGTCTCTCAAAATCAATGACTTCAATATTGCGGTTGGATTTTGCGTGTCTTAATAATAAGAGGATTTTGTTGGACATGTTGGTTACTCTAAAGGCGCATTAATGGAGGAAACTAACTAGATGGCTGTTTAGTGGACGCGCCAACAAAACTGTCATATAAAGGTCATTATAAGCTGATACTATAGACTTTCATAAATTAAATTTCCGAAAATACGAAAATTCCCTCTTTTGTCGGTATGCTTGACGCCATAAGAAAATACCGCCAAAGGAATGCTTGAATGATAGCGCTCACCTTCTCCAAACTGATTTTAGAAAAACTGAAAGA
>CANNKG010000009.1 GCA_947505105.1 Methylococcaceae bacterium | reverse complement strand
GACATCTATATCTGTCACAAAAGTCTTTATAAATGGCGCAGATTCTGACATCAACATAATGCTGAAATACTTCGGATTCTAACACCACTCTAGCTTACTGAGTTTTTTGTTGGTTTTCCAAGCTTAAAAACTTGAACATCGAGTGAAATACTTCGGATTGTAACACCACTCTAGCTTACTGAGTTTTTTGTTGGTTTTCCAAGCTTAAAAACTTGAACATCGAGTTTACAAGATTATGACCAAATTGGTATTAGTCGTTAGCGTATCCAGCTAAACATCTGAAAGTCTTTCGGGGGGGGGAATGTGACAACACATGATGCTCGAAGATTTATTAAAATTCCACGGCAACAAGGGCTTCAATCCTGTTCACTGCTGCGACTTAGGGCCGTAAAAATGACCCGCTCTTGCATTTTTGTCATTATCAAGCTGAGTAACAATTTCCTTTACCGTTCTGAGTGCAGATTTCGCCGCGCCATCGGAATGCGTCCCTTCGGTAAAATCGCCGGCAAAGTAAAGCCGACCATGGGCTTTTCGAAGCTCATTGGACAATGGATCGAAGCGCGAACGTCCAACCGGCCAAGACGCGATTGCTCGAGGATGGTAACGATAAAATGTCATCTGTTTCACATAGTGACTAAATCCGGGCCAAAGTTTTTCAAATTCAGCGAGTAATTCCTTTTTTATTTCATCCATGGAATTTATTCTCATATTAAAACGTTGCGCATGCGCATCGGTAATTAACAGATTTAGCAGACTGTTTTGATGAGAAGGCGATTTCCCCTCATAAATAACGCCCAATACTCCGTCGGTCAGAATGGGTAACTCGCTTACCCCGTCACGTTGCCACGGTTGTTTTGCTTGCGCATCCAACTCAATGTGCGCACTAAAATAAGCGCCTCCAGTCTGTGTCCGAATCGCCTCTTTGATGGTGGCGTTTAATGGGGGACTAAACTGGATATCATCTAATCTAAAGAGCGGCACTGTACTAATAACGTACTTTGCGCGATAACGTCGCTGTTGATAAGTCGCCATATCCGTTGCGACAACTTCAACGCCTGAATCTGTCGAATTAACATGTGTTACCATTCGATTGGTGTGAATACTCTGTTTGCCAAGATAATTAGCTATCGCTAAGGCTCCGCGATGATTTCCACCAACGACATGATAGGGCGTCTCACCTTTACCGGAAAAAATATGCCATTCGGCAATGCCGTCTAACGCGCTAATTCGATCCCAGGAAACGGCATATTCCGGTTCAGATTCGATCCGAATGAATGCTTGCGTTTTTGGAGAGAGTTGACTTTGCTGCTTGATCCAAGCACTGAATGAAATATCTTTTAACGCCAGCAATTTGCTATCTATAGGACGAACCTCCAATTGTCTGTTCAATTCAGCGACCTGTTGATCCCAACGTTGATATGCTTCCAATTCTGAGACAGTCAAGACAGATTTTAGAAACTCCAAATTGTTTTGCTGTGTAAACGGATAGAGCTTTCCGTCATGAATAAAACTGGAGAAACTTGTGTACGAAGTTTCCAAAGGCACCTTGAGCGCTCGAAAAATTTCCAGCGTTGGGTTATGCTCCCAAAATTCGGCTAAACCAATTTCGGCATGACGCTTATCAGGATAATAAGCGGTGCGGATACGCCCGCCTATATGAGGGCTCATTTCGAGAATAATTGCTTTGTAGCCGGCTTTTTTAAGATGGTACGCCGCACTTAAACCACTGATGCCTGCACCGATAACAATGACACTGGTGGATGATTCAAAAGGCGCAGCCTTAATTCCGGGAGACAACAAAACTAACAGCACAAGAAACAGACTGTGAAAAAATTTCAAAATTGGCGGGTATGGTTTTAGATTTAAACGTTGCATAGTCGAAAAAAGCAAAATGAATTTAGCATGATTACTGGGCACTTAACACCTGAATTGCCCTTTCGAATATCTGATACACCATGGTCGTTGTCGCATCATTGACATCAAAGCGTGGGTTAAGTTCGGTAATTTCGAAACAGGTAATCTTTGGATCTTTTAATAAGGTAGCAATCAGGCCGGTTGCCTCATTCGGCATTATGCCATTTTCGACCGGAAGCCCCGTTCCTTTGGAGATGGTTCCTTCCAGGCTGTCGGTATCAAATGAAAGATAAATATCCGTACAGTCTTTCAAATATTCAAGAATAGCAATACCGAGTTCCTCTTGGTTCATGGTGCGCATTTCTTGAGTAGTGAAATTTCGAATACCATACTCATCAATTAAATAGGCTTCTTGTTGCTCCAGATCACGCAATGTGACATACACCACATCAGATGGTTTAACTTTTTGAGTCATTCCACCAATATTTTTTAGGTTTTCCCAAAAGCCCATCGTTTTCAAATCAGGTTTTCGAAACAGACAGGTTTTATTGTCTTCCCCTAAAGCCGCCGCCACACTCATGCCATGCATATTTCCAGAGTAGGATGTAAACGGTGAATGCAAATCCGCATGCGCATCAATCCAAATAATTCCGAGACGTGCGTGAGGCTTGGCATATTTAATTCCGGCAATGGTTCCCGTAGCACTGCTGTGATCGCCTGAGAGTAAGATCGGAAAATGCTCGGTTATTAGCGACGCTGAAACCTCACGACATACCGATTCGCAGATATACAAGATTTTCTCGATGTTCTTAGCATAGATTGAAGTAAATCCATCTGCGAAAGCCACTGCACATTCTCTTTTAGGCAGGTTATCGGCAATACCCGATTTAACGGATAACGCTAACAAAGTACTTACCCCCTGATCAGATCCCCGATATCCTGCGCCAATATCAGAAGGTACGGAAATAATCATGTTGTTGCGGGTATGAACTGATGGATATTTCATGAACGTCAATTAAAAGACTAAAACAGTATGATGCTACCTCTCAATAATGGCAGTAGCATGACAACTTCAATCCCGCCGAATAAATATTGTATCGATTGTTTTTCAGAAGTGATCATCACCTTAAATTAATTTATCCAAAGACTCTCAAGAAAAGCTTGAATCAAAACCACTTAGCGAATGAGTTTGAATATCGTCACAAAGTTGTCAAACTAGTCGACGATAATTTAACGCAATAAAGTCACGAAAATCGTCCATCACTTATTGACTATCGACTTCTCAATTATTACCTCAAACAAAACTATGACTACACTATTAAACAAACATCGAATCCTTATGCACTTGTGTGCAGTTACTGGGTCTATGACATCATTAGCCGTATCGGCAACCGTTAGTTTTAACGGCATTTCAGCTGGCGATGTCACTAACAACAGTGCAGTAGTCTGGACACGCGCCGTCGATGGTCCGGCTCCGGCGAGTTTGACCTTGCGTCTCTCGACTGATCGCAATAATTTAGCGAGCAGCGCCATCAGCATTTCAGGACTGAAAACGGATGTCAGTAAAGATTTCACCCTGAATGTCCCGGTCAGTAATCTACAAGCTGAAACCGTTTACTATTACCAATTTGTGGGTCCTGCGAACGAGCTAAGTCTTATCGGAACCTTTAAAACCCCGCCCGTCAAAGAGGCGGCAGCAGCGGTTCATTTCGGATTCAGTGGTGATATGGATGGCTTGATGCGTCCTTATGCATTAGCAAGCACGATACCGGGACAGAAGTTCGATTTTTACGTCAATCTTGGCGATGTGATCTACGAAAATGCGAGTAATGTAGGGGTTACCAGCGGCACCACCGCAGGCCCTAACAATTCACCTTCAGTCGTGCTTTCCGGAACGACCCCTGCACCGAGTGCCATTGGCGCAACAGCTTCACAATTGTTCAGTGATTATTCAAAGAAATATTTAGAGCAGTTTAAGCCCGTCAATGCTAGTGGTCAGAGCGGTTTGCAGTTGTTTTATGCTGCACAAGGGAATTACACGCTGTATGACAATCACGAGCTGGGTAACAGACAATACATAAACGGCGGCGCACCTGCCGGTGGGCCCGTTGGAGATATGCCGACCGGCGCTGGCGTCGATGCCCGTAACTCAGTTAATGATGTTAATGAAAGCGGCACTTTCATCAACAAAACTTTAGGCTTCCAGACCTTGCAGCAGGTTTTTCTTAACTACCAGCCAATTGCCGATCTAGGCACCATCAATGCGCCTGAAGATCCTCGCTCGCATGGCACCAAAAAGCTTTATGCCTTCCATCAATGGGGCAAGCATGTAAAGTTCTTTAATGTCGATGATCGTTCTTATCGGGATATTCGGATCAAGACTGCAGCAAATGCCGATGATACCACCGCGCCACGCGCAAATAATCCTAAACGTACCATTCTCGGAAAAACGCAATTGGCCGAATTGGAAGCGGAACTCTTAAACGCACAGAACGCAGGTATTACTTGGAAGATTATTGCGATCTCCGATCCTATTGACCAGCTTGGCCCTATCGGTGGCAGTTTGAAACTTAGCAATCTGCCCGATTTCGGAACCGCTGTTGATGGCACCGGCAAAGCCGCTACTTATGGCCCGGTCAGTTCCGATGGCGGAAAGTCTTGGATAGGTGGTTACCGCGCCGAACGCAATGAACTATTGAAATATATCGCCGATAATAAAATTACCAACGTGGTCTTTTTAAGCACGGACGACCACCAAAATCGTGTGAACGAACTGACCTATTCGCCCACCGGTGAAACAGAAAATCAATCGAGCTATCAGAAAGTTCCCTATACCTTCGAAATCGTTGCCGGTCCCTTGGGCGCTACCGGACCTGACTTAATTACCAACCACAGCTTCACGATGGCGCAACAGCTTGCCAAAAGCTTAGCCGATGCCCAAGTCGCGGCTGGCGTAGAGCCAATTGGCCTCCAAGGTTATCAAGGATTGAAAAACGTGACACGTCTCGACAATCCTAATGCGGCTAACAATCCAAGCGCGGTCGATTTTTATAGTCCCGATACCTTTAACTACAACGTACTCGACATTGATACCAATGGAATCTTAACGGTCAAAAGCTTAGGCATCGTCGCCACAGCACAAAACGCAGGGTTGGAATATGATGCCGCCAAAAACCCGGTCAAAGAAATTTTTAGTTTTCAAATTGATCCCGTAGCAAACGCATTTCCACCAATTTCATGCTTATTTAAGTGGGCTGAAACCAGTTACCCTAATATCTTTGGTCCGGCAGGTACTAACTCTCAAGTGTATTTACCTTATACATATCGCTATTATAAAAATACTAAAGTTTATATCGGTGTTTCTTCCATCGATAATAATATTTATTATCTGACTGACAATGGCAAGATGACTAATTTAGGTTCTTTATCTACATGGTTGAAAACATCAGGCTGTGATAAATAATTGCTAGTAAATATTATCGAAATAATGCTGAGGAATTAAAATGCAAAGAAATAATTGGGATGCAAGGCACTGTGCTATTGGTGATGCCATTACTATTAAAAATAATAATTCAATATTAATTATTGATGACATTGATTATGCAAATAATCATTATATTGCTCATTACTTGAGTAATCCTGAAATAACTGAGGTCAAAGTTCAATTTACTGAATGTAAGTTGATGGCTATTTCAGAATAACAAGCGTTATATATTGATCATAAGCGCTACTATCATATTATTGATATGATAGTAGTCATCTCTTTATTTTTAATTTAGCTATTTGTTAATATTAAAAAGATTATTTTTTAAACTATTCGAAAAAATATATGTCTGTAAATATTGATAGCCAAAATCATCGCTCCACTGAAGTCATATTCAAAGAACATATTGCTAATACCATAGATTGCGCTCAGATGCTGAATCAGGTATTTTTTAACCTGACAGAACCGGAAGAATATGTATTAAGAGTAAAAGAAATTGAGGAAAAAGGTGATAAGCTTACAGAAGAAGCATTTCATGCGCTCGAATTACTTAACTATTCAGAATATTTTTATTTAACCGAACAATTACTCAAATATCTGGATGATATTACTGATGGAATTTACAATACTGCTCGACTTATTGATATTTGTCGACCAAGAGAAATAGAGAATGTGGCGTATGAAATTCTATCAATTATAATATTAATGATTGAGTCACTCAAAATTGAAATAGCTCATTATCCAAATAATAATTTGGCCAGCATCAATGAATGCTGTAAAACTATTAAAAAGCACGAACAATCTGCCGATGTTTTATATCATGAATGGCGTAAAAAACAGCGTCGCGTCCTCGTGCTCTCATTAATCGAAGAGAATAATTGGACAGAAATTCTAGGTGTTCTTGAGCAAACAACTGATGCTGCTTATCACTCGGCATTGATGCTGGATCGTATAGCAAGATACAAAAATCGTCAAAAGCAGGTAATTTTTACTGACGCTTAAATACTTGAATAGCAGTATTAGCTAATCTATTTTCTTTGAGCCAGTCTACTTTAAATGGACAGGTTAAGTCAGAGCTACTTACTACCTCATTTACTATAGTTATCTGTGGGAATGCAGGCAATATTAAAACATCAGATTATTTATAAGTGCCGTTATGAAGTTAAATAGATGAAAAAACGGGTTTTAATCATGTCTACCAGTGCAGGCAGTGGGCATATAAAAGCCGCAGAAGCACTTGAAAAATCATTTTTTGCTGATCGACGAGTGACTGAAGTCATTAATAATGATTCGCTGCAATACACCAATAAGTTGTTCCGGGATTTTTACTCCAAACTTTATTTATCATTAGCGCAGTCGGCGCCGAACTTTCTAGGATGGTGGTATAAAACAAGTGACGAGCCTTGGCGAACTGACCGAATGCGTCATATGATCGATCATCTTAATACTAAGCCACTGGTGCGATTTATTAGGGATTTTAATCCGCACATCACAGTTTGTACGCATTTTATGCCCGCCGGTATTATTTCACATTTAATTGCGACGAAACAGATTGATGCTCGCTTGTCTATTGTGGTAACAGACCTCGATTTTCACGCAATGTGGTTATCGCGCGCTTTTCATCGTTATTTTGTCGCGCTTGATGAAACCCAAGCTTATCTTGAAATGCTGGGTATTCCCAAAGAAAGAATTACCGTTTCTGGAATTCCTATAGATCCCATTTTTCAACAGTCGATTAATCGTCACGCTGAACGTATTCGCTTTGATTTACATCCCGAAAAACCTGTTCTGCTTTTATCAGCGGGCGCTTTTGGCATAGGACCAACGCAATTTATTGTCGAACAACTGCTATTTTTAAATGCCGATGTTCAAACGGTTGTTATTTGCGGCAAAAATGACGAACTTAAAAATCAGATCACCCACAGAGTTAACCAGCACAAGTCAAAATTTAAAATATTGGGCTACACCCATGAAATGCATACTTTGATGAAAATCAGTGATATTTTTATTGGAAAACCCGGTGGTATTACCGCTTCTGAAGCAATCGCCTGCGCTTTACCCATGTGCATAGTCGCCCCTATTCCGGGTCAAGAGGAAAGAAATAGCGATCATCTATTGGAGGAAGGTATCGCCATAAAATGTAATGATTTAATTTCTTTAGCTTATAAATTAGATACTTTACTCGCTGATTCAAATAGACTACAGAGGATGAGCGAAAATGCCCTGCGTTTTGCTAAACCTGATGCTTCTACCACCATTGTGCAAACGCTGCTTGAGGATGATTTACCACCGCTTTCGTTGAGCCAAACCGCGCGAGCGAAAATATCCCTCAATGCCGGACGATAAAGCAGGCATAATTTTTCAACTAATTAACATAGCCTTTATTAAAACCCGCCCACACAAGTCAATCGCTCGCTAGCAAAAGGCCGAAGATGATCACTATCGAAATATCGCATATTATTGAAATAACCAAACAAAGTTTTGTACCGATATTATATGTTGCGTTACTAAGTTTTTTCTTCGCAAAAGTAGAAATTCAAATTGAAGGCGCAGCCGGTTGGGCAGCCAATTTACCAACGTGGCGAATCGAGAAACATTGGTTACTGGACCTTTTTTGGGGTGGCAGAGCCATGACGGGCTATCATGCCTGGCTTTTTCCTTTCATATTCCTGGTTTTTCATTTCAATTGCCTATTAACAAGTGATTGGAGTTGGAAGCTTGAAACGCGTATCTTGGGTGCATTATTGCTATTTTGGGTGTTGGAAGATTGGCTATGGTTCGTTTGTAATCCCGCATTCGGCATGAGTCGTTTTACTCCTGTTATGATACCTTGGCACAAACATTGGGTTCTTGGCATGCCGGTAGATTACATAGTAATGGGCCTGCCCGGTTTAGGAATGATTTTCTATTCTGTATCTTGACACCATTGATTAAATAAACGGTGGTCAGTAAACTTACAGCGCAATGAAGTTCAGTGTTGATAAATTTAGACATTTCGAAAAAAATCATCACAAGCCACGCTCGTGTTATCAAAATATTCCGGTTAATTACAGAATTATCCGAGATGCCCCCCTCAGTTTTAAAAAAATAATCCCCATGAAGCCTACTATCGCCGAAAAAATACTCTGCTGGTTTGATCAACACGGTCGAAAGGATTTGCCTTGGCAACTTGAGATTAGTCCTTATCGCGTCTGGGTATCGGAAATCATGTTGCAACAAACTCAAGTGACAACAGTTATCCCTTATTACCACAGATTTATGACGCATTTTCCTGATCTGGAAAGTCTGGCAGTCGCTCCTTTAGATGATGTTCTGCTTCATTGGGCAGGACTAGGCTATTACGCACGCGCCCGCAATCTGCATAAAAGCGCCCGACTTATTCATCAACTCGGACAATTTCCGACCTCACTTGACGCCTTAATAACCTTGCCTGGGATTGGACGTTCGACCGCTGGCGCGATCTTAAGTATCGCGTTCAAGCAGCATCAACCGATTCTGGACGGCAATGTCAAGCGGGTGTTGGCGCGTTATCATGCGATTAGCGGATGGACCGGTGATCCTAAGGTTGAGCGGGAATTATGGCGACTTAGCACTAGCTATACGCCGAAACAACGCACAGCGGATTATACCCAGGCGATGATGGATCTAGGTGCGACGGTTTGTACACGCAGCAAACCCGCTTGCCCACACTGCCCGATTCAGGCAGATTGTCTTGCCCATAAAAACGCCTTGACTCAACAGTTACCGACTCCAAAACCTAAGCAAACCTTGCCGATCAAGGAATGTATTTTGACGATTCTGATGGATCAACATCAAAACATTCTATTGATCCAAAGACCTCCAAGCGGTATCTGGGGTGGATTATGGAGTTTTCCGGAATTTAGCAGTCTTGACGATAGTCTTGGGTGGTGCGTTGAACAGCAGCTCCCGGTCCTTGAAAGTCAGATTTTGGCTCCGCAACGACACACTTTCTCTCACTTTCACCTTGATTACACGCCGGTCATTATCAAGATCAATAACCTTAACAATAATGTGATGGAAGCAAATACTCGGATCTGGTATAAAGCCGCTGAGATTAACTCACTCGCCTTGCCCGCGCCGATTAGTCGGCTTGTGCAACAATACATCATTGAAAACGTTTAATTTGCTTCTTGTGACGGCTTGAAAGCCACGGAAGTTCATTACTAATGAGAACTCTATATGACCAGAACTGTAAATTGTGTAAAACTGGGGACTAGCGCAGAAGGACTGGATAACCCGCCTTTTCCAGGTTCCAAAGGACAGTATATCTTTGAAAATATCTCTAAACAGGCTTGGCAGGATTGGTTGAAGGTCCAAACCATGCTTATTAATGAGCACCGTTTACAAAGCTTTGACCCGAAAGCTAAAAAGTTATTGGAAGAAGAGCGCAATAAATTTTTATTTGGCGGTGATTTCACGATGCCGGAAGGTTATGTGCCGCCAAAAAGTTAAACACATAGTTACCGATTAATGCCTCATCAATGGCGGTTAATAAACAATAAACCGCCATTTAGTATTTTGAAACACCTTGCTACAAATCTCTAAAATTAGTATTAAGAAACCAAACCTTGATTGCTTAAAAACGCTAAAGTTTAAGGATAGCTGGAAGGTGGTAACTGGCCCTTAGCGTTTCATTGATTCAAAGAATTCAGCATTAGTCTTGAAATCTTTTAATTTGCCCAGCAAAAATTCTGAGGCCGCCATTTCGTCCATCGGTTGCAAAATCTTCCGCAAAATCCAGGTTTTTTGTAATTCTTCAGGTGCGACCAAATACTCTTCACGACGCGTACCCGAACGATTAATGTTGATTGCTGGATAAACACGTTTTTCGGCGATTTTACGGTCTAAGTGCAATTCCATGTTGCCGGTGCCTTTAAACTCTTCATAGATAACCTCATCCATTCTTGAGCCGGTATCAACCAAAGCCGTGGCAATAATCGTCAAGCTACCGCCTTCCTCAATGTTTCTGGCGGCACCAAAAAAGCGTTTCGGCTTTTCAAGCGCGTTCGCATCGACCCCACCCGATAAAATTTTGCCGGAAGACGGCGCGACTGTGTTGTAGGCGCGCGCCAGACGCGTAATCGAGTCTAACAAAATAACCACATCGTGCTTATGTTCGACCATTCGGCGTGCTTTTTCGATGACCATATCAGCCACTTGGACATGGCGGGTAGCAGGTTCATCAAAGGTACTTGAAACCACTTCGCCGCGCACACAGCGCTGCATTTCGGTAACCTCTTCTGGACGCTCGTCAATCAGTAGCACAATCAAATAACATTCAGGATTCTTCTCAGCAATCGACTGAGCGATGCTTTGCATAATCATCGTTTTACCGGCTTTCGGCGGCGATACGATCAAACCACGCTGACCTTTACCAATCGGCGCAATCAAGTCGATGACTCGACTGGTCAAGTCTTCACTGGTGCCGTTACCTTGTTCAAGCGTAAAACGTTGATTGGGAAATAAGGGAGTGAGATTTGAAAAAAGAATTTTGTTTTTGGTGTTTTCGGGAGATTCGTAATTGATGCTTTCCACCTTAAGCATCGCAAAATAACGTTCGTTATCCTTGGGCGGTCTGATTTTGCCGCTGATAGTATCACCGGTCCGCAAATTAAAGCGTCTAATTTGACTAGGGGAAACATAAATATCATCGGGGCCCGCTAGATAGGAACAACCCGGCGTTCGTAAAAAACCAAAACCATCTTGTAATATTTCTAGTACACCATCACCGAAAATATCCTCACCACCTTTGGCTTGTTTCTTGAGAATCGCAAAAATAAGTTCTTGTTTTCGTATTCGGGCAACATTTTCTAAGCCTAAAGATTCTGCAATATCAATAATTTCGCTAATTTGTTTAAGTTTTAACTCGGTAAGATTCATATAAATATAAGAATAATGAAGAAATGTGGGTAACGAATCAGGAAAATCGTTACAACAATTTAAGATGAAAAAATTAAGGGATGATTGAACAGATTGATCTGCGCGCGTGGACTAGCACGGAGCTAGTATATCGCAATAATATGGGTTCGTCCAAGCAATATTAATGACGAACCCAAGCATTGACTCAAGATAAAATAATTTTAGCCTAGATATTGGCGTTAATAAAATCAGCAAGCTGCGATTTTGTTAATGCACCCACTTTAGTCGCTTCTACTTCACCGTTTTTAAATAGCATCAATGTTGGGATGCCTCTAACGCCATAGTGCTGGGGAGTGACAGGATTTTCGTCAATATTGAGTTTGACAACGGTCAATTTGTCGGCAAAGTCTACAGCAATTTGATCTAAAACTGGGGCAATCATTTTACAGGGACCACACCATTCAGCCCAGTAATCTACCAACACCGGGCCGACAGCATTCAGAACAGTTTCATTGAAATCATTATCGCTCACATGCAAGACTGAGTCGCTCACGCTCTTTCTCCAAAATTTACAAAAACAAAACTATAGGGGGGTTCAGGTTGTTTTGTCAATCGATTTCAGTCATTTTGATTTTTGCGTTATGCTATTAGGCTATGAAAAATACTCACCTTACTAATACACGATTTTGCAATCTGGAATTATCAGATAGCATTTTACAAGGCCTTAGCGCTGCCGGTTTTGACTTTTGCACGCCAATTCAGGATCGAGCGCTGCCTCTTTCTCTACGCGGCAAGGACGTTGCAGGGCAGGCTCAGACCGGAACCGGTAAAACAGCGGCATTTTTGTTAGCGACCTTTCAGCACTTGATCAACGATGAGAGCGAAAAAATTCGCAATCCTCGAGCGTTAATTCTAGCGCCCACCCGAGAGCTCGCGATTCAAATTCATAAAGATGCTGTATCGCTGGGAAAATTCCTGGATGTGAAAATGGCGCTGATTTATGGCGGCATTGATTATCAAAAGCAGCTACTTACCTTGAAAAATGCTCCAGACATCATCATCGGCACGCCTGGACGAGTGATTGATTTTTACAGGCAACAAGCATTTACGCTGGATCACATCCAAGTTACGGTCATGGATGAAGCGGATCGAATGTTCGACTTGGGCTTTATTAAAGACATTCGCTACTTACTGCGCCGCATGCCGGCACCGGAAAGTCGCTTGAATTTGCTGTTCTCAGCCACGCTCTCCTACAAGGTGACCGAACTCGCTTATGAACACATGTATAATCCCGTGTTGATTCGCATTGAGACGGAAGAAGTCACTTCAAAGGCTATTTCGCAACGCGCTTATTGCCCATCAAACGAACAAAAATTACCGTTGTTGGTCGGTCTACTGCAAGCCTTCCAACCATTGCGCAGCATCGTGTTTGTCAATACCAAAAAAAGTGCAGAAAATTTAAATGCCTATCTTAATGCCAACGGTTATCGTACTTCAGCGTTAAGTGGCGACGTTCCACAGGAAAAACGTCAACGGTTACTGAATGATTTTCAGGAAAATCGCATTACTTTGTTAATTGCTACCGATGTCGCCGCGCGCGGTTTGCATATTCCTGACGTCTCGCATGTTTTCAACTATGACTTACCCCAGGACGTAGAAGATTACGTGCACAGGATCGGCCGAACCGCACGTTTCGGTGCCAAGGGTGAAGCAATTAGCTTTATTTGTGAAGAATATGCGTATTCGATGCCTGATATAGAAGCCTATATCGGCCAAAAAGTGCCTGTAGAAGCCATTAGTCAAGAATTGCTGGCAGAACTAAAACATCCGGAACGATCATCGGTAGAGCATCGCAAACCAACGTCAAGCCATAGACATTCACCAAACAAACCTAAAGCCCGACCAAGAGTTCGCGGAAATCCGCAATAGCCGGAAACTCGTCCGTAGTCTTCTTGGGGCATTTAGAGTCAGGTTGACTGATGGTAATTAAATGGCGAATTCCAAACTCTCGGGCAGCACGTAAGACCGGCAAGCTGTCATCGACCATCAAGGTGCGTTGTTTATCAATTGCAAACTGCGCCTGAAATCCGCGCCAAAATTCCTGATGCTCTTTAGCGGCTCCCAAATCATGGGCGCTAACAATCGCGTCAAAAAAAGGCCTCAGACAAGTTTTCTCCATTTTTAAGCCTAGACTGGCCTGATGGGCATTAGTCACCAGCATTATTTTATGAGATGAACGCCGAATTTTTTCCAAAAACTCGATCACATGCGGCAAAACGGCAATCAACCCCGCTATTTCAGTTTTCAAGCCGATAATGTCAAGATCTAGCGCGTTGCTCCAATAATCAAGACAATACCACTCCAAACGCCCCTCCATCTGTTTGAATTGCGGTTCCAGATGCCGCTTCGCCTCATCCAAAGTCAAATTGTGCTGGCGCGCATAATTTAACGGTACAAACTCTTGCCAAAAATGATTATCAAAATTCAAATCCAGCAAGGTTCCATCCATATCAAGCAGCACCGTATCAATGTTACTCCAATCCATACTGATCCCGGCCATAACGTCAGTTCCCCGGTTTCTTGTAACCAGCGCAAGCGATACTGATTCTTTCAACCGGTTCACTTAATCTTAAAGCGGTTAATTGACCGCCCCATAAACAGCCGGTATCAATGGCATAACAATTATCCGCCACGTAATATCCCAAGGTTGACCAGTGTCCGAAAATAATTTTCATATCGGCGCTTTTACGTTTAGGCATCTTAAACCATGGGATTAAATGTTTTGGCTGTTCGCCGGGTGCGCAGCTATGGGTAAAATCCAGACTACCGTCTTTTTCACAATAACGCATGCGGGTAAAACAATTAATAATGAAACGAATTTCATTACTTCCGGTCAAATTTGTCGACCAACGTTTCGGTTTATCACCATACATTTGCCCCATAAAGTCCCGGTAATCCGGACTTCTGAGAACAGCCTCTGCTTTGCGAGCCATTTTTACGGTTTGCGCAAAACTCCATTGCGGAGGTAAACCTGCATGAATCAAACAATACCCATCCTGATGATAAAACAACGGACAATTGCGCAACCAATCCATTAACTCTTCACAATCTGGCGCCTCCAGCACCTGATGTAAGGAATCCTTCTTTTGAGCGACTTTTTCAAGGCAGAAAGCAGCCAGCAAATGTAAATCATGATTACCCAACACAGTGATTGCTGCCGAACCTAAGGTTTTTACAAAGCGTAGCGTTTGGAGCGATTGCGGCCCCCGATTGACCAAATCGCCTACAAACCAAAGATTATCGACTCCTGGATCAAATTTGATAACATCCAGTAATCTTAATAAATCATCGTAACAGCCCTGAATGTCTCCAATCGCGTAGATGGCCATAAACTTTAGTGCAGCGTTCTTGGAATAGATAGCGTAAATTTAGGAATGACGGCACTAAAACTCTCCCCGTCATCCGAACGCATGATATATTTGCCTTGCATGACGCCTACTGGTGTATCGAGCATCGCGCCACTTGAGTAACTGAAACTTTCACCCGGACGAAGGTAGGGCTGCTCACCAATAACGCCTTCGCCACTGACCTCCTGGACCTTGCCATTCGCATCAGTGATCAACCAATGACGCGTTAATAATTTGGCAGGCACCGATCCGACATTGGTAATAGTGATAGTATAGGCGAACACAAAGCGACCATGATCGGGCGATGATTGAGATTCGATGAATTGAGGCCATGCCTCGACTAAAATTTTGTTTTTCTGACTCATTATTAGATGATATAAAAGGCAATAACTAAAATAACCAACCGATCTCTACACAGACTCACAATTAATCAAACCATGGCGAGATCAATTTCAATCTCTTTATTTCAACGTAAGTCACGCGTAAACGCAAGAATGCATTGCCATGTTTCGTAAAATATTAATTTTGCTCGGTTGGTTGTTATGCTCCCCCGCAATTTCCGAAGAACCCAAAGATCTCATCGCAGCAGCTATTGCTGGCAATAGTCAACGGGTTGAAGCATTATTAGGCCAGGGTTTGGATGTCAATGCGACACTTCAAAATGGTCGAACAGCCTTAATGGGAGCGAGTCGAAGCGGCAATGCCCGCGTTATGAAAGTTTTATTGTCTTATGGCGCAGATCCAAACATGGCCGACAATCTCGGCACCACCGCTTTAATGGAGGCGATCGCCTTTGGTGATGAAACCAATGTTAAAACGCTCATAGCCGCAGGCGCAGACGTTAACGCCATCGATAAAAAAAATGTACCCGTCATCACCAAAGCAAAAAACACCCCCAACACTCAACTGGTAAAATTGTTAGAAGCAGCAGGCGCCAAAGACCCGAGCAAACCAGAACCGACTGCAGAAGGTGAAACATCTGCCGAAGGCGCTGAGGCCAATGTTGAAGGCGAAACCAAGAGCGAGGAAAAACCCAAAGAAGAAGCTAAATCCGACGGCAAATAAGCACTACCCCGCTGTTCTAATTTTGACTTATGCCCGATCAATCGGGTTTCACATTAAATTTTTTATTTACCAACGACTTCATGACCACACCTTTACATATTCATATTCTCGGTATTTGCGGCACCTTTATGGGTGGAATAGCCGTTATCGCCAAACAATCAGGTTTTCGCGTCAGCGGCTCTGATCAGCAAGTCTATCCACCGATGAGCACGCAACTGCAAGAACAAGGCATTACCCTGATGGAAGGCTATAAAGCCGAAAATCTTACCGATAAGCCGGATTTAGTGATCATTGGCAATGCGCTCTCACGCGGCAATCCCGAAGTAGAAGCTGTTTTAAATCTAGGTATTCCTTATTGTTCGGGTCCGCAATGGTTAGCAGAACAGGTGCTCCAAAAAAAGTGGGTCTTAGCGGTTGCCGGAACCCATGGCAAAACAACGACCACCAGTATGTTAAGTTGGATTCTGGAATATCAGGGTTTTAAACCGGGGTTCTTGATCGGCGGCATCCCATTAAATTTCGGTCTATCCGCGCGTTTAGGCGAATCGGACTTTTTTGTCATTGAGGCCGATGAATACGATACGGCATTTTTTGATAAACGTTCAAAATTCGTCCATTATCGCCCGAGAACAGCGATTCTTAATAACCTGGAATTTGACCATGCTGATATTTTTCCGGATTTAGACGCGATTAAACGCCAATTTCATCATTTGGTGCGCACGATACCGGGTGAAGGACTGATTATTGCGCCCGCATGTGATGAAAACCTTAAAGACGTTCTGGCGATGGGATGTTGGACACCGGTGCAGCAAACAGCCATTGATGCAGCAAGCCCTTGGCAGGCGCACTTAAATGCGCCAGATGGCAGTCGTTTTACGGTCATGTTTGATAGTCTTGAACAAGGCATCGTAGAGTGGTCACTGACTGGCCTGCATAATGTTTATAATGCACTCGCCGCCATTGCTGCTGCCAGACATATCGGCATTCTACCTAACGATGCCATTGAAGCTTTAAAGCACTTTAAAAACGTCAAACGACGCATGGAAATACTCTTTAAGCAGAACAACATTACGGTATACGACGATTTTGCCCATCACCCGACCGCCATCAAGACAACCCTAGAAGGTTTACGTAAACAAGTGCCAACCGAGCGCATTATCGCGATTGTCGAACCACGCTCCAATACCATGCGTATGGGCATTCATACCCAAACACTCGCTGAATCACTGTCTGATGCCAATCTAGCAATACTTTACCAACCGGACAATCTTGCCTGGGACTTAAGTGAATTACAAAAATATGCCAAAAACATTCAAATTTGCACATCGCTAGATGCCATTATCAAACAATTTAAGCAAGAAGCCGCTAAGGGCGGTCATTTCGTCCTGATGAGCAACGGAAGTTTCGGCGGCATTTATCAACGCTTACAAGAGGTCCTAGCTTAATACCTGTTAATCATAATCACCTAAAATCCAGCACAATATCCTGCATTTCAACGTGATTAACTATTAGTTTTTTGACCTTTAAGCGCCCATCTATGGGGGTGTGAATAAATTGTTCGAGAGCCCCCAACAGGGTTTCAGAAGTAGATCCAGATAACGGCTGATCGCTCCCTGCCCTGTTGGCGGAAGCATATCGATCCAAATTCAGTTGATCAAGTTCCAACGCTAGTTTCTGCTGCGAAGCGCCTAACTCCATAACCCCTTCAATGGATGAATCATCCAGGGTTAGTTTAATAGGAGCTAACTGTAGACGCTCTTTACTGATCGATAAATCAAGTTCCGCTGCCAGATGCGTTAATACTGAATCATCTTGTAGCAAAGGCAAATCGGTAAGCCAGTACCCCATAAGTTGCTTAGGGTTAAACTCAGAGAGACTGACATGCCCCTGGAGGACAAAACCCTGTTCCGACAACACGCTCGCAAGAGTGCTTTGCACGCTCAGTGGTCCACTTGATATTTCCAGGTTTGAAATAGCCAGATACTCAGGGGCTGCTCGGTAATCAATCGAATTGGCCTTAAGGGATACTTGTGGAATATCTTTAGCCAAAAAGTTGAATTGTTCCAGATGTAAGCTTTTTTCAACACCATCCAGAGTTAATTGCGCAGAGAATTCCAGATTCTGATGAAACGCTGACGGAGTATGCTGGATAGTCGCTGTCCAGTTAATCGGAATTTTACCTCCCTGCCCCAAACCCTTAACAGTAAAATCCAAATCACTCAACTTCAGCGTATAGTCATCGCGCTGATTTATAAAATTAATTTCACTTTGTTCCACGTGCACAGTATCGAAATCAACCCACGCAAATAGCGAGTTTACATTTTCAAGCAAGGTTGAAGACTTATCTTCAGAACGATGACTTATCCAATCATCCCAATTCGCATGATTTTGTTGGTTAATGGATAAATTCAAAATTAAACGCTTCACCACAATAGACCCAATAGTTATTTTACTAGGCCGAATTAACCTGGGTTTTACACTAATTTCAGCATACTCCCATTCGGTAAATTCAAAATTAGTGAACTCTGGTGAATTATGTATTTTAATTTTTCCAATCCTAATCTTAAACTCAGGCATAAAATAAAGTTGCATTTCTCCCTCAATCTCTACAGTATGACCAAGTGATTTCTGCAATAAGTTTATTATTTGTGGTTTAAAATATTTCAAATCAAAAATAAAAATCATCCCCGCAATCGATAACACACTCACGCCGATTAAAAATAGCACGCTCATAAAAATGCGCTTAAAGAGTTTTTTCATGTCACAGAGGTTATTTTAGTAATATGATACCGATTGCTATCGATTAGCAAGATAACACATAACTTTTGACATCCATCGATTACATCAGCGCATGATGTTTGTGGCCTATCTAAAGTAATGCGTAGAATTTATTAAAATACTAGAAACAGGGGGTAAAACTTATGATGCTAGCAAAAATTGCCGCAATTCTGATGATCGTATGGTTTTTTCAAACCGCCAAAAAAGAAGGCGGAAAACCTTTCGAATGGGTTATTATCGGACTGATCGGCTACTGGACGGTATGGTGGATTATAACGCTAACCGTCGCTAACCCGCTTTTAAACAGCATGACCAAAGGTTCGGTCATGGTGTTATTATTGATCCGACACATCCCGGCTTTCGCTGCTATTGCTGCGGCAGTTTTAGTCAGGCAGAAACTCCTGTCGAACTTGCACAAATCAGACTAGCGCGACTCATCTGACCTAACGAAAAAAGCGCACCCAAGGGTGCGCTTTTTGAAAAGTCCTACCAAATAAAACTGTCAATTACAATTTGTCAGCATTGCTCGACAAATATTCAGCAACACCTTTTGGGCTTGCATTCATGCCGGCATCACCTTTTTTCCAACCCGCAGGACACACTTCACCGTTTTCTTCGAAAAACTGTAATGCATCAACCATACGCAACAATTCGTCAATATTACGACCTAACGGTAAATCATTAACGACTTGGTGACGCACTTTACCACTACGATCAATCAAAAAGCTGCCGCGATAAGCCACTGCTGGGGCATCAGCTTCAACGTCATAATCTTTAGCAATCGTATGCGCAATATCAGCCGCCATTGTGTAACGCACTGGACCAATACCGCCTTGATTAACCGGAGTATTGCGCCAAGCATTGTGAGTAAAATGGGAATCGATAGACACCGCAATCACTTCAACATTACGGCTTTTAAACTCATCAATACGATGATCTAATGCGATCAGTTCGCTTGGGCAGACAAAGGTAAAATCGAGTGGATAGAAAAATATTACCGCATATTTACCTTTCGTAGCTTCAGAAAAGCTGAAAGAATCCACAATCTGACCATCTCCTAAAACAGCAGGAACAGTAAAATCAGGGGCTTGCTTACCAACTAGTACGCTCATACTTAACTCCATTGTGTGTTTAATAAAAGATTATCATCAAGTTTACGCCACTTTAATAAAGTGGATAGTTGATATTCTACACCAGATTACTAGGGAATTTCTGTGAATTCTTCCACAAAAATTATTTTTATCAAGTGCCAATTTTGTTCACATTTTGATATAACAAATTTCGAAGCTATACTATACTTCTGAGTCGTAAGTTAATATTTGTTATTTTTTGTGTTTGTAGATACTGAATCTGTAGTTTCTAATTCCTCAAATATGATCAAAACTAAAATTTAAGTTAAAATAGCAACACTGAAATCCAAGTACAAAGTTACATTAAATAAGTGAAGTTCTTACTATGCTAAAACATAAACACATAACAGAACCTGATGCCTTTGGCTATCAGGTTCGCATTGTCAGACGCGGCAAAGAAAATAGCCGTTATTTCTCGCACAAACTATGGGGCAGTCGAGCCAAATCGTTAAAAGCAGCTATTGCTTGGCGAGATCAAATGTTAGTAGTCTTAAAGGGAAGTAAAACGCGTTTTCTCAAGCCACCTAAAAATAAAACTACGACTGGAGTAACAGGAGTTTCGAGAACGATCAAGTATGATCACCGCAAGGATAAAAGCTACTTATGCTACACGGTATTCTGGGTAAAAAATCGGAAATCCTGTAACAAAACCTTCCAAGTGGGCAATATCCAAACGGTCACCGCCGACGATGAGTTGCATGCATTCCGAACTGCCCGACTGTTTAGAATGTGCTACGAACACGCAATTGATCATGATCTCCCGTTTCATGATGACAAATTTGCTGGTTGGAAAAAGCTTAGACTTTATGAAGACGCTGAATTAAACGCTGCTTAATTAGAATTTGCCTGTAGCATGCCTAAAAACACCCCACAGCCGAATTAACATGCAAAATTAGTCAGGCTTTAAGCCCATGAAAAAACAGAACTTAACGATAACGGAAGCTGAGTTAATTACAGGTAATTAACTCAGCCAAATATCACCCTTAAGCAGTACCAACTTTATTCTGGCTTGTCTTCTATCTCTGCTGCCTGCTCGCCAAGCTTCGACTCCGGTGCTTTCGAAACACCAGAATCCTTTCCCTCAGCAACTTCCACCTGTGCTTCTTTTTTTGGCGGATTTTTCACGCTCTCAATAAACTCGGCAAACCAAGATTTTGATTTTACCGTCTCCAAATCAGGATCTTTCAATACTTCTTCATAATTCGGAAGGCTTCCAAATTCAACAGCATCCTGCAAAGCTTTCAAACAGGCCTCATCATCGCCAATTAAGGCTGAAATACACGCCACATTATAGAGAGCACTGCCTTTCTGGATATTCTCAGCCACTTCAAATTGCGCTTTTGCTGACAAATACAAGGGATCACTAATGCTAACCGCCTTAATTCTGGCAAGCTCCATCATCGCCACGCCACCATCAATAGCTGCTCCCAAAAAATTGGGCTCGATAATCTGACAGAACGAAAATTTGCTAATCGCTTCCTCAAATAGTTTAATCGCCGCATCACCCGTTTTGGTCTTACCTTCCTGAAGTAAAGCAAATCCCCAGTTATACAAAGTTTCACTCAAAATTAAGTCTTCTGCAATAACATCCCGAAACTCTTCATAGGCTTTAATAAACAATTGCTCAGCCTTACCACCTTCGCTTTTCCGTGCTTGCTCAACAGTTTTAATAGCGGCAGTTAAACGGCTTTTTTTGGTAAGGGATTTTATTAACGACATAGTCAAACCTCATTTGGAGTAATAATTATAAAAAAGGAAGTTCATTATAAAAGCAGGATGAAAATTTGTTCAAACTGAGTGATGCAATTACAACCCACTCTTCAAACTCGCTTCAATAAACTGATCCAAATCACCATCCAACACGGCCTGAGTATTGCCGGTTTCAACGCCGGTGCGAAGATCTTTGATGCGTGATTGATCAAGTACATAAGAACGAATCTGACTACCCCAACCGATGTCGGATTTCGAGTCTTCGAGGGCTTGCTGGGTTTCGCTGCGTTTCAAAACCTCCAGTTCGTATAGTTTGGCTTTGAGTTGCTTCATGGCAGTATCGCGGTTTTTGTGCTGCGAACGGTCGCTTTGACATTGCACAACGATTCCACTTGGGTTATGGGTGATCCGCACTGCCGATTCGGTACGGTTAATATGCTGACCGCCCGCCCCACTCGCTCGGTATACGTCAACGCGCAAATCGGCAGGATTTATGTCGATTGAAATATTGTCGTCAATTTCAGGAGAAACGAATACCGACGCGAATGAGGTATGCCGTCGATTGCCCGAATCAAACGGCGATTTGCGCACCAAGCGATGGACGCCGGTTTCGGTACGCAACCAACCAAAGGCATATTCGCCTTCAAAACGAATCGTCGCACTTTTAATGCCCGCCACATCGCCGGGCGACTCTTCGATCAATTCGGTTTTAAAGCCTTTGCTTTCGCCCCAACGAAGATACATACGTTCAATCATCTCTGCCCAATCCTGCGCTTCAGTGCCACCAGAACCGGATTGAACATCCAAAAAAGCGTTATTAGGATCCATTTCGCCGGAAAACATTCGCCGAAATTCCAACTCAGCCACGCGACGTTCGAAGTCTTGCAGATCTTTGACCACAATATCAACGGTTTCTTCATCGTCTTCTTCAACGGCCAACATTAACAATTCTTCCGCATCAGCAAGACCACGTTCGAGATCGATAATGGTATCCACAATCGTTTCAAGCTGGCCACGTTCTTTACCCAAGGCTTGAGCGGTTTCAGGATTATCCCAGATGTTGGGACTCTCTAATTCGCGTAATACTTCAACCAGACGCTCGCTTTTATTATCGAAGTCAAAGATACCTCCTAAGCGCATCACCGCGAGTTTTTAGATCGTGAATGGTATTTTTTATTGGATTAATTTCTTGCATGGGACGTATCTAAACCTGTAACCGTTACTTAGAACGAATCTGAGTGAGCTTGAACATTCGTTCAAGCCTATAAAAAGTTGCGGATTATAAACTATCGCTAAACCTGATTAAACTATTTCAAACCACTTAAACTATGACAACCGAGCGTTGCCATGTTAGTTTCCATCAACGGGCGCGTTCGATAATCTCAATAGCATTACCGTCTGGATCGCGGCAAAACATGGCTCTGCGACCAGATTTGCTCATTGTGTATTTCACCTCATGCTGTTCTAAAATCGCCTGGATTGGGTCCAAATCGGCAACGGTCAGCGCGACATGACGATCGCGCCCGCCATGCTCTGGACGGCCAATGGTGGGGTCAGGATTGTCGAGCAACAACAAATGAATTTGTTGCGCCCCGATTTGAAACCAAGTGCCCGGAAAACCTAAATCGGGTCGTTCGGTGTAACACATGCCCAACACGTTATGATAAAAATGATTTGCCCGATCAAGATCGCTGACAATCAAGCTGGCATGATGCATGGTATAGGTATCTTCGGCCATAACGGCTCTTTCCTGTGAGGTGTAAAAAGGATATTGCAGGATTAACTAAATCGGTTATCAATCACGACCTGTTGGTAGCTTAATTGACCACCACGTGCTTTAGCAGGCTGCAGTGCTTTACCAATTGCTACACACATTGCAATCAAATGATCATCGGGCAACTTAATTAACTCGGCCACTTTCTGAAAATCAAATCCGTCCATCGGGCAAGAATCTAAGCCTAACGATTTTGCGGCCAACATCAAAGTCTGTGCAGCCATACCGCACGAACGCAAAGCTTCATCACGCTGAACTTGGGGTTTGTCGCGATAATAATTGTCGATCATCGGCACAATAGCATTTTGCACATCCGGCCCGGAATTAACCCAATAGCGTTCAGGTTGTTTTTGCCAAGCCTGCATATCTGCGCACAGCACGATAAATAATGCAGAATCGGTCACTTGCGCCTGATTCCACGCTGCGTCCCGAATTGCTAAGCGTAAGACGGGATCGGAAATCACCACAAAGCGCCAATGTTGAATATTAAATGCCGTCGGCGATAACATCGCCAAAGCTAAAAGTTGCTGTTGCTCCTCTTGACTGATCCGATATTCAGGGTCAAACAGTTTGACCGATCGGCGGCTTTCAATGGCTTCAATAGTATTCATAGCTAATAGCAGCTCCAGTAAATTAAAAAAATTTAGGTGTTCAGACCGGTTTTAGAATGGCGCTTTTCCATCGCCTCCTGCTTGGCCGCATCAATCACCTTAATAATGTTTTTGACATCGACTCGGCCTCTTTTTGCTTGAAAATGGCCTGTCAACTGACTATCAAGCGTCAATTTACCATGTTCGTATAAATTCCACATTTCCTTGCCATACTCGGTTTTTAATAATTCGGGCGCAAATTGCCCAAAAAAATTGCGCATATTCGTGACATCTCGATCCAACATCATGCGTGCGCTATTATTTCCCGCCGCATTAACGGCCTGAGGCAAGTCAATGATGACCGGCCCATCAGCGGCAAGCAGGATATTAAATTCTGATAGATCGCCATGAATGAGTCCCGCACAGAGCATTTTGATAATTTGTTGAATCAGTTCCTGATGATAGGTGAGCGCCTGTTCAACAGTAAATTCGACTTCGCTAAGCCGTGGAGCGACATAGCCCTCGGCATCAACAATCAGTTCCATCAATAATACGCCATCGACAAAAGTATCAGGCTCAGGAACACGCACGCCAGCGCGCGCAAGTTGATACAAGGCATCAACTTCAGCACTTTGCCAGGCTTCTTCCTGCTCCTGCCGACCAAAACGAGAGTGTTTAGCGACGGCCCTAGCCCGCCGACTATTGCGCATATTGCGACCTTCTTGATAAATGCTTGCTTGGCGGAAGCTGCGTTGATTGGCTTCCTTATAGACTTTAGCGCAGCGAATTTTATCGCCGCAGCGCACAATGTACACTTGCGCTTCCTTGCCGCTCATCAATTGACTGACGACTTCATCAACTAAGCCATTTTCAACCAACGGCGCTAATCTTTTAGGTATTTTCATAAAGAAACAATGGGGCCTGATAGCCAATAAATCAACAATTAGTGAATGCCAAAACCGGCCATTCTCAAAGTATCAGTAATATATCATCAATACGTTGATAATGAGCGCAACTCAAAAAATACTGATCTTGAACCATACAGCCAGCAACATTCAAGCAATGATCTTTATCTACCATCGATAATCAAATCAAGTAAAATAGCCGCCTAATCAACAATTGGAAGCAAAGATGGTTTGGAAACCTCATGTCACCGTCGCCGCGGTGATTGAACAAAATCAGCGTTTTTTACTCGTCGAAGAACATACCCCGAACGGTATCGAATTCAATCAACCTGCCGGCCATCTGGAAGCCAACGAAGACTTGCTCCAGGCAGTCAGCCGCGAAGTTAAAGAGGAAACCGGCTGGAGTTTTGAAGCCGAATTTCTACTTTCAGTACAGCTCTGGCGCAAACACCCGGAGGCTTCGACCTATCTGCGTTTTTGTTTTATCGGTCGGCATTATTCTCACGACCCTGAACAAGCGCTCGATGAAGGCATTATTCAAACGCATTGGCTAACCCGTTCTGAAATTGCCGAACGACAGCATCGTTTACGCAGTCCATTAGTCTCTGGCTGTATCGACCAATATCTTAGCGGTGAACGCTACCCCTTATCTTTATTACATGCATTTTTAGATACTGAACATGGCTAAAAATATTATTGTCGGCATGTCCGGCGGCGTTGATTCTTCAGTAACTGCCTTATTGTTACTCGAACAGGGGCATCAGGTTACCGGTTTATTCATGAAAAACTGGGAAGAGGACGATGGCACCGAATATTGCACCGCCATGGAAGATTTGGCCGATGCACAACAAGTGTGTGACCAACTCGGCATTGAACTGAAAACCGTCAACTTCGCTGCTGAATATTGGGACGAGGTTTTTGAAGTATTTTTATCGGAATTTGCTGCAGGTCGCACCCCCAATCCGGATATTCTGTGCAACAAACATGTTAAATTCAAAGCGTTTCTAAATTACGCGATCGAAGATTTAGGTGCCGCATACATCGCGACCGGTCATTATGCACGCATTGCCGAACATGATGGCGAATTTCAACTGCTGAAAGGCCTCGACCCCAATAAAGAACAGAGCTATTTTCTCTACACGCTCGGGCAAAAACAGCTCTCACGCACGCTATTCCCAATTGGTCATCTCCATAAACCTGAAATTCGCGCCCTTGCCAAGCGCGCCGGTTTCGACAATCACGTCAAAAAAGACAGTACCGGCATCTGCTTTATCGGCGAACGTAAATTTAAAGAATTTCTGCAACGCTATCTGCCGACCCAGCCTGGTGAAATGCGAACACCTGAAGGAAAATATATCGGGAAACATTCGGGCCTGATGTATTACACACTCGGCCAACGCCAAGGTTTAGGTATCGGTGGCGTGAAAGATGCGCCGGATGAACCGTGGTTTGTGCTCGATAAAGATCTCGATCACAATGTTCTGATCGTCGGCCAAGGCCATGATCACCCACTCATGTTGCATTCGATCCTGGAAGCGACTCAATTGGATTGGTGTAATAATCGCCCATTAACCAAAGCGATTCGTTGCATGGCTAAAACTCGGTATCGGCAAGCTGACCAAGCCTGCCTACTCGAACCGATTGGCGAAAATCACTGTCGAGCGACATTTGATCAGCCGCAACGCGCCATTACGCCTGGGCAATCGGTGGTGTTTTATCAGGGAGAAGTTTGTTTAGGTGGCGGAATTATTGAATCCAAGCATAATTAACCGAAACCGTGAAATTTATCAGTACCCTGATTTAACGACCCAAGCCCATCGCCTGTTTGGCAAGATAGCTTTTCGCCCCCGGGACGAGATCAAGTACCGTTAAACCAGTGTTTCTGGCCACGGCCAGTAAAGACGATTGATTTGAAAAAAGCTTAACCACGCTATCGGTAAAACCAATTACCTGATTATGATCCTTTACGCGCGCTCGCACATAGTTTTCGAGAAATCTTTGCTCACCGATATCAAGGCCATCGTGCATTTGCAAGCGAAGCGCATCGGCCAGATCAATCAAGTCACGCAATCCCAGATTAAACCCCTGACCGGCGACCGGATGCAATTGATGCACGGCATTTCCGATAATGACGATTCGCCCCTGCTGCATTTTTTCTGCGCGAATCAATTTTAACGGAAAAGCCCGGCGCGGCGCGGTCAAACGTAAAGCGCCCAATCGATATCCGAAACAATCCTGCAATTGCGCCAGAAAATCAGCTTCACTCCCAGCCATCAAGGCTTCTGCTTCTTCGGTCGAACGGGTCCACACCACGCTCGACTGACCGTCTACCGTCGGCAATAACGCCAAGGGTCCTGACGCCGTAAAACGTTCATAAGCGGTATTGGCATGATGTTTGGTAGTTTTGACGGTCGTTACTAAAGCGGTCTGACCGTAATCGGTCACTTGCTGACCAATTTCGAGTAATTTGCGCACGGTCGACTGTCCGCCATCGGCACCTACCACCAAACGCGCGGTCAGAATTTCTGAACGATCTGCCTGTTTAATACTGACATTAGCCTCATTAAAACTAGAACTTAAGCCAGCCACGCGCGCCGGGCACCATTGGGTGATTTGAGGTGCCGCCTCTAGCAACGCTGCAACATGGTCTTCGATAATTCGCGCGGTAATCACATACCCGAGCGCATCAACTTGTTCACGCTCAGCCGAAAGCCGGGTTTTTCCGAAGTGCCCCTGATCAGAAATATGGATATTTTTAATCGCAGTTGCCTGGGCTTGAATAGCGTTCCAAATTCCCAAACTCTGCAATTGCTTGACCGTGCCATTTGCCAGTGCCAGCGCTCTATCCCCAGATTCGGACGCAAAGCGCTGTTCGCGCGTAGTCGCCTCGATAATAGCGATACGTAAACCGCTATCGGCTAAAGCCAGCGCCAGACAACCACCCGCGAGCCCAGCACCAATGATGATAATATCGTAATCAGTCTGCATCAGGCGGCCTGCATCACACGTTCAATATCTGCGATGGTCTTGGGAACGCCATGCGTCAGCACTTCATATCCGTCAGCAGTCACCAGCACATCGTCTTCAATCCGAATGCCGATTCCACGCCACTTAGCATCGACCTGCTTACAGTCTTCCGGAATATAAAGTCCAGGTTCAACCGTCAAGACCATACCGGCTTGAAGCAAACGCCATTCATTCTCAATTTTATAGGCGCCGACATCATGCACATCCATCCCCAACCAATGACCGATGCGATGCATAAAAAATTCTTTATATTTTTCATTTTTAATCAAGGTCGGCACTCGGCCTTTTAGCAAACCCAATTTCACTAATCCTTTAGTAATCACTTCAACAGCGGCATCATGCGCTAGATTCCATGCTAATCCCGGTTTTATGCGATCCAAAGCGGCCAATTGAGCATCGAGTACCAACTGGTAGAGTTCGCGCTGTGCTTCGCTAAATCGACCTGAAACCGGAAAAGTGCGCGTGATATCAGCGGCGTAATGATCACATTCGGCCCCCGCATCGACCAGTAACAAATCACCGGATTTAAGCCTATCCTTGTTCTCGGTGTAATGAAGCACGCAGGCATTTTTACCACCCGCCACAATCGATGGATAAGCAACCGCCCGCAAGCCGTTTTGCATAAAGGTATGCACAAGATCAGCCTCAACCTGATATTCAAAATGCCCCGCACGCACTTGCTGCATAATTTTCAGGTGCCCTTGCGCACTCACTTCGGCCGCTTTTCGCAATAATTGCACTTCCGCGTCGGTTTTGATAAGGCGCATTTCGTGCAAAATATGCTCCAAAGACACTAATTCATTCGGTGCCGTAATCCCTGAACGTGATTGTCCACGAATATCATTCAGCCAGATCAATAAATTATGATCCAGATCACTGTTACGCCCCATCGGATAATACACTTTACCTTTGTTTTCAAGCATACCCGGTAAAATATCGTCGAGGTCATCAATCGGAAACGCATCATCGGCTTCATATTTTTTGACCGCACCATCTAAGCCTGCATGCGCGCCTTCCCACAAGGCTTTTTTGGGATCAAATTCACGGCAAAACAGAATATATTCGCCTTGGGCCCGACCTGGTATAAAAACCGCCAAAGCATCGGCCTCATTAAATCCGGTCAAATAATAAAAATCGCTGTCTTGCCGAAAGGGATAATGCACGTCACGGTTACGAATGCGCATATCGGCGCTCGCGATTATAGCGATATTGCCATAACCAATCGTCTGCATTAATTTTTTACGACGTTTTTTGAATTCACTCTGTTTCATGACATTATTCCTTAATGAAGATTCCGTCTGTTACCACGTAAATCATCCCGCAACAATAAAATAGCCGCACGCAAATATTCGTTAATTTCGGTAAATGCCTGCTCATCTTCTTCGTCAATGGCCTTGGAATCAAGCTTAGTAAATTCAACAATATCTTTCAATATTTCCCCGCTGTCGCCCGGCCAAACGGAAGAAGTATAACGATAGCCAATCCCTAATAAAAATCCTTCGCACCAGGAACGCAGTGCTTCAACTTGTTGCATCAGCATTGATTCGTCATCTGGTAAAAATAACTGAAATTCAAAACTATCTGCGTTAAGTAAGGTTCGGGTTTTTTCAAACATGTCTTCCAACGCATCCAGTTCCAACGCTGATAAATCCGGAGTGGCTTTAAATAATTCGCTGAACCAATCTGTCCATTGTACCCGCTCATCGACACACAGCATTCCAATAGCGATTCCATGCGCCTCAGCTGCATCGACATCCGCATCGTGACGCTCAAGAATAGTGTCAATTAATTGATAAATCATACTCTGAGAATTTTGCTTGAAATTAGCAAGCATACTAAACAAAAGCCGATCAAGTCGCTACCTATATTTTATTAAATAAGCCACTCAAACTCATAGGTTCTTTAGCCTTTTCCAATTTAAGCCATTCGTCATAGGTTCTCTCGAATTTGACAAATGATCAACATATTGAAAATAGAAGTAAATGCTTGGCAATCAAAGTGGAATGCTATCGCACTACCAATAAAATGGAAAGTCACTAACGAGGATGCAAAGTTACAATTGAGAAAGCCCACCCGACATTATCAAAGATGATTGATACTAGCTATGTGTCTTCTTAGTTCACCCACAACTAGCTTAACAATTTCCGTTAGCGGTAATGAATCAATTATGATCGAGGCAAAACTTTAAAAATACGCTTAATCATATTTACGACAGGCTGTATTTTTTGTCTGAACTTAAGATAAGAATGCCAGAATTTTTCAAATAGAGTATCAAATAAAGTCAGTTCACAAATTGTATAGTCGTCCAGTGCTTGATTGAACGCTATTATGTCTGATTTATAACGCTCAATATCACATTCGAAATCCTTTATATCTTTATTCGTGTATCGATTAATATGTTTACAAACAGTCCATAATCCAAAAGGCATAGGCCTAAATCGCCACATTTGCGATGGAATCCAAGTAGCACCCTGTCTTTTGAGAGGACGCCAATAAAATCCATCACTAATTACGTTGATATTTAAGGCCAGCAATGCCTTAACAGTATTAGCGTCGAAACTGTGCGCAGGAGCAATCCAAGCATCGACTTTAATATTATGTTCGCTAAAAATTTGCAATCCAGCTTCTAATTTATGATAATTTTCCTCATAAGACAGGCCAGCAAATTCACTATAGTTATTAATTTTCATCAACCCTGAATTAGTATTCGAGTAAAGATGCTGATATCCATGAATAGCAATACTCCAACCTGCAGATTGCCAAGCCGAAACCCTTTCCCAAAACAATGGATTGGATTGGCTTACATCTAATTTAGGATCTTGATTATCTGGTACGACTGCAATAATCGGTTTGATTCCATGCTTAGTCAAAATAGCCTCAAGCTGATCCCAAACCTCCCAATTCATTTTGGGACAAAAATCATCGAAACGAAGTATAAATTTTGCACTCATAGTTTAAATCTCTCATTAATATCAATAGGGACACAATATGCGAATGCTAACGAAGTTTGAAAAGCAATATCTTCAAAAAAATTATGACTAAAAATCAGAGTTGGAAAAATGCATAATAATAGATATGAAATAGAATTTTTATGATAAAAAGCGAAAAATACCATACTTACCATCGCTAAACCAACTAATCCAAAATTTGCTAATATGTCTAATATCTGATTATGAGATGAAGCGTTTATACCTGAATTCTTTTCTACATAGCGGATTCCATTCCCCAACAACGGGGAATCAAAGAAACTATTTATCGCATAAATAAGCAAATTTAAACGTTCTTGAGCACTATCTTCCTTACTATCACCTCTGGCAGCGAATTTTTCGATAAGGTCATTCGCTATCTCCAGATCAAAATAAAATGCGGAGATGAATAGGGAAAGACAACCAAGAATGATAATTATAAGATAATTTATCTTTTGGCGCACCAATATGATATAGATCGAGTACATCGATAGAAATATGATTGCTGCTCTGGACTGAGTCAACAAGCAGACGCTCAAAGTTAATGCTAGTGCCGAAATTTTAATAATTGCTTGAGTATTTAAATGTGACTCCAAAGCTATATATAACCAAATAAGAGATATTGCAGCAGTCATATTAGGATTTAAGAAACCACCCGGTCGCGCTATCAATTTCTGCTCGGTAGATTGATTCTCTATATCATATTGTGAAATATTTTCGTTGAAGTCAATCAAATGCTGACTTTCTAATAACAATCCAAAAAGCAAAACAAGAAGAGACAAAATAGGAATAAAAACAAAAACTCGATCATTCTTTACGAGATTATAAATTATGGTAATATTTAAAAAAACTACTAGGCCTTTATATAAATAGCTATAATCCCTAATAACTCCAACGGCAAAATTAAAATCGTACTCAGAATAAACTACAATTTCTCTAAGTAAAAAAGCACACATATAAAACATATACAACGAAAGTATAAGCAATTTTATAAGATCAAACCTAATGCTTTCCGAACCACTACAATAATATTTTTGATAATAAATCCATACAAAAGCCAATATAAAAACACCATTCACTGCGTTCATAGAGATTGGCAGTAAATTATATGCGCCGGTTCCATTAACCAAAGCTGACACAAAACATAAAAAAACTAACATTCTAATTTGCATGAGTATTCGATGGTTTTTTGAAAAAGCAAATCAATATAAGTGCGCTAAGAGGGTGCTTAAAGTAAGACTGGAAGTCTGATTAAGCATAAAATTTAAATATTGCCATTAAAGAAGCGTATTCAAAGTTATCCTAAGCGGATGACGGGAAATCTATCAATAATTCTCGATAAACTTCGAGAGTTTTTTTAAATACCAAACGTTCATCAAATTCCGCCAACACCTTAAGTCGCCCCGCAACGCCCATTTGGATGGCAAGTGATGGATCATTGACCAGGGTTCGCAAAGCGCTTGACAGGGCAATACTGTCACGCACCGGCACAATAAAGCCACTAATCCCATTATCGACAACATCACGACACCCAGGTGCATCGGTTGTTACAATCGGCAACCCGACGGCGGCGGCTTCAATCAGGCTTCTCGGAAGTCCCTCACGATAACTCGGTAAAACCATAATATCAGCATCTGCCAATAATTGAGCCATATCAGAAACATGGCCCAGAAAATATACATTAGGAACTTTTTTCCATTCACTGATGACTTCACTCGTTAGTGACGCCGGGTTACCTGGATCTGGTTCTCCTGCAATCAAAAATTGAGCATTGATTGTCTCGTTACCAAGTATCCGTGCGGCTTCGATCAACTCTGCCAAGCCCTTATCCCATAACAACCTTGCGGCGAATACAATTTTGCAAGGTAGCTTTGGACCATTAGCGGTTAGCGATTTAGGTTGAAAACGTTGAATATCGACGCCAGATCCAGCGATAAGATGGATATGCTCATCGCTAATTAAGCCAGCAGACAAAAAAGTTTTACGATCGTCATTATTTTGCACGATGAGTCGTCGATGAGAGCCATTCATGACAAAACGCAAGAGTTGACGTACTATCGGTCTTAAAATTTTTGTTTTTACATCTTTTCCAATAAAAACGTAGCCCAATCCTGTTACAGCACTGACTACGCGTTGAATACCTGCAAGGCTTGCCGCTATACCGCCATAGACCACACACTTGATGGTAAAATGATGAACGATATCGGGTTTTTCAGTACGATAAATGCGAGATAATTTCCATACCAGTCGAGCCTCGGTCAAAGGATTCAAACTACGGCGCACCATCGGGATAGGTATCCAACGAAACCCTTCTTCTTCCAACTTTTTACCATAAGATCCAGATGGGGAAACCATGATGACCTCAACGCCCTGCACCCGTAAATACTTGGCAAGCGCTAGTCGAAAGTTAAACAAGTACCATTCGGTATTCGCAAAAAAAAGAATTTTTTTAGGTAGATCAGCCATTTTTTAAGCTTCTAACCAAGCCTGAAACATCAAAACATCCCATAATGGATATTGCCAATCCCTGATTCCCGACAAATGCTCTGCCCATTTTTTACGAATAGGACGTGGATTTAGATAGCCTTCTTGCTTTAAACGAGATTCATCAAACAATTCCTCTGACCATTCGCGCAAAGAACCACGCAGCCAAATGTCAATGGGAACACTAAAACCTTGTTTTGATCGTTCCATTAGTTCCTGAGGCACATAATTACATAATACTTGTCGTAATGGCCATTTACCTATGTATTGACGTACCTTGTAGCTTATAGGTAAGCTCCAGGCAAATTCGACAACATCATGATCTAATAAGGGCGCACGAGTTTCGAGACTGACCCCCTTAGCAGCCCGATCCACTTTAGTCAAAATATCGTCTGGAAGATAACTCAACAGATCAATCACCATCATCTTTTCATAAAAGGTAGCGGTTTCTGGTTGTAAATGAGTTTCAGTAAAAATGGTAGGATAATCGGAATAGTGTAAAACTAAGTCAGATGGATGTTGCCAATGGCTCGCTAGAAATCGGTAGAATATGGAACGTGCTTTAAGCATATCAGCCGCTAAATGTAATTTGAAGCCAACATCTTTTATATTACGAGTTTGCAAAAGCGCTTTAATCGGAGCAAATAAACTATTCCAGAATTTCTGTGAGCAACCTTTAATTACTTTAGGAAGTATGCTATTAACGCCGATTGGAATACGCGATAGCTTTTTATTAATTTCAGAAAATTTAAAATAACTAGTATAGCCACCGAAAAGTTCATCACCGCCATCACCGGACAACGATACCGTCACTTTTTGGCTAGCTAATTTGCTCACTAAATAGGGGGGGATTTGCGAAGAATCAGAAAAGGGTTCACAAAATAAACTAGGTACCAAGGGTATTACTTCCGACGCCTGAATAGAAGTCAGATATAACTCGGTATGATCAACACCTAAATGTTTTGCGACTGCTTTAGCCTGTTCCGCTTCATTATAATCAGTTTCTTGAAAACCAATAGTAAAGGTCTTAACGGCTTGACTGGCTTGCGCTTGCATTAAAGCGACTATGGTTGAAGAATCGATTCCGCCTGATAAAAACGCCCCTAATGGGACATCGGAAATCATTTGTCGCCCGATAGCCTCACGCAAAAGTCTTTCTAATTCATCAACCGCATCCGATTCAGTGCCCTGAAAAGGACGTGCATATCCCTCTTTAATTATTTCTCGAGCATCCCAATAATAGCAAAGCTTTGGGTCAGGTTGCTCAAGTGAGATAGTCGCATAAGTGCCAGGTAGTAATTTTTTTATGTTTCGATAAATCGAATAAGGGGCGGGAATATAATTATGCCGCATAAAAAGTCCAACAGCATTTCGATCAATTTCTGCTTTAGATTGAGGATGAATTTTTAACGCCTGAAGTTCCGACCCGAAAAAAAAATTATTGCCTTGCCAGCCATAGTAAAGTGGTTTTTCCCCCAGGCGATCTCTCACTAAAGTAAGTAAATGATCATGCCTATCCCATACAGCCATCGCAAACATGCCAGTTGATTTTTTAAGGGTTCTATCAATTCCCCAAATATCAAAACCGGCTAACATCGGTTCGGTGTCCGAATGTTCTCGCCACTTAATTGAGAGATCCAATTCAGAACGAATAGTTAAATGGTTATAGATTTCACCGTTATACGCCATAACAAAACGACCAGACGGCGAAACCATTGGTTGATGCCCAGCCTCCGATAAGTCCAGAACCGATAATCGCCGATGCGATAATCCGACTCCTCTATCGCCATCAAACCATACACCACCGTCATCCGGTGCTCGATGTAATATCGCATTGCCCATATTAGTCAATATCGTCGGCCAATGTTCACGGGATATCGAATTAGACGAGGATAAAAAACCCGCAAAACCACACATTATTTCAACCCTAATGACATTAATTGCCGATAAACCGCATTGTAACGTTCACAGGATTTTTGTATTGAAAATTCATTGATTACCCGGGTTTTCGCCTTTAGTCCAAAATTGATTCGTTGAGCGTTTGACATTGCAATTAGTTTGCTTAACGCATCCGCCAGCATCAACTCATCCTGTGGTGGCACTAAAATAGCGGCATCCCCTGCTAAAATCGAAGTATCTCCCACATCGGTTACGACACAAGGTAACCCCATAGCCATAGCCTCACCCAGTGCATTTGGAAAACCTTCGGTACGTGAAGGCATACAAAAGATATCCATCGCTGCGAGGCAGACGGACACATCCTGACGTTCACCCAACAAAACAAAACAATTTTGTAAATTATGTTCAGCAATCCAGCCGCTCAATTTACTATTATCTTCGTCACAACCTAAGCCTACCATCATAAATTTTATTCCAGGATGCTTTTGACTGATTAAATTAGCAGCCTTGATAAGGTAATCTTGTCCTTTTGCAAAATGAAATCGTCCCATACACCCAATCACTAATTCATCGCCCAAAATTTTATATTTACTTCTCAGGGCGTTTCTTTGTTCAATGGTTGCCGTCAGGTTTTCAAAGTCAAAGCCATTAGGAATAACCACCATCGGTTCGGCTTTATATCCAATTGCAATGTGGCTCTGTTTACCTGCTTCCGCGACACTAATAATTGACTTAGGTATCAAATGAGAGAGTAAAGCACAAAGTTTCATGAGGATTCGAGTCGCGATAGGATCACCATCAGGCGAGGTTCTTCGAATGCTCCAAATAATGCTTTTATATCCCGAAAAATACGCGGCTAAGCCACCTAAAAAATCGGCATGATACAGCCAAGTCTGAACAATATCTGGATCAAATTGGCGAATCAATTGCTTTAATTGCCAAAAAATGCGTGGGATATCTAGAGCAGACTTCATCCCCAATTCATGTACAATTACACCTGAAAATCTAAGTTTTTCGCCCCATATTCCAGCTCGACACAACACCAAAACCATCCTGTTATGACTTAATTCAGGATTAGCCAATAATAGCCGAATTAGCATACGTTCCGCCCCACCAAGTAAACTAAGTGCCGTGATAACATGGCATATTTTTATGGTTTCAAAAGCTTTAGGTAAAGGCATTAAAAAACATCCTATTTTCTTGGTTATGATTCAGCTAGGTCATTCAAAAATATATTATTAAACAGCTAGTTATGAAAAACATAAACTTACTTTACTGAATGAAATTTCGCAAGCACTTTAAGTGAACTTTGATCATTTGCAAATAATTTAACCATGGAAGCCGAACAAAATGATTCACTTCATTTTGTTAAACATCTATGAAGCTAACTAAATCTTTAAAAGAAATTATCGATTATCTATCAAATCACACTTCATTAACTACCAAACCTTTTATGTCAACATTAGCAAGATTTAAATGTTTGACACAATGTTTCAATTCTCTTATTTGATGCTCACCCGATTTAACAACCATTAGACTCACACCTGCTCTTCCTCCAATAATTGCCGCATCCGTGAAGGTGAGAACGGATGGCGAATCAATAATAATATGATCATAATTTTTACTCATATTATCCAAGAGGATATCAAAACGTTCATCTAAAAGCAGTTCAGAGGGGTATGCAGGTATTGAACCGGTAGAAATAAAATCCAGATTAAGTTTAGGTATCTTAAGAATGGCCGTTTCTAATAAACGTGGCCATTCTGAAATAGATGTTGAAAGAATAGTAGACAAGCCATTCATTTTATTAACACCCAGAACTTCATGAATGTTTCCTTTGCGCAAGTCGCCATCAATTAACAATACTTTTTTACCAGTATTGGCCAATACTGCAGCGAGGTTGATTGAGACAAAAGTTTTTCCAACACCGTCACTTGGTCCCGTGATCATAAGAACATTATTTTGAGCGTCTAAGGAAGCAAAATGCAATGCAGTTCTTAAACTACGTAAATTTTCAATCGCTAAATCATCTTTGTTCTGCAATGCGAGAGGAGCCTTTTTGCCCCTTCCGTATTTAACCATTCGATTAAATATTTCGCTTTTCTTCTCTTGGTTACGACTATGGGGCACCGTCGTTAAGACAGGAATTTGGAGAATATTTTCAATTAAGTCTGGATCATCAATTCCTCGTCTTAATATTTTTCTAAGCAGCACGACAACAATACCCAAGCCCAAGCCCATTATTAGAGAGATAAGGATTATCAAATTCTTTTTAGGCTTTACTGACAAAGTGGGGATGGTTGCATAATCAATCACCCGTACATCACCAATAATACTGGCTTTTACGACTTGCAAATTTTGTATCTTAGTTAAGATTGTTGTGTAAAGTGAGGTATTGACTTCAACCTCTCTAGAAAGTTCTATAATTTCTTTTTGCGCTTTTGGTAATGCTTCAATTTTTTGGTTGTTCGATGCCACTTGTTCCCGCAATCGCATAATTTGTTTATCAACGGCGATAACAGATGGATGAGATTTTGTGAACGTTATTCTTAGCTCATCAAGTTTTTGTTGCAATTGAGAGATTTGAATATTTAGTTGCAGGTTAGTCTCTAAGAGGTTTCGTGACTCGGTATCCAAGTCAATTGACCCTATTCTGGTCCTAAAATTATTTAATTGGTTAGCGCTTGAATCTAATTGTTGTTTTGCGGTGGGTAATTGTTTTTCTAGAAACTCTAGGGCATTTTGCAATTCCGCCGACTTTAATTCAACATTTTGGCGGATGTGATTATTAACGACATCATTAACAATCTCCGATGCAGATTCTGGGTTACTAGATTCATAAGTTAACTCAATTATTCTAGTAAGCTTACCTTTCTCAGCGGCCTTAAAATGTTTTTCAAATTCTAAGAAAGCACTATCTTCGGATTGCTTGGTTACAACAAATTCAGTATTTGGAAGGGCGTTTAGTGATGATATAAATATGGTAGCATTTTCTTGATTTTTTAATAGCTTGGTCGCAAATCTTCCCGCTTCAATCGGTCGTGATCTGAGTAATGATATGTAATTTGGCGGAGTTTCTTGCTTACTTAACTTCTTAGTAGCAAGTTTACCTACTTCGCCTTCGAGAATCACTTCATCCTTATTCATTAATTGGAAATAACCTGGTTTTCCAGCGACCAATCTTAATGGCTTATTGAGCAAAGACGTCGGCAAATTTAAGGCATCAATTTTAATATCTTCGCCCCCCCATGCATATCCAAGAAAATTACTCAAAATATCATTGTCAGTATTATTTTTCTCAAATATTTTTGCGACAATACTACCGATAACGGGGAAACGTTTTGGCTTTGCGCTAATATCTAAATTAAAATTCTTAACTATATCGTTAATAGTTGTTCTAGAATTGAGTAATTCAATTTCAGCGGAAATGGGTATATCTGATTTAGATATAGAATCTTTAGGGTCTAAAGAAGTTAACGATAAAGATTGTGTCGCGACCTGTAATAAGGCGTGAGCCTCATAAGAGGAGGAACTTATTTCAGCAGTAACGATACCAAAAATAAATATTATGGATGTGCTTAATGCTATCAACCATCTATTACTTACCAGTACCGATATAATTTCACTTAAAGATAATTTATTGGAATTATCATTCGAAAAATTATTTATATGCTTATCGACAAATCTATTTTCAGGATAGTTCTTTAGCATTCTATATAAAAAATTATTAATAAGTTAGTTAAAACTATTACATACAAAAGTCGATAACTTAAGAAAATATATTTATTAAGTATATCTAAGTTTGTAGAAACCCTAAACAAGTTAAAAATTGAAGAACCCACCCTTTAAGCTGTTCAAGAAATTAACCGTCGGTTGAATTTGATTCATGATTTGATTCCAGCGAATACCTTCAGCTCGATCAATATAAATCAAGTCATGGGGATGGAGAGGGAAACGATCTGCCAGGAGTAGAGCATCCGGAGACTGGGCATTCAAATGAAATATTTCCGGTTTGCCAGTTACCGTCCCTCCCCTAAAAATGAACACCCGTGCCGCATCAGCTGTTTCTTGATTAAAGCCTCCTTGCTCACTAATGGCTTCCATCAATGTCAACCTACCCTTGTGCATTGGAACAGTCCGTGATCGTTGCGTCTCGTTAGTACCTGCCGTGAAGCTATTTACAATGTTACTTTCGCCAAGCACAAAAACCTTATTGAATTGCATATCAGGCACATTCAGAACATCCCCTCCCTGAAGTATAACATTTTGCCTGATATCTCCTCCCTCATATAAGGCTAATAGGTTGATACTATAAGTATGACCATCTCGTGTGAGGGTTATATTGCGAGCATCTGCTTCAGGTCCTAATCCTCCTGAGCTATTGATAGCTTCCAATACAGTTAATGGGATATCTTTTACGGTTTGAATACCCGGCGTAATAACTTCACCAACTACATAAACTCGTTGACTTCTATAACTTGCCACTCGAACATCCATCTGAACTTTTTCAATATAAACGGAAAGTTTCTTAGTTAAATACTCCCGAATTTCTTCAACAGTTTTTCCACCTGCCCGAACCATACCGATATAAGGAAAAAAAATATTACCATCTTCACCCACTTGATTTTTGCCAATAACATCATCATTATTAGAGCTATCTTTAGTTATCGTTAACTCAGGATGTTCCCAGACGGTGATGGAGAGTACATCACCAGGACCGACTCGATACTGATGATAATTTTTTTCAAAAGAAACAACTTTTTCAGCATTAGAACCAATACGGTGTTCAAAATAATGATTAACTACATTATCAGGCCCAAGACTAAAATTATTAATATTTTTTTCTAAATCAACAATAAGTTGAGCCGTAATTGATTTGATGTTAAGTTTTTTTAAGATAGTAACATTGTTTTCAATAACTGGGACATCTATACTTGATTTATTAGTTAATGGATCCATATGCTGCCCAGGCACTATGGTGCAGGCATATATTTGAGTTATTCCAATTAGGACCAATAATAATCTAAATTTCATATATCAAATTCTATTTGAAAATTGTTTAATGGATGTAAATATATATAATAACTATTCTGGACTACTCAGAATTTACAATAGCAATAGTGTTATTTGGAAATGCGCAATTAATGCTCAACTTAGCAAACTAAAGTTAATCATCATTTCTTAAAATCTCGTTACTAAAACCAACCTCAAACAAATCAAGTCCCTCTGAAAGGCATCAGAATTGTTAAGTTGCCCAAGTTATTTTATGCTCCTTACTTACGATATTTTTCGACGACGCTATTCAGAATCCATACAGAGTTTGCATTGTCATCAATTTGTGATGAATGGTCAATAATATTCGCCTTGTAAGTTACGAATAAATGTACTAAATGCTTAATTAATTCTTAACCACTTAGGATGAATGATATCTAAAACAAGACACACACTGAGGCTTACCATTATATACAGGACTTACCGTTCACTGAGCGGAGTCGAAGCGATTAAATAACTTCGACTCCGCTCAGCCAGCGACTGTACTTTGTCCCGGCTTAAAAAGGTATCCACAATAACTTTCAAGAAACCACCTATTTTCCGTAAGCAAATCAGGAAGGGATCAGGATTAACCGAACATGGCCTAAATTAACCTAAATGCGAGTTCGCACCGCACGATCCACTAAAATTGGTCATGCAAGATCAATCAAGACCGCATGAACCTAAATAGCGCCGTTCAACGCATAGAAAACCGTTCGTGCTGAGCCCAGTCGAAGCATGGACGGTTTTCTATGCGTTCACCCAGACGATGAGACCTTAAAATCCCGTTCAACCCTTCGATAAACTCAGGGCGAATGGAATTTTAAGGTCTCAACTGCTCTTTTTAGGATGAATATAATGTCTGTAATCTAAGAAACGAAAGCTACTCTCGCCTATAAAACGGGGTCTAATTCTGACAATAAATATTAAGGTAGTAATTATTGAAAATTAACAAACATGTCTTTCCATTCTAAATAGGGCATACCGTTAGCCGAGCAGAGTCGAAACTATAGCTCCGCTCAGCAAAAGACTGTAAAATTTTTCACGCTACAAACATTAGGTAGCCCCAAACAACAAGACTGTTTAAGATAACAAAAATAATAATCCTGCTAATTGTGAAGGTAAGATCGCTTTATAATTATTTCGAGTTCAAGCCTTAAAGGTTGCGAACAAGGCGCACCATATGTCGTTGGGTTTTAGATGAAATGTACTGATTGCCAATGAAATAGAATTGAACCCATCCCGAGACAGTATCAGAAGTTTCGGTTGAACTCCAATAGCCATCCTCCTCAAATCCTTGGACAATCCGTTGATTTTGATAGAGTAAATCTAACTCTTCTTTGGTGGGTAAACGCCATCCTGAACCAGCATTTCTAGCATAAGTCATGGCTTCATACCAAGTGTAATAATTTCTTAATGTTCCAAAACTATACCAGTAACCTTCATAGGTTTGCCCACCGATATTAAGGTCACATGGCTGCGCTTCTATACCTGGACTGAATATAATTCCGCCACTTGGGCTAATATTACCAACTTCATAACCCACTTGATCAGCGGGTTTCTCTGTTCCATTATCACTACCACACCAATTAATTGAATGAATTTCCTTAAGATCTACCACATTATAAGTAGCTCTACTGCCATAAATAAGTTTGCCGGAATAATAACGATTATTGGCGAATGCTCGTCGAACTGTAAACGTATTACTCTTCATGTCATATTCCGCCCGCAAAGAGTTCGTCGGTCCAGCTAAAAGCTCGCTATGGATGAGAGTAAAGCTAGAATCACTCCCTAATTGAAATTCTACTGAATAATGATTACCGTTAAATTCTACATCAGGCAATGATAAAATTTTTGTAACCTCTGAATAATTCGCTTCTGCGTTCGCATGCGTCAAAGGAGCAATCAATACGCTTAATAAAAAGACGATAAGATTTAACATGAGACATCCTAATTAATTAAATATTAATAAATTTTGTCGGTTTATTTTAATATTATCTTAATAATAGATAAAGTATTTAAATAACCAAAAAATTAACTATTTTTTTGTATACACGTCGTCAAACTAAACTCACACCAGCACTATCATCCCTTCTGCTTTGATAAGATTTTTTTTACTTTGAGAATTCTTGAATATAAAAAACTACTTTATATTATTGAATACAAAGTATTATTTTTTCATTCGTATATCTAGCGAATAGCCGCAAGAAGAATTTCATTATTATCACGTAGACTTGAAGCAAATGATTAACGAAAGTCTTAGCAAGTTATCGTTGTTATCGTCATGTATTCTTTATAATGTAACAGCTTTGAAAGTATGTAACAAGATACTTTTCCGATTGTGTCATAAAGTTCTTTATACCCACCTGGAATAATTCTATTTTAGAAGTTGCCGCTAAGTTTGGCTAAAGTCAAAGCAAATAGAAAAACCGAAATCTATTAGCCTTTTAAACCTGCTATTAATAATAATTAAAATTCAATTATGCATGGATTGTAATGCAATTACAGCGTACTATTTTCCAGTTAAATCACCCCGGCATAGCCGGGGGCATTTATCTGTTAGCCCTTCAAAGGAGCCCGTTCATGACCCACCTAAAGGCGGATTCGTCTACCCAAAGAGCGACAATTGCTCATAGCGCTCCTCTTCTCGTTCTTGTTCGCGTGAAGAAACAAAATAACCGCGTGCCCAAAAATTTTCACCTGTGAAATTCTTGGTCTTTCCTGTGAAGTTACGGGCAATTGAAATCGCACTTTTGCCTTTGATGTAACCAACCACGTTAGATACGGCATATTTCGGCGGAATACTGATGCACAGGTGCACATGATCCACCATCAAATGCCCTTCCAATATTTCACAGCCTTTTTGCTTGGCTAACTCATTGAACAGCTTTCCCAAATGTTGGCATAACACACCAAACATCGCTTTACGCTTCCGCTTTGGAATGAACACCACATGGTATTTGCAATTCCGCTAACTATGGCTCAGACTTTGCTCTCATCTCATTTCCGATTCTCCTATTTTTTGGTTGAAATAAGAGCATCGTATTGAACGTCTTAAAGGTCAAACTGCAGCGGATGCGACCCTTGCCAATTATCAAGCGACTGTCACAGGAAATAATCCATCCTTACCGACGCCCTATCGACGACAAAATCATTTGGGTACACTTACTCGGTCAAGTCATTCGTGGTGAAGAAGGTCAACCAATTCATAGCCATGGCGTGGTTATGAATGTAACGACGAGTAATCTGGCGGAAATAGCCATTACCGAAGCTAAAGAAATTGCTCTTCAAGCGCCCAAGTCTAAAAGTGAATTTCTGGCCAATTTGAGTCACGAGATTCATACCCCAATTAACGGTGTGATCGGGATGATCGATTTTGAGCTTTACACTCATGCGCTGAACTCGGCCTCTCGCTCGGTTGGCGCGCTCCGTATAGGCGAGCATTGTCAGGCTTTAGAAATCGCCTGTTAAAATAATGAATAAACAAAATTTAAACTACTCTTTGGCGAAATGTTTCAATCCTTCGAAAAAGTGGCGCAACTCATTACTCAAAAGTTAGCTCAATTATGAGTCGCATCGCGATTTATCGAATCAAATGCAGGGGTAATAATTTCAAAATAAGTGTTTTTAAGGTATGCTGAAAACTCACGGGAAAACCAATTTTGACTACTCGCTTTATCAATGAATGAGTTTTATTAACAAGTCAGTGTCCAAAAATTAACGCTCCCGATTGTTTTTAAGCACTTGTTAGCAAAGAAATGCTGAATACTACGTACACTTAAGCTGATGATGTTGCTGTTCTAAATTCGGGAGGATCTTGGAATGTGTTTTAATGTAAATAGGTATCTTAAATGATTGAATTGAAAAAAAGTTCGGCTTTTTCAGGTCCGAAAGGTCCAGTGGTATTAGTAATAATGGATGGGGTCGGCGTTGGTAAAAATCCCGAAAGCGATTTCGTAAAGCAGTCAAACACGCCAAATCTGGACTGGTTACGCGAACATGCTTTATATACTGAATTGCGGGCACATGGGGTCGCAGTAGGTTTACCGGATGACGGCGACATGGGGAATTCAGAAGTCGGCCATAATGCGATCGGCTGCGGTCGGGTGTTTGAACAAGGTGCGGCCTTAGTCGGCAAGGCAATTGCGACTGGAGCCATGTATGCTGCCGGTTCGGTTTGGCAAGAACTCGTCAGCAACGTCAATGCCAAAAATTCGACCTTACATTTCATCGGGCTGTTATCAGATGGCAACGTACATTCCAATATCAATCATCTGGAATCCATGCTGCGTAAAGCCAAAGAGCAAGGCGTCAAAAAAGCACGCATTCATCCATTGATTGACGGACGCGATGTGCCACCGACGTCAGCATTGGAATATGTCGAGCGCTTTGAATCGTTCTTAAACGACCTGAACGCCGATGGCACGGTCGATTATTGCGTGGCATCGGGCGGTGGACGCATGAACATTACCATGGATAGGTATAACGCCAATTGGGACATGGTCAAACGTGGTTGGGATACCCACGTAAAAGCCGAAGGCCGGATGTTTGCTTCGATGAAGGATGCCGTAGAAACCTATCGTCAAGAAATTCCAGGTATTCTCGATCAGGATTTACCGGCGTTTGTAATTGAACGCGATGGGAAACCGGTCGGTCCGATTGTTGATGGCGACAGCGTCATTTTCTTTAACTTTCGCGGTGATCGCTCGTTGGAAATCACCAAGGCCTTTGAAGCGGATGATTTGAAAGAATTTGCACGCGGCCCCAAACCCGATGTGCTGTATGCCGGGATGATGCAATATGACGGCGACTTAGGCGTACCGAACCGCTATCTGGTTACCCCTCCGGCCATTGATCGCACGATGAGCGAATATCTCTCCAATGCCGGGGTCAAACAGTTGGCAATTTCGGAAACTCAGAAGTTTGGCCACATGACCTATTTCTTCAACGGCAATAACTCCGGCAAATTTCCAACCGAAACCTGGCAGGAAATTCCGTCCGATGTGTGTCCGTTTGAAGATGCGCCGCGCATGAAAGCCGATGAAATTACCGATACCGTAGTAAAGGCGATTGAAAGCGGTGAATATCAGTTTATCCGCCTCAATTTCCCGAACGGTGATATGGTCGGACATACCGGCGTGGTGAGTGCAGTAAAATTGGCGGTTGAAGCGGTCGATGAAGGAGTGGGCAAAATTATAGAAGCTCTGAAAAAGACCAATGGTATTCTGGTCTGTTCAGCCGACCATGGCAATGCAGACGACATGTGTGAGCTGGATAAAAAGACCGGTACCTTGGTATTGGATGCGCAAGGCAAATATCTTCCGAAGACCGCGCATTCTTTGAATCCGGTGCCGGCAATTGTCTACGACCCCTCTGGAACCGCTAACGCTCATTTGGCAGAGGTTCCAAAAGCCGGTATCGCCAATCTGGCCGCGACCTGCATTACCTTACTGGGTTTTGAGCCACCGGAAGATTATGCTAAAAGCATCGTGACCGTCGGGTAAACTGGTTGCATCGACGGCTGTAATGAAGGATTTGAATGGTGCCCGAAATGTCAATTCCGGGCACCATTCATGATCACCAGCTGAGACACTACATGTTTTTATAAAGATCGGACCGGTTCGATGCTTCAGGATCCAATTCAAGCCAACTTTGAAGCAAGGTGAAACAGACTACCAGCAAAGTAGCCCCCACAAAAATCCCAATAAATCCCCAGGCTAACAACCCTCCGAGAACACCTAAAAAGATCAACGGAATCGGTAAACCATTCCCCTGACTGATCAAGTAAGGCTTAACAATATTGTCGGAAATATTGATAAAAATGCCCAAAACCGCCGTAAAAATTGCCCAGCCGGTTTCATCATGATAACCCAGCCAAAATGCCGTCGGAATCCAAACTAAAGCGGTACCTAGCTGCATAGTTGACAGTATAAAACAAAACACCCCAAGCAAACCGGCTCCTGGAACGCCCGCCAACACAAAACCGAAGGTGCTTAACAGTGCCTGGAGCAAAGCTGTACCCATCACGCCAACCGATACTGAACGAATAGTTTGACCTGCCACATTGATTAATATAAATCCTTGCGAGCCAGCAATTCTATAAATAAACCGATCAAGCATCTGACGGGCATCGGCAGCATTTACACATAGAAAACCAGCCAAGACAATGGCAAACAAAAACTCCAGTAACGACAGGGTTAAATTACCGCTTTGCTTAAGTAACCAAGTCATGCCATTTTTAATCGTGGGCATCAGACTTTGAAGTAAAGCGGGCATATCAGCATCTGCTTCCTCCCATATGTCTTGGATGGGCGGCCCGATGATTGGAATGTCAATCAGCCAACTCGGCACGGGCGGCAGACTGATTCCGGACAAATCCCCAACCAGTTTGGATAACGAAGTCACATGCTCGCCCAGTGAGTAAACCAGCATCGAAATAGGCACTACCAACACGATGATGAGCGTAGCTGATAATACCAAAGCAGCCGTGCGTCGACGACCATGCATAGCGCTTTCAAGTCGTTCGAACAAAGGAAAGGTCGAAATAGCAATAATGACTCCCCACAACAATGCGCCTAAAAACGGTAAGATCAGTCTAAGACAGCCCATGATTAACACAGCGATAATCGCAAGCCCGCTCACTTTTTCAAAAAATCTATCCTGCATCATGTTGCTCCAATATCGATGTTCTATTGCCTAGAATCCCCTGATAAAGGGAAGGTTGGGAGGGCATAAGTGAACACTTAACTTTTAAGAAAATACACAGAAAATAACATAGCAGATAATAGCTGCTGACGATAGACTGCGCATCATGGGTTGATAAAAGCTGCGTATCACGTTGTTATTCTGTGAGGTACGGAATTAATTGCGAGTTACCTCAGTTTCAAGTGATTTCATGGGTATTTTCGTAGGGGCGCAATCCTAGATCTGGGTAAAGACGGACATCGGACATACTTTCGATAAGTAACGCGCATGCAATAATAACTTGAGCAATTTAATCCCCTCTCCCAGAGGGAGACGGAGCTAGTTGTGCACGTTATTTAGCGCACGTTACTAAGTAAAAGAGCGATAACTCAAGACAGCAATTCTCAACTTAAAGCCAAATAAAAGGTGTCGGCAGCATGGATGGGTTTACGGCGTTCTTCGATTAACCCTTCCCGACACCAGACTGCCCAAATTGAGAATTGCTGACTCAACACATTTTTGAAAAACAGCATCAATATAAGCAGTCATTAACGAACAGGAATGGTCAAGGTAGGTCCGGTTGATTTGGCTGTTCCGGCTTGCAGTCGAAATAACTGCATCAACAACATAAAGGTTGATTTAGACTCAAGATCATTATCCGCCAGATAAAACCAATGACCCCGATACGGGATCGCGAGAAACGCCCAATCGGGCTGCTCCTCACTTTGGCGAATGTAAAACAGCTGTCCGGCCGGTGTTGTCCCCCAATCGAATTCAGAGCCATTCTGATTGCGCGTAATAGTCACCAATCCTGCGTTTTTATGCGATTCCGGCGTCTCAACGTGATGTGAAAGATAAAAAAAGATGCTGGTGAGTGAGCGGGTTCGAATCGATACGGTATCGCGCCGTGACTTGATAAAATCGCTATTTAACTGGTAGATTTCAAGCGTTTGATCCAGCCCAAGCAAATCTTTGATCTCATGAATCTGAGCGCCGAATTTTACGGAATTCTTGATTTCCAGTTGTATTTCTTTAGTATCGGTATTGACCCGTGGAATGATCAGATGATGCCCTGCCAGGGTTTCCAGGAGTTCCAGAAGCCGATTAAACTGTCGATTTTGCTCGGGCGCGACAACGGGAGTGGGTCCGGAAGCACTCGGAGCATTTTCCAAGCCATTGATGCGTTCCACACAAAGACCGAAAACCCGCCGGGTACTCCAACCCGATCCGCCCAGAGAGAATAAGACTTCGATAGGAATCGGGCTCAATACGCTTTTGACGAATCCCTCGCCTTGCAGTGGTGCATAAGAGATGGTCGGCGAAGTCGTGTAAGCGGCGCCAAAACTGTATTTTATAAGGTCGCTGCCACCATTCCAGCCAATTTGAGATTGGTCAAGGCCGGCGCTCATATCCAGCTTCATAGTGGCCGTAACGCTCGCAACATCGAGAAAAAATAGTGGATCGCGATAATGAGTACGCACAATATTCAATACCAGCTGTTCGTTCATACTGCTAACGATTGCTTCGTTATAGAGAGGATGAGTCCCTCTTAAATTATCCGGTCCGAATGAATTACAGCCGGAATCAGCCAGGAACACTGCGGCAAGTAAGGTTAACCTGAGATAACGATCGATGAAAGATATCCGTGGGGCTAGACAATAAAAAGTTCTGGTCAGAGATTGAGTAAGATGCATACAATAACTTAGGATTCTTTAAATAGTTTAATGACGTAATCAATTGGCTCATTAGCCACGACTAATTCAACCCATTTTTGGGGTGGCGTATAGCCTTTGGCGACGAGCATGGCGCCCGCGATAGTGCCGACTGTGTCTGAGTCGCCATTGATCATCACCGCTTTTTCAATGCCTTCCTCAAACGTAGGGCTATGAAAAGCACATCCAAGTGCAATCGCAATCGCCTCCTCGGCTACCCATCCGCTCAGCTGATAGATTTCTTGTTGAAAAGTTTTAAGGTTTAACGCCGTTAGGATCAAACCTGAAACGGTATCGTCTGCTTCGGCCAACTCAAGCGCCTGTTTCGCGGCAGACGTCATCGCTGTTTTGGCAAGTAATAACGCGTAAAAGGCTACCAACCACGCGCTACACATCGCGGCATAAGGATGCTTATGAGTAGTTTCGGCATCATTTCTGGCCATTTGAACCATATCCTCAAGCGACCAGCCTTTCAAATGCCCATACAACGCAATCGGCATACAGCGCATTACGGTGCCATTGCCTTTAGAGTCGTTATTGACCGTATGACCCGCCGTCAAACTGGCGCAGGCCGATAAACAGGTATTACCGGGCGCTTCCCGTTCATATAGCTCAATAAACTTCAGCAAGCCTTCAGCCTGACGCGGGACTTCTCGTTCAATTTGAGTCTTAAACCAGCGGATATGTGCCTTGCTAAAGTCGGCATCCAGACCATTAGCGGCCAATTCCTCCGCCAAAAAACAGGTTAACTGGGTATCGTCGCTAATCAACAGCGGACGACTGCTGGCGTTTTCATACATCTCTAGGGTCGGGTGAATAAATTCCAGCGGATTTCCAATGCCATCACCGATTGCAACCCCATAAAATAAATCGTGTATCAAAGTATTCATCTGTACTCCATGAATGGGTATGCTTGCATTATTAATGCATTTTAAATCAAAGCAGGAATTTTTAACGAACTGCTGAGAGTCAGTATTTAAAATTGAGGCTACTTTTAAGAAAAATTTATGCCACTGGTGGGCGACCGATTTGCCGTAAATACAATCCTAACCAATACCAATTCACTATGCATGCCCGTCATGATAATTAATTTTCCGTTAAATTCGACAACTAAAATAATCTTCTCGTCAGGATAACAGAATCATCCATAAAAATATCACGCTCAATAAATAATCGATAAATACCAAGCTAAACTTAAACGCGCAAGACAGCTATAAGCTTAGACTACATAGTGAGTATAATCTAACAATATGATAGTAAACCGATAATGAAACCAAATGACCGCAAACGGAATCTACAGCAATGGTATCTCAAAACGTTGCCCAAATAATCCAGTCTCCTCTGGTGCTTAAAATTGAATGCTTCGATAGCTTGTATTTCGATGACCCCCTTCGAGAACATCGTCGTCACTACCCTAATATCTTATGACCCTTGTTGATACTTTAAGTTGTGAAGCTGAGCCGATAAGATATCCTGGCGCTATTCAGCCACATGGTGCTCTTCTAGTGCTTAATTCTTCAGGCATTATCGAAGCCGCTAGTGAATCGTGCGAAGTCGTGCTTGGCTGTTCTGCAAAAAGTCTGCTGGATATACCTTTTAGCCAGATAGTTGGCTCATCGGTTGAATTTCCTATCTTAAGCACCTCGCACAAAACTTCTCAACCACGCCAACAGGTTCTACTCAATGGTCGGAAAGTAAGCTTTCGCCCTTTTCTAAATATCAACGATCAATTGCTGTTGGATATTGAAAGTTGTTGTCAGCAGAAGACGTCAAATGAGCTACTTTATCAGTATCGCCAAATTATTCACGTATTGCGACAAATAAATGATTTCGAAGGAATTATCCAAAAATCAGCAAAGTTGATTCGCCAGATAACGGGTCTTGATCGAGTGATGATCTATCGATTTGATGAGCTCTGGAACGGTAAAGTGATTGCCGAAGCTTGTATTGAAAGCATTGAGCCATATTTAGGATTCAATTTCCCGGCAAGTGACATCCCTCAACAGGCAAGGGAATTGTTCCAGTTTTGTCAAGTGAGACAGATTCCCGATGTCTTGTATACGCCGTCAACATTACTTTCATTAAACGATAATCAAAACATCGACTTGGGACTGTCTCATCTTCGTAGCGTTTCGCCTGTTCATATCGAATACCTGATAAATATGAAAGTCAGAGCTAATTTGGCGGGTGCTTTGATGGTTGAAGGGCGATTATGGGGGCTGGTTGCTTGCCATCACACCACTGAACCCAAATACTTCAGTCCAGAGGAACGCGATATTCTTGGCTGGTTATTTGAAGACCTTGCCACGCTGCTTCAGGAAACTCTGATCCGCGAATTGCGGGAAAGAGAATACAATCTTAGCTTAAGAAGACAACGACTTATTGATACGGTGCGTAACGTTGATATCAAAACCTTGATTCAACAAGATTGCCACACCGATTTACTGGAAGTCGTCGCTGCCGATGGTTTTGCCTTACTAATAGGGGATAGCGTTCAAATTACAGGCGCAACCCCCGCCATGAGTCGAATTTTAGAGATACAGCAACGTCACCTACGTCAAGATCACCCGCAAGTGTTTGCTTCCTATACTTTGGACACTGATCTTAATTTGATTAAAACCAATGATGACATAGCGGGTGTACTTATTTTCTCAATTCGGAAACATCCGTCCATCACCATGATGTGGTTTCGTAAAGAGCGTTATTATTCGATTCGATGGGGCGGAAATCCCCAAAATGCCCATATTGTCGACGATAGTGGGCGCATTTCACCCAGAAAATCATTCGCACAATTTATTCAGAATATCTCTGGACAAAGCTTACCCTGGTTACCTGAAGAAATTAATTCGGCGAAGGAATTGGGAGCATTAATCGATATTGAATTGCTCAGGCAGGAACAACGCCAATTGCATAAGTTACTGGACAGCTTAGTATTAAGTGAAGAAAAGTTTTCGAAAGTTTTTAACTTTTCACCTATTGGAATCGCAATTTCACGCATTGCAGATGATACCTTCATTGATGTAAACGATGCGTTCTTACAAATCTATGGTTATACCCGCGAGGAAGTGATTGGCTACACATCAACCGAATTAAATCTATGGGAAAATCCAAGTGATCGAAAAGTGGTCATGGATAAACTTCGGCAACAGGGAATAGTGAAAAACGAGGAAATTAGTTTTCGACGCAAATCCGGCGAGACCGGTACCCTGTTAATATCGTTTCATACCGCGTACTTCTCGGATGAGAAGTGTATCCTGGGCGTCGTTACTGATATTACCGAACGTAAATGGTTGGAATCAAAATTAAATGAAGGCTGGCAATTGAAACAATTCGCAAGCTATTTGCAAACAGAAATTGAACGCGAGCGTACCAAAATAGCCCGCGATATTCACGATGACCTGGGCAGCAGACTTACCAGTATCAAATTAGCCATCAGTCAATATTCATCTCAACCTTTCTCCCATGAAAATTTAAGTCCAGTCTTAATGGAAATTGATGGCGCTATTCAATCGGTCAAAATAATAGCCACTGACCTCCGCCCAAGTATCCTTGATACCCTTGGATTACGAGATGCGATCGACTGGCTGATCGATGATTTCGCGAGTCGAACAACTATTCAATGCATCAAGGCGCTGCCGGATGAAATTCCGATCGAAGATTCATTACGCGCCTCGGCAGTATTTCGCATCCTCCAGGAAAGTCTAACCAACATTACCAAACATACCAATGCGACCGAAGTATTTCTTCATCTGGAACTTGACCAAGGCAACCTCACCATGACCATTGAGGATAATGGTTGCGGTATCACAGAAAAAGATATAAACCGGTTTAATGCGTTTGGTTTACTCGGCATGCGTGAGCGCGCCGATTATCTGGACGGAACCTTAACAATTACCAACGTGGCAGAAGGTGGGACACAAATCAGTCTCACGATACCGCTGAATACGTTACCCATTCTATAAATAGAGGTTAACATCCATGATCAGAGTTTTTATCACTGACGATCATGTCCTAATGCGTTCTGGCTTGAAGAAACTGCTCCAAGATCATGATATCGTGGTCTGTGGTGAAGCCTCAACAGCGCTAGATACACTAGAATACGCCAATCATGATCCAAAATTTTGCGACGTGCTATTGTTGGATATTGCCCTGCCAGACAAAAGCGGAATTGATATCCTAAGAATAATCAGGCATAAAATACCGGCTTTACCGGTGTTAATCCTCAGTATGTATCCTGAAGATCAATATGCCGTCCGGGTAATCCGCGAAGGAGCCTCTGGATACCTCACGAAAGAAAGCGCTCCTGAACAACTGGTCGAAGCCATCCATAAAGTCGCGAACGGTGGTAAATTTATTACGCCTAAACTGGCAGAAAAGCTTGCAGATGCCTTAGGAATAAGCCAGGAGATACCCGCGCATGAACTGTTATCTGCCCGAGAATTCCAGATTTTACAAAGTATTGCAAGCGGAAAGTCGATAACTGAAATTGCAAATGAGCTTTTTATCAGTGTTAAAACGGTCAGCACTTATCGATCTCGACTGCTGGAAAAATTACATTTATCCAAAAACTCTGAAATTACCACGTATGCGCACTCCTATCAGCTGCTACCTCCAAAATAACTAGCACATCCAAATGTAGGACAAATGCTTACATATAGCTTCTTGAAATGATTTCATAATTTTCAGCTATCCACTGATAGTAATATTTCATTATTCAACTAAAATTAAAAAAACCGCATAAATTTTAATGTAGAAAATTGGTATAAAGTCATTATACCCGTAAAAAAATAGCAAAAAATCAAGAGCAGCAATTACGACATTTTGAGCAACGCAAAATTTGAACGCCTAAAACAGTAAATTTCTTAAGCTCTCCCCTACCATAACGCTTACAAATATAGAGTCTTTAATCATGAAAAATAAAGCTTTTCCTCACAATAATATTAGGCCTCCAACAATAAAGTATCGTTTCAATGCTTTTACAACGAATAGTGAACATCATGGCAATTACTACTCAATTTAATCCAGAAACAGAAACTTTCACTATAAAAATCTCTCAGCAGTTTAATTTTAGTGTCAATTCGTCTTTTCGTAATGCTATGCAGAAGATTACATCCGATATGAAAACTGTGGTCGTTGATTTGCAAAATGTTGAATATCTGGATAGTTCAGCGTTAGGAATGTTACTGTTATTGCAAGATCATACTAAAACCAACAAACAAAATTTTTACCTATTTGGTGCCAAAGGAGAGGTCAAAAAATCATTGGATATCGCCAAATTTGGGTTACTAATCACCATTAAATAACCATTACTAATCTTAGTGTTCTATAGTTTAGTTTACACACTGTGACCATAATTGACTGAAGCAACTTTTACCCTGAATGCATACAGCATTTAAAAGATATGCCCAACACTGAAACCTAAATTAGCCATGCCTAATAGCGCATTTGCAATACTGTTTGCCTACCCTATTTTTCTCTCAAATACGAGGTTTCTTCGCATATGGCGCAAGATAAAAGTGAGATAAACTCGTTATCAAATGATTTTGGAACTTCTCTGATAGAGCAAGTGTCCGATTTCGATTCAACACCTGTTAAAAAACGTACTTCAAATGCAAAATTTAATGGTTATGTCGTCGCGATAGGTGCTTCTGCCGGTGGTTTAGATGCTTTAGAACGTTTTTTCGACGAGCTTCCAGCTGATTCAGGCGCGGCAATTGTGGTGATTCAACACCTTTCTCCAGATCATAAAAGCATGATGGACAATCTACTGTCTCGGCATACGCCTATGCCGGTGCTGATGGCAGAAAACGGCTTGGAGATTCAAGCAAATCATGTTTACCTAATCCCGCCGGGAAAAAGTATGACCATGGCGGGCAGCCAACTTCGTCTTATTCCTAAAAATCCACACGGGTTAAGCCTTCCGATTGATTTGTTTTTTAATTCAATGTCCAAGGAGTTTGGTAATCGATCTATTGGCGTAATTTTGTCAGGTACGGGGTCCGATGGAACACGAGGAGCTGTCACCATTAATGAGGTCGGTGGGTTTCTACTCGCACAAGATCCAGAATCGGCAAAGTTTGACGGGATGCCACGCAGCGTCATTTCAACCGGCTTGGTTGATGAGGTCATGCCCCCTGAAATGCTTGCAAAGCGAATCATTGGGCATGTTTCCAATAGCATCGAGCCAAGCTCAAAAATCACTGAAGGTTCACATAAGAATGTTGCTAATCCGATGGAAGGAATCTTTCATCTGCTCTACCAGATAGGTGGTATCAACTTTAAGGAATATAAACCGGCCACTGTAATGCGTCGAATAGAGCGTCGGATGCAAGTCAGGCATGTGCGTGATCTTGCCAATTATTTATATTTGCTTGAAAGTGAACGTGGCGAAGTCGTGACCCTCAAACGAGACACCCTGATTCCTGTCACAAGTTTTTTCCGCGATGCCGAGACTTTTCAGCAATTGGAACAGTCGGTGATAACCAATATCGTTGCCGATCATAAAGAATCGCAACCGATCCGTGTTTGGGTCGCCGGATGCTCGACAGGCGAAGAAGCCTACACCTTGGCGATGTTATTCGCCGAGGCTTTTGACCGTCTCAAACGCTGGCCACAACTCAAAATATTTGCGACCGATGTCGAACAACAACATATTGATGTTGCCAGTGCCGGAATTTATTCAGAAGGTATCGTAAATGAACTTTCACCAGAACGCCTGGAGCGTTTTTTTAATCGAAATGGCACGCAATTTGTGGTTAAAAACGATATTCGTCAACATATTGTTTTTGCCAAACACAACATCCTTGAAGACCCGCCGTTCACCCGCATGAATCTGGTAAGCTGCCGTAATACTTTGATTTATTTTGAAAATTATGCACAAGAAAAAGCGTTGTTACGCTTCCAATATTCGTTAATACAAAATGGTTTTTTGTTACTAGGTTCCAGTGAATCACTGGGAAGTCTCCACAAAGATTTCACCGTCATCAACTCCAAACATAAAATTTACCGTGTACTCCGTTCGGTCAAATTACCCCTTGATTTAAAACATACCTCGAATCGAGTCGACTCTCGACCGCGCGCGGGTCAAATCCGTCGAGAGCGAGCCTGGACGCTTGAAACTAATATTATCGACAGTGGTTTATCTCACTTAATCAAGCGCTACGCACCGCCTGCTTTACTCGTTAACGAAGAGCGAGAACTAGTCCATATCTATGGTGATGCCCAGCGCTATATGCAATTATCGGAAGGCAGTCCTAGCTTAGAAATATCCAAGTTATTAATTGGAAAATTAGCACCGGTAGGTGTCGCTTTATTGCACAAGGTCAGCAAAGAAAATGTGCCCTTACATTCAGAAATTCATTTAATTGAACCGAGTAAAGGTCTCAATGAATATGTGCGAGTTGAAGCAAGACCCGTCGTCATTGAATCTAGCCCTGAAAAATACTATTTAATGGCATTTGAGATACGACTTCCCAATGAGACCCTTTTAAAAACGTCTGATTTGATTGATATCGGTGTGGTTTCAAACGAGCAAATACAGAATTTAGAGCGAGATCTGGCCACGACTCGCGACAGTTTGCAGGCAACTATCGAAGAATTAGAAACCTCAAATGAAGAACTCCAGGCGACTAATGAAGAGTTAATGGCATCAAATGAGGAACTGCAAAGTACTAATGAAGAATTGCAGTCGGTCAACGAAGAACTGTACACCGTAAACTCTGAAAATCAGGAAAAAATCGAAATTTTAAATCGACTCAATGCCGATCTGGATAACATGACCCGCGCCGCATTGATTCCAACAATATTCGTAGATCACACCTTAAAGCTGACCCGATTTACGCCGGAAGTCAGTAGCATTTTTAGAATACGCGAAGGCGATATTGGTCGTCCTATCGACGATTTCAGTCATGACATGGATTACCCAGAGTTTATGAGCGATCTGAAACGGGTGATCGAAACTGCTCAAGTAAAAGAGCGTGAAGTCAGAACCTGGAGTGAACGATGGTATTTTGTCAGAATATTGCCTTACATTGATCATCCCCGCAGTATTAGTGGTGTCGTAGTCACATTTTTTGAGATTACCAATCTTAAAGACGCACAACGTATGCAAGGAATTATTGACTCGTTACCTGAGCATATTGCGGTACTCGATGCGAATGGATTTATTACTTCCGTCAATTATGCTTGGCGTTGGTTTGCCGAATCAAATGGCGAACGCGGTATGCTCCGTACTGGACCAGGGGTCAATTATTTTGATGTGTGTCAGGTCAAAGATGGACAACATGGAGAGATTGCCGAAGCAGTCTCAGATGGTTTACGTAAAGTGTTAACCGGCGAATTGTCGAATTTTTCTATTAAATACCCTTGCCATTCTCCTCATGAACAACGCTGGTTTTTGATGTATGCAGCGCCAATTAAGCATGCCCAAGGCGGGGTTGTAGTAAGTCATGTAAACATTACTGAATGGGAAAAAAACAAACCATTATGAGTAGCGAAAAACAGCTTAACTTACCTGAACATTTATTGAAAAATTCTAAAAGTACAAATTTTCAGAAGATTCAACAGACTGCTATCCAAGCTTTACAAAACAGTGAATTTGATCTTGCCTTCAAAGCAATGGAGCAAGGACACATTAGCCTTCCAAAATTGATAGAAGACTTACAAATTTACCAAGCAGAACTCGAAATCCAAAATGATGAGTTACGCCAAAGCCAGAGTCTCTCTGATAATGCGATGCGGCGTTATAGCAGTTTATTTGACAATCTACCAATGCCAGCAATGATGATTGATCAGATTGGTATCGTCTATGAATGTAATGAACAGGCGACACAAAAATTCAACCTACCAAGAACAAATTTAGGATCATACTTCTTTCCGCGCCTTGTCAAAAAACAAGATCATGGACGACTCCATCATCTATTGGAGAATGCAAAAAATATCGGGCAAGCGATAATGTGCGATGTGGCAATGCAAGCGGTCAACACAAGTTATACCGTTGATATCCATGCCACTTTATTACCTGATTTCGATGCCGATAGGCCACATTTTGTAGTGACCATTATCGATCAAACGCAAAGCACTGAGCAGCTCAAAGAAATTCAAACCATCTACATGATTTCAAGAGCGACCCAGCAAATGAACGATATTGATACATTTATCGCACGGGTGCTTCGATTAATCCCAAAAGGCATGCGCTACCCAAAAGATACGCGAGTGAGTATTACCTTGGGAGATAAGATTTCAGGCAATGTCAATACCGATGAAATGCTGGCTTCGACTTCCTCCACCATTGAGTCAAATGGCATGACATTCGGGAAACTCGTAGTTGCTTATACGGCGGATTCAACTCCGAAGTGCAATCCTAGTTGTCATGCGGCCTTCGGCAAAGATTCTGCAAAAAAGACTGAATGAGGTGTTTTATAGTTAAGGCTTTTCCGTGGTCGATGGTTAAGTTTTTTCATCACCTCCTCGACATCCTT